>JAFVBK010000232.1 GCA_017480045.1 Clostridia bacterium
CCGGGGGCTCGCCGGGGAAGTTGCCGCCGGGGCCGCCGCCCTCCGGGGGCTCGCCGGGGAAATCACCGCTGGGCATATCCGGCGGGGTCGAATTTTCCGCCAGGGCCGGCACGCACAGCGCCAGCATCGCAAGGGTCAGAATCAGACTGATCAGCTTTTTCATTTTGAACGCTCCTTTCGGTTCCGTCGATGGTGTTTCGCGGGATGCGGAGCGGTTCGCGCCGTTCCTCTCTCGATTACGTGGCCATTATAGAGCATGTTTCTTAAACGAAGCTTGAAGGATTTTAAGTCGCGGGGTTCACATGAATCATGATGTGCTTTACCTGCGGGAAGGTGCGCTCCACGTCGTCGTGGACCTCTTCGGCGATGGCGTGGGCCTGGGCCAGGGGCAGCGCGTCGTCCAGCGCGATCTCAAGCTCAATGTAGAGCTTGTTGCCGAATTCCCGCGTGCGCAGCAGATCGATGCCCCGCACCGCCTCATGCTTCATCACGCAGTCGCGCACGGCGGCCTCGGTGGCCGGCTCGGCGCTGTGGTCCACCATCTTGTCGATGGCGTCCTTGAAGATGTCGAAGGCCGCCTTGGCAATGAAGGCGCAGATCACCACGCTGGCCAGCGGATCCAGCACCGGCAGGCCCATCCGCGCCCCGACGATGCCGATCAGCGCGCCGACAGAGCTGAGGGCGTCGGAGCGGTGATGCCATGCGTCGGCCATCAGCGCGGCGGAGCCCAGACGCTTGGCGGCGCGGCGCGTGTACCAAAACATGGCCTCCTTCACAGCGATGGAGACGACCGCCGCCGCCAGCGCCAGCATGCCGGGCACCGGCAGCGCCTCCGTCTGCGCCGCGAGGATGCGCCGCGCGCCCTCCTGGCCGATGAACAAGCCCGTGATCAGCAATATCACAGACAGCACGATGGCTGCCACGCACTCCATGCGCTCGTGGCCATAGGGGTGCTCTCGATCGGGCGCCTTGCCGGACAGCTTCACGCCGATGACGACGATGATGGTGCTGAATATATCCGACGCGGAATGCACCGCGTCCGACACCATCGCCCCGGAACGCGCGATCAGGCCCGCCGCCAGCTTGGCGGCGGACAGCAACAGATTCACGGCGATGCTGACCAGCGACACCCGCAATGCCTCCTGCGGCCGTCCATCCATGCCGCTCCCTCCTTAAAACGATTTTCGCCGAAGCCCCGCGGCCTCCTGTGCGGTGCATGCTAAAACCTTGGATTTTACCATGCCAGTCTGCAAAGCAGACCGCGAAATCCTCGATTTCCACCTTGCGGTCCCGTCCGCTAATCCCAATGAAAATCCGCGAGACACGTCAAAATATGACTGTCCCGCGGATAAAATGCGTCCGCTGTCACGGCTGTGACCCGGCAACTCAATGCCTGTTCAGATATCGATAGTATCTTATAGGAAGCACCGCCGATTAGTCAAGGGTAAATCTATAGCTGCTTCACAAACAAGCACCGTATCGCGTTCAGCACAGCCAGAATCATCACGCCCACATCAGCGATGATAGCGATCCACATATTCGCCAGTCCCAGCGCGCTCAGCACCAGGCACACGGCCTTCACCGCCAGCGCGAAGCCGATGTTTTGCTTCACGATGCGCAGGCACTTTCGGGAAATTTTGATGGCCTTGGCGATTTTCAGCGGATCGTCGTCCATCAGCACGATGTCCGCCGCCTCGATGGCCGCGTCGCTGCCCAGCGCGCCCATGGCAATGCCGACATCCGCGCGGGAGAGCACCGGCGCGTCGTTGATGCCGTCGCCCACGAAGGCCAGCTTCGCGCCGCCCCGGCTCTCCCTGAGCAGGCTCTCCACGCAAGCCACCTTGTCCTGGGGCAGCAGCTCCGCCCGGAAATCCGTCAGACCCACGTCCCGCGCCACCTGCTCGGCCACGCTCTTCGCGTCGCCGGTGAGCATCACCGTGCGCTCGACGCCTGCCCGCTTCAGCGCCGCCATGGCGTCGCGGGCGTGCTCCTTCAACTCATCGGAGATCACGATGTGTCCCGCATATTCGCCGCCGACCGCCACGTGGATGATCGTGCCCACGTGGTGGCAGTGCTGAAACGCCACGCCAACGCGGTTCATCAGCTTCTCATTGCCCACCGCCACGTCCATGCCGTCCACCTTCGCGAGAATGCCGTGACCGCTGAGCTCCTGAACGTCCGCAACGCGGCTCTGATCGATGTATTTGCCATAGGCCCTCTTGAGGCTCAGGCTGATCGGATGGGAGGAGTGGCACTCCGCCAGCGCCGCGTACTCCAGCACCCGCTGGGCGTCGATGGGGTTGTGATGCACCGCGGTGACCTCGAAGCTGCCCTTGGTGATGGTGCCGGTCTTGTCAAAGGCCACCGTGCGCACCTGGGAGAGCGTCTCCAGGTAATTGGAGCCCTTGATGAGAATGCCCTGGTTGCTGGCCCCGCCCAGCCCCGCGAAGAAGCTCAGCGGCACGCTGATGACCACCGCGCAGGGGCAGCTGATGACCAGGAAGGTGCAGGCGCGCAATATCCACTCGCGCCACAGCGCCCCGGCGGAAGCATAGCCCGCCAGCCCAACGCCGCTGATCATGCAAAACAGCGGCGGGATGATCGCCAGCGCCAGCGCGGCATAGCACACGAAGGGCGTGTACACCCGCGCGAACTTTGAAATGAAGTTCTCCGACTTCGACTTGCGCGAGGCTGCGTTTTCCACCAAATCCAGTATTTTGGAGGCGGTGGACTCGTCGAACTCCGCCGTGGTGCGCACCCGCAGCACGCCGGAGAGGTTGATGCTGCCGCTGAGCACGGCGTCGTCCACGGTCACGTCCATGGGCTTGCTCTCGCCGGTGAGCGCGCTGGTGTTCAGCGCGGACGCGCCTTCCACGATCACGCCGTCGATGGGCACCTTCTCGCCCGGCTCGATCACGATAATCGAGCCGACCTCCACCTCGTCCGGATCCACCCGCTCAAACGCGCCGTCCTCGCCCTCCAGGTTGGCATAGTCGGGCCGAATGTCCATCAGCTCGGAAATATTGCGGCGGCTCCTGCCCACGGCATAGCTCTGGAAGAGCTCGCCCACCTGATACAGCAGCATGACCGCCACGCCCTCGCCGTACTCGCCCAGGGCGATGGCCCCGACGGTGGCCACCGTCATCAGGAAACACTCGTCAAACACCTTGCGGTTTTTGATGCCCAGCGCCGCCTTGCGGAGTATGTCGTGGCCGACCGTCAGATAGGGAATCAGAAACAGCGCGATCAGCGCCCATTGGGGCAGCGCCACGGCGATGATGCCCTCCGAGATCAAATACAGCGGCACAAAGAATATCGCCGCCACGATGATTCGGATCAAAAGGTTCTTTTGCTTTTTGGTCATGGGATCAGATCCCTTCGTAGATGATGTCTTATACTAAGCTCAATCTAAAAGTAAACATAAGCGGAATGAATTTTTCGTTCTGCCTAAGCTGAACGGAGAGAGGCGATGCAGCGCATCGTTGACGGCAGTGAGACAAAGGCAGGGTGGATAAGTTGCCCGCAGATGGTTGCAATTTAGATTGAGTTTAGTATTAGGATTCCGATTTGTCGTGAGCTTCGTCAGAGGAATGAGGAAATAGCGGCCATCGCGCAAAGGCTGGCGTTGCGCGGTTCGCCGAGGCAGAAATGCTGAAAGGGTTTCTGGTTTTTGAGGGACTCAAAAACTGCGGATGGCAGAATCGAAGATTCTGGCACCGCACCGGAAAGCCGCAGGGCTTTGGCGAAAATCGTTTTCCGGCAAAAAGCCCTATTCCAGCGTAGGGGCGCCGTTGCGGCGCCCGCCCTCAACGATGCGTTTCGCCCTGCCCGTCGGGCGGCGCAACGCCGCCCCTACAAATTGAGGTAGCGGCTCTTTCCAGTGCCTGGTCTCTATTCCCTAATCCCTCTCCTCGTCAAATTGGAATCTACAGATATATCTCGCAATCGTCCTCAACCTTCTTGCAGTTGGCGAGCACCTTCTGCATGGTGGCGTCCACGTCCGCGCCGTCCTCGAATTCCACCTTCATCTTCTGGGTCATGAAGCTGACCACGCAATCCTTCACACCCTCGGTCTTCTTGGCCGCGTCCTCCATCAGATTCGCGCAGTTCGCGCAGTCCACCTCGATCTTGTAGCTCTTCTTCATGGTCGTATCCTCCCTTTCATTCATTGGCGCAAGCCATACACGCGCCGCTATTCCGTGATGTGCTCCATGCCCTGGCCGATGATCGTGCGCACGTGATCGTCCGCCAGGAAGTAGTAGACCGTCTTGCCCTCCCGGCGATTGCGCACCAGCCGCGCCTGCTTCAGCACCCGCAGCTGATGGGAAATCGCCGACTGGGACATGTTCAGAAGCTCGGCAATGTCGCACACGCACATCTCCGATTCAAACAACACGTACAGTATGCGAATGCGC
>JAFVBK010000018.1 GCA_017480045.1 Clostridia bacterium
CGGTAGCCGCTCGCGCCATAGGAGAAAGAGATGGCCCACTTTTGCGCGATCGAGGTATTCCCAACGTGGGCCTGTACATTCGCGCCGGTTGTCGTGCTTGCGCCTTTCAGGTCCAACCCGATATTGGTTCCCTTTTGACGGATGGTGTAGAATTGATCGGTCTCGTCGTAGGTAATCGTCCAAACATCCAATGCGCCCGCGCTGGGTTCGCCGGTCAGAGGTCCGTTCAGCGCCACGTTCGTATCTGAAACTGCCGGATTGTCAGCGCCTTCGATGTCCAGATAATAGAAGGCGGTCTTATCCGAGGCGGCGGCGCTGGCTATGATATAGTCGCCATCCGGCAGTACGCGTTTATAGCCGGAGGCCATTTCGGAGCCGCGCTCCATCCATAGCGCGTAAAGTGTGATGTCTGAATCCTTCGCGTAAGTGTCTCCCGGCTGGTAAGCTGCTATAGCGGCATTTTCGCTGTCTGCCCATCCAAGGAAAACGAAGCCGCTTCTCGTGGGCTTGGCTGAGCTCAATGTGAGCGGAACAGTACTAAGCTTCGTCTGCGTATTTGGGGTGTTGGAGCCGCCATTTGCGTTGAACGTGACCTTATAGTCATAATAGTCGATTTCCGTCGTCTCCGAAGCGCCGCTTTCAAAGGCGATATTCACGCTATTGATATATCTTTTATTGCGCGCGTAGTCGTCTTTTTTTATATCGCAGAAATAGGTGCCTGCGCCATTATCCGCGCAATCATGCCATAGCAGGTCGGACTTATCTCCAACCGTCCAGGTCGCGATGCGAACATTGCGCACACGGCTCGTATCCTTGAGTGAAACGCATACCCTGTAGCCGTCCGCTGTAACTTCCGATAGATAAACTTTGTTTATCGGGAAGAAGGCGTTTTCATATTCGAGATCAATGCTTTGAACTGCCTGATTCCCGGCGTTATCGTGCACATACACGTGATTCGCGTATACATTGGCGCCAGAGGAAAAATCGCTGCGGGATATGTCGGCGAAATAGGTTCCGGCGCCGTTATAATGGCATGTAAGACACTTCATATCAGACTGGTCTTGCGTCCACGTATAGACCAAGACCTCTTTGATGCCGAAATTGTCGCTGGCCTCACAGCATACCCTATATGAAGCGTCAGTCTTTTGGGTGATATAGACGCTTGTGATGGTTGGCGCGATGTTGTCGATGACGACCTTTCGCCAGGAGGTATAATCGATGCCGTCGTCGTTGGTAATTTTGACCCCAATCAGGTGTTCTCCATTTGAATACTTGGTTGTGTCCAAATAAAAGGCGTAATTGCCGTTGCTGTTATTCGCTGTATCGGCGACCCAATCGTAGTCGACATACAGATGAAGCGTTGGATATGTTCCGCCGTTTGCAACCGCGCCAGTTATGGGGAATTCGCTGCCCCTGATATGCTGATCTTCACCCAAATCGATCGACAGGCTGAGAGCGGCGGGAGCGGGCGTGTAGCTTACAGACGACATTACATAGGTGATTCCGGAGGAGCTATTAACATACCCAGCAAAGCTTTCCCAAGAATAGTAGTGATCGACGATTTTGCAAAATCCGTCCGAATTGCAATCTACAAAATACAGGCCGTTTTCATCCGTTGATACAATGGAAATGGAATGCCCGTCATTGCGCGCAAGCCTTACATGCGTTGCCGGCGCGCAACCCAACAGCAGGGCTTTCATGGAGGAAGCAGTGACGTTTTGGGCGGCGTCGGAGATCCTGTGAAACTGGCTGGTAGAGCTGCCGGTCTCAATGCTTCCATAGACCTTCCATTCGCAAAAACGCGCAAAGCCAAGGCATTGAGACCCCTGCAAATCAATCTGACATTTTTCATAGCATGGCCAATAGCGCATACAGTTGCAATGCGGATCTCTTGCAAGTTCACATACATCGTGTTTATGGCATCGCTGCTTGCCTTCAATCGGCGCCCAATACGTATTGTAACAGCTTTGACCGTTCTTTGTAAAATGATCGCCGACGGCGTATCCGATATCTACCCCGCTGATAACAATGTTACCGGTTGCCTGCGCGTGCGCAGCATTCGCCGAGAAAAGCAAGCAACAGAATAGTGAGACAAGGGCGATACCCAGGAACTTTTTCATACCCATCATCCTCCAGGAGGTCGGCAGGAGAAGCGAAAGGAAGGACTTATTGGTCGGTCAAAACAAATGCGATTGGTACGGCGTTGGTTGAAATATCCATCGGTTCACCGGGTCTGCCCATTCCCCCTTATGATGTATTTGTAGGTCGTCAGCTCCTCCAGGCCCATTGGCCCGCGGGCGTGCAGCTTCTGAGTGGAGATGCCCATCTCACAGCCCAAACCGAACTCGCCGCCGTCGGTGAAGCGGGTGGAGCAGTTCAGATACACCGCCGCGCTGTCCACGCCGCGTTCAAACTTTTCCAGCACCGCCGGATTCGCCGAGACCACGGCCTCGCTGTGGCCGGTGGAATGGGCGGCGATATGGGCGACGGCCTCATCCACGCTGCCGACCACGCCCACCGCCAGGATATAGTCCAGAAACTCGGTATCGAAGTCATCCTTCCCCGCGGGCGTGCCGTCGATGAGCGTCGCGGCCTCGGCGTCCAGACGCAGCTCCACGGGCGCGAGCCCCCGCGCCGCGCGGGCGTCCACCAGCCGCGCTTTCAGCTTCGGCAGGAACTCGGCGGCGATTTCCCGGTGCACCAGGCAAACCTCCTCGGCGTTGCAGACCAAGGGTCGGCTGGTCGTGGCGTTTTCGATGATGTCAAGCGCCATTGCCTGATCGGCGGCGGCGTCCACATACACGTGGCAGATGCCGGTGCCGGTTTGAATGCAGGGCACCTTGGCGTTCTCCGTCACGGCGCGAATCAGCCCCGCGCCGCCGCGGGGGATCAGCAGGTCCACCAGTCCCACCGCCTGCATCAAATCCGACGCGCTCTGGCGAGTGGTATCCTGTACCAGCTGCGCCAGCTCCGCCGGCAACCCGGCGCGTTCCAGACCGGATTGCAGCGCGGCCACGATGGCCTGCGCCGAGCCGAAGGCCTCCTTGCCGCCTCGCAGCACGCAGGCGCTGCCAGCTTTGATGGTCAGCGCTGCGGCGTCGCTGGTGACGTTCGGACGGCTCTCGTAGATGATGGCGATTACGCCCATGGGCACGCGGGTGCGCTCGATCACCAGGCCGTTGGGGCGCTCCACGCGCCTGACCACCGCGCCAACCGGGTCCGGCAGTGCCGCGACCTCGCGGATGCCTTGAGCCATGCCCGCGACGCGCTCCGGCGTCAGCTTCAGCCTATCCAGCATCACCTCGCCAATTTTTCCCTTTGCGGCGGCCATGTCCCGCGCGTTGGCCGCCAGGATGGCGTCCTGGCGCTCGATCAGCGCGTCCGCCATGGCGTTCAGCGCGGCGTTCTTGGTATTGGTGCTCGCGCCGCGAAGCGCGGGCCAGGCCGCGCGGGCGGATTTCAGAATGTCAGTGGTGGTCATGTCAGTGCCTCCCGATAAACCTGGTTCCGACGGCCCTGCCGTCGAGTATGTCGTAGATCAGCTCCGGCCGCGCGCCGTTGGCGATCACCATGTCGATGCCCTGCTCGCCGGCGATGCGGGCGGCGCGCAGCTTGGTGACCATGCCGCCGGTGCCGAGCTTTGTGCCGGGATTGCCCGCGAGCGCCTCGATTTCGGGCGTGATGGCCTCCACCACGCTGATCAGCCGGGCATCGGGGTCGGTGCGCGGGTCGGCGGTGTATAGGCCCTCGATGTCTGACAGAAGCACCAGCAGGTCGGCCTGCACCGTGGCGGCCACGATGGCGCTGAGGGTGTCGTTGTCGCCGATGACGATCTCGTCGGTGGCGATGGTGTCGTTTTCATTGATGACGGGCAGCGCGCCAAGCTCCAGCAGCCGGTACAGCGTGTTGTGAAAGTGAACGCGCCGGTTTTCATCCTCCACGTCGCTGCCGGTGACCAGCAGCTGGGCCACTGTGTGGTTGTACTCGGAGAACAGCCGGTCGTAGGTGTACATCAGCTCGCACTGGCCCACGGCGGCGGCGGCCTGCTTGGTGGGGATGTCGGCGGGGCGCTGGCTGAGCGACAGCTTGCCCACGCCCATGCCGATGGCGCCGGAGGACACCAGTATCACCTCGTGCCCGGCGTTCTTCACGTCGGAAAGCACCTTGCACAGCGCCTCCACCCGGCGGATGTTCATGCGCCCGGTGGCGTGGGCGAGGGTGGAAGTCCCCACCTTGATGACGATTCTCATGGTAAGTCACCTCATGCTTCAATCGATGTGGATGCCGGCGGAAAACGTGTGAATCGCCCAACCGGCGATCACGCCGATGGCTACGCAGACCAAGCCGACCGCTAGAAAGATGTTGCCCAGCAGCCTTGTGGTGCCGTGGCCCTCGATGCGAAAGACGGAGGGATCGTCCGGGTCGTAGAGCACCTCGACCCGCTGGCCCTCGTAGAAGGTCTTGCGCCCGCCGCCGTCGCCGCACTCCAGCGATATTTTGCGCACGTCCGCCTCGAATTCCACGATGGGATACCAGCTGACGCCGCGACCGTCGGAATCCCGGCGCTCCCGGCGCACGATTTCCGCGACGGTGCCCTCCGCGCGGGCGCGCAGGCGCTCCTCCCTGCGGGCGAAGCTGCGGCGCAGGCCAATGCCCACGCACAGGAATATCGCGCCCACCAGGCACCATGTGCCGGTGAACAGCAGCGTGAAGAGCCGGGTGTCGGTCATGGGGCATACCTCCGAAGCTTAAATCCGACAGCATTATATCACACAAACACGAATTGTACCAGCAGCATGTAGAGTATCGTGCCCGTCGCGATGGAGAGCAGCATGTTCCGCTTCCACACGTGCAGCGCCGTCACCACCGCCATGGCGATCAGCTCCGGCAGGCCGTGGCTGCCGGATATGAAGCTGACGTCCTTGAGGCAGTAGATGACGAGCAGGCCAAGCGCCGCCGGAGGCAGCACCTTGCCCAGGTATTGGATGTAGGCCGGGGTCTTGCGCCCGGCGGGGAAGAGTATGAAGGGCAAAAAGCGGGTGATCAGCGTGCCCAGCACCACCATAGCGATGGTGATGACGGCCTGCGTGCCGGTCATGGTCATGGCCTGCTCACCGCCCCTTCCAGCGGCGCGCGCAGCAGCGTCAGCACCGCGATGATCAGCAGCATTGCCGGAATGATGAAGCTGGAGGCGCCGAAGACCAGCAGCGAAAGCGCCGTGGCCGCCAGCCCGATCAGCGAGGACCAGTGGTTGCGCTCCTTCAGCCAGTTCTCCAGGAAAATCACCAGCAGCAGCGCGGTCATCACGAAATCGAGCCCCTTGGCGTTGAAGGCGATGAGGCTGCCGAATACGCCGCCCAGCGTCGCCCCCATGACCCAATAGCACTGGTTGAGCAGCGTCACGAAGAACATGAACCAGCTGCGGTCCACGTGCTTCGGCGGCTCGATGGTGCAGTTGATGGAAAATGTCTCGTCGCACAGGCCGAAGATCAGATACAGCTTTTTTAAGCCCGTGTTCTTGTATTTTTCCAGCATCGCCAGCCCGTAAAACAGATGGCGGGCGTTGACCATCAGCGTGAGCACCAGCGCCCCCAGCGGGTTGAAGGGGGAGAGAAGCAGATTCACGGCGACGAACTCCATCGAGCCGGCAAAGATGGTCATGGCCATGAGGGCTGGATAATACCAGGGAAACCCGGACACGCGCATATAGATGCCGTAGGACGTGCCCAGAAACAGAAAGCCCGTCATGATGGGTATGGTGTGGGGGAAGGCCGCCTTCAGGGCCTCCCGTTTGATCGCTTTTGTGGCACTCAAGAAGTATACACCTCCACGATTATTTTAACACATCACAGCGTTAACAGCAATGGCGGCGCAGGCTAAATATACATTAATGCCGTTACAGTGTCGCCATGAATTCGTCGTTTGTAAAGGCGCGGGGGCTGTGCTATAATGGGGGAAGCTGAAAGCATTGTAAGACCGATCCACGGGAGGTGTATGAATATGAAGAAAAAGCTCGTCTGCCTGCTGCTTGCCCTGTGTCTGTGCGCGGCCTGCGCCCTGGCGGAGGACGCGGGCGCGGAAAAATTCACCCTGCGCTTCGACGAGGGATTCAGCCTTTCGCTGCCCGCTGGGTGGGTCAGCTATCCGGTTGCCGATTCGACGATTCGCTACGCACTGGGCGACGGCGATGGACGATATATGTATGTATTGGCTCAGACCGCGGCCTTTGCGGATTTTGAGGCCATGCGCGCCGCGCTCGACGCGCGGGAGGGCTGGGGCAAGACCAGCCCGCTGGATTTGAACGGCCAATCCTTCGCGGCCTTTATCGTGCCCGAACTAAATGCCAGCGGCTGCGCCACGCTGTTAAATGGCGAGCTGCTCACCTTCCTGTTCACGCCTCAGGATGATGCGGATTATATGCTGACCGTGGCGGAAATCATGGCGAGCTATAAGCTTTGATTTGTCAAATGGGGCGATGGGGATGGCGGCTGCCGCCCATCCTTCGCGGATGACTTGCCGTAGGCAAGCTTTCCAGGCGCTACCGAACCCGCTAAGCCTGCGGCCTCCCGCCTTGGTTGCGCAAAAAACCCGCTCTTGTGCCTTGTTGTCCTTTGGATTGAGAATAATGTGAATTGAACGGCGCTCTTCCGCATAGGGTTATATCGCAGACCTGTGCGGAGGAGGTGCCGTTTTTGGGAGCAGCACGTTTGACGGATCGCCGCGCTGTGGTCGCGCGCGATTCAGCCGGGGCAGTTGCCGCGGGCGCAGTCCGGCGGGAGGGGCTGGCGATGAAACGGGTGCGCGTGCGCCGGGAGCGGCCCACGGCGTTGGCCTGGGCGGTGGCGCTGTGTGTGACGATGCTGGTGGTGTACGTGTTGACACTGAGCGCGGATGGGCCGGACGTGGTGGACAGTATGGCGGCCGCGCCGCGCGTGACCCGTGAAATCGCATTTAAGGCGCTGGAGGGCTGGTGCGTGCGCATGGCCCGCTGCGACAGCGATCAGGAGGCGCGGCTGGCGGCCTCGGCTTACGGCAGCCGGGGCGCGGGCGGCTATGTGACGCAGGTCGAGGGAGAGTGGGCCGTGCTGGGCGCGGTCTATGCTTCGGAAAAGGATGCCAGGCGCATCGCCAGGCGCCTGGCGGACGACGAGGGCATTCCCGCCGAGGCGGTTTTGCTGGAGGCGGACGGCGTGAAGCTGCGCATCACCGCGCCGCAGGCGCAGATCGACGCCATCGCCGGTGCGGACGCGCTGCTGCGCCAGCAGACGGACCAGCTGGGACAGATCGCCCTGCA
>JAFVBK010000233.1 GCA_017480045.1 Clostridia bacterium
GCCGACGCGGCGCTGCTGTTGGCGGACGAGCCCACCACCGACCTGGACGCCGCCGGCGTCGCGCGGCTCAGGCAGCGCCTGATGGCGCACACCGGCGCGCTGGTACTTGTATCCCATGACCGCGATCTGCTGAACGCCCTCTGCGCCCGCATACTGCATTTGGAGGATGGCAGGCTGTTCGATTTCCCCGGCAGCTATGCCGACTATCAGGCGGAGCTGGCACGACGGCGAGTGCGCCAACAGTTTGAATACGATCAGTACCGCGCGGAGCAGACCCGCCTCAAGGCCGCCATGCAGCAGAAGGCCGAGTGGGCCGCGTCGGTCAAAAAGGCGCCCAAGCGCATGGGCAACAGCGAAGCCCGACTGCACACGCGGGAATACACCAACGCCGTGCTGCGCCAGAGCCAGGCCCGGCACACGCTGGAAAGGCGCATGGAGCGCCTTGAAAAGAAGGAGCGTCCCCGCGATCTGCCGGAGATCAGGATGACGCTGGGCGTGGCGCGGCCCATCGCCGCCAAAACTGCCCTCACCGCCGCCTGCGACGCGCTGACCGTCGGCGGACGGACGCTGCTCCGGAACGCGCGGCTGGCGCTGCCCACCGGCTCCCGCACGGCGCTGATGGGCGAAAACGGCTGCGGCAAGACCACGCTGCTGCGGGCGCTGCGGGGCGAGCCCTCCCCCGGCACGCGCTTTATGGGCGATATTCGGCTGAACCCCGCCGCGCGTCTGGGCTGCTTCGATCAGGATCACGCCAAGACGCTGGATTTTGGCATCCCGGCGCTTCAAAACGCCATGGCCGATTCCGCGCTGCCGGAATCCACGGCTCGCACGGTGCTGGCGCGGCTGGGCCTTCGGGGCGACAGCGTGTTCAAGCCCGCCGGCGTGCTCTCCGGCGGCGAGCGGGCAAAGCTCGCGCTGGCAAAGCTGCTGCTCTCCGACGTCAACATATTGTTTCTGGACGAGCCCACCAACCACTTAGATGTGTTCACGATGGAGGCATTGGAGAGCCTGCTGTCGGGCTACGGCGGCACGCTGCTGTTCGTCAGCCACGACCGCGCC
The DNA here is from genome assembly GCA_017480045.1 of Clostridia bacterium. GTDB lineage: Bacteria > Bacillota > Clostridia > Christensenellales > Aristaeellaceae > UBA2862. Next base: position 1,060 of record JAFVBK010000233.1, read on the forward strand.
TTCACCCAGGCCGTCGCCACCCGGCTGTGGACCATTGAGGGCGGCGCGCTCTCCACCTTCGAAGGCACGCTTTCGCAGCTGGAAGCGGCGCGAAACCGTGACCGCGCCGCCGAGGCGCGGCAGCTTGAAATTTCCGCCCTCGAAATGCGCATGGCGGCGCTCGCCGCCCGGATGTCCGCGCCGAGGAAGGGCGACAGCCCTGAGGCCTTGAGCGCCGAGTACGATCGGCTGGCGGAGAAGCTGAGGCGGCTCAAGCGGGGATGATTCAGCGATAGCCGCCGCGTTCTCCGGCGGCTTCTGCGCCCCAGGGTGTGTTTCTAAAACGCATTTCAGGCATTTTGGAAACACGCCCTGGTCCCGGTACCCTGAATTGCACTATTTACCTGTTCTATGTGGAAAAAACGCGCGAATCCTGCTATAATAGGGTGTAAACGGTGAAAATGGACCGTATACACGAACTATCTCAGCTTTACCAACGAAAATCATTCGGTTATGAGGTGAATTGACATGTCCACTACCGCAATCGTCGGCATCAACTGGGGCGACGAGGGCAAGGGCCGCATGGTGGATTACTTTGCGGGCCAGTTTGACGTGGTCGTCCGCTATCAGGGCGGCAACAACGCGGGTCACACGGTCATCAACGACTACGGCAAGTTCGCGCTGAACCTGCTGCCCTCCGGCATCTTTCACAGGGACGCCGTGAACCTGCTGGGCGCAGGCGTGGTGATCGATCTGAAGCACATCAACGAGGAGATGGGCCGCCTGCGGGAAAAGGGCGTGGCGATCACCCCCGACAATCTGAAGATCTCCGACCGCGCCATGATGGTGCTGCCCATCCACCCCAACCAGGACAAGTGGGAGGAGCAGCGCCTGGGCAAGGACCACTACGGCTCCACCCTGCGCGGCATCAGCCCCATCTATGGCGACAAATACATGAAAAAGGCCATCATGATGGGCGATTTGAAGCATCCGGCCACGCTGGAGAAGCACCTGAAGACCCTGATCGATTGGAAAAACGACACCATCGTGGCGGGCTACGATCAGCCGAAGATCGACTTTGACGAGACCCTGTCCTGGATCCACCGGTGGGGCGACGCGCTGATCCCCTACATCTGCGACGCGGGCGAGCTGCTGGAGAGCGCGGCGAGCGCGAATAAGAGCATCATGTTCGAGGCCCAGCTGGGCGCCTTGCGCGACATCCAGTACGGCATCTACCCGTTCACGTCCTCCTCCTCTCCGCTGGCGGCGGAGGCTCCCGTGGGCAGCGGCCTGCCCAGTTTGAAGGTGGACGCGGTCATCGGCGTCACCAAGGCCTACAGCACCTGCGTGGGCGAGGGGCCGTTTGTGGGCGAGCTGGACGGCGACGTCGCCCACGACCTGCGCGAGGCCGGCGCGGAGTACGGCGCGGCCACCGGCCGTCCCCGCCGCGTGGCGTGGATGGACATCGTGGCCACCCGCTACGGCACGAAGCTGCAGGGGGCCACGGCGCTGGCGCTGACGAAGATGGACGTGCTCAGCTATCTGGACGAGATCCCCGTCTGCGTGGCCTATAAGCTGAACGGCGAAACCACCGGCCGCTTCCCCTACACCCCCGACCTGTACGACTGCGAGCCGGTCTATGAAACCCTGCCGGGCTGGAGCTGCGACATCAGCAAGGCGCGGACGTGGGAGGAACTGCCGAAGGAGGCCCGGGATTACGTGGAATTCATCGAGAAGCGCGTCGGCTGCCCGATCAAATACGTGTCCGTCGGCGCGGAGCGCGAAGCGCTGATCATCCGGTAATCCCTTGCAGGGGCACCGCCCGCCCAGGGCTTCCCCTCTGGGGAAGCTGTCTGACCGCAGGTCAGACTGAAGAGGTCTCC
>JAFVBK010000234.1 GCA_017480045.1 Clostridia bacterium
CAAAAAAGCTATACAGAAGGGAAGGAATTAATGTGACGAGAATCATCACCATCCGACGGGAATTTGGCAGCGGCGGGCGCGAACTTGGCCGCAGGCTGTCCGAGGCGCTGGCGAGGCTCATTTCGGAATTGAGGCGGCAGCTCGTATAATTCCAACGGCAATCACACTCAGCATGCAGCTCTGTCCGGCTGCTTCCTTGCTCTCGGCGAGCAGATTGGCGATTTTATGTGTTGAACCGGGAGGCTGCCTCCTCTGCCTGATGTGCTCTCCCTAAGTGGGAAGGCATTTGGAAGAAGCGTATTTCACCCTTGACAGCCCAGCGCCCAGCGTCTACAATATTAACAGAGAGATTATGATAGGGGGGCGAGCGCGATGAAACCGCAGCCGCAGCTTCAGGCGATGATCAAGGGACAGGTGCTTGACGGCTTTCTGCTGGTGCGCGCGGCGACGCAGCGTACCAGCTCCAACGGCGGCAAATATCTGGACATGACGCTGTGCGATATTTCCGGCGAGGTGAACGCCAAGATGTGGGACGGGCTGACCCCGCCCCCGCCGGTGGCCCAGGTGATCCGTGTGCGCGGCATGATGCTGGAATACAACGGCCGGCCCCAGTTGCGCGTGGACAAGATGCGCGCGGCCACTGAGGCGGATGATTTCGATATGGACGCCCTCACGCCCTGCGCGCCCTATCCGCCGGGAGAGATGCTGGATTACATCCTCAACCGCGTGGATGCCTTTGCCGACTACGAGCTGAAGGCGCTGGTGCTGAAGCGGCTGGAGGAGTGCGGCGACAAGCTGAGCTACTATCCGGCGGCCTCGAAGCTGCACCACGCGGAGCGTTCAGGCCTCTTGCATCACACCAGCACCATGCTGCGGGCGGCGGCGGCGATCTGCGAGATCTATCCCACGTTGGACGCGGAGCTGCTGGCGGCGGGCGTCATACTGCACGACCTTTGCAAGATCAGCGAAATGGACGCGGACGAGATCGGCATGGTGAGCGACTACACCGCCGAGGGCATGCTGATCGGCCACCTGGTGCGGGGTGTGGCGGAGCTGGACCGCTGCGGGCGGGAGCTGAACGTGCGGCCGGAGCTGCTGATGATGCTGGAGCACATGGTGCTCTCCCACCACGATCTGCCGGAATACGGCAGCCCCAAGCCGCCCATGTTCCCGGAGGCTGAGGTGCTGCACGTGCTGGATCTGCTGGACGCGCGCATCTTTGAGATGAATCGGGCGCTGAAATCCGCCCCGCCCGGCGGGTTTACCGAGCGCATCTGGTCGCTGGAGCGCAAGCTCTACCGCCGGAAGGAGACGGCGGAGGAGGATAGGGACTAGGGCGTGTTTCTTATATGCACTTCAGGCATCTTAGAAATACACTCTAGGAGAGGCCTGCTCAAAAAGAGCACAACAGCTAGATACATGACAAAAGGGAGTCATCCAATCGGATGACTCCCTTTTCTGCGCGCGTCCTCACGCCACGGGGATGATTTCGCCCACCGGCGCGGGGTGCGCCGCCTGACGCATGGTTTCCGTCAGCTGGGTGAAGAAATCCGGGAAGATGGCGAAGGCCGCGAAGATCAGCACCGCGCACAGCACAATCAACAGGATGCCTGCAATGGCAAAGCTGCGCTTGCCGGTGGATTTCGCGAAGATCGCGGAAAGAATCAGAAAGATCAGGTTCACGCCGGGAATGGCGTACAGTATCAGCGAACCCATCCAGTTCAGCACGGAAGGCTGTCTTTTGCTTGATTTCGCCATAATGAAGCTCCTCTCCTGTGCACGGCTGTCGTTGGCAACCGATAAAAAACGCGTTAATATACACCTCTATTATACATATATGGGCGCGGCGCGTCAAATGCTGGGGAAGGATTTCGAGAAAAAGTCTAAATTGTGCTTTGCCGCGAACGAAGTCCGCGGCAAAGCACAATTTCTCGTCCAATCGCGTTTGAATCCAGAAAAATCGCCAACAATTGGATATATTGCGACATTGTTTAGGAAACAGGGGGACATTTTAAGGAAATCGAACACGTTGAAACATTTTTGTAATATAATGTCAGCAGAATTTAAAATCTGACAGAAAAGGTGAAACAATCATGCTTCGGCGTTTTCAAAGAATAGTCTGCGCGATGCTGATCGCGCTGCTGCTGGTCCCCGCGGCGGCCCCGGCGATGGCGGAATCCAGAAAGGCGACGGTTTCGTCCTCATCCGCCAAGATCTACAGGACGGCGTCCAGCTCCGCGGATCACGCGAAGATGAAAAAGGGCACTCAGGTGACGGTCACCGCCGTCAAGGGCAGTTGGGCCAAGGTGAAGGTGAGCGGAAAGACCGGCTATATGCCCGTCAAGTACCTGAGCAAGAGCTCCTCCGCGAGCGCCTCAAAAAAGACGACTTCGAAGAAGGCTTCCTCACGCACCGTGGCCTACGTCAGCAAGGATACCTACGTCTATAAGAAGGCTTCGACATCGTCGACTAAGCGCTCCATTGCCGCCAACACCAAGATTTATGTGGTGAGCAAGAGCGGCAGCTACTATAAGGTGCAAAATGCCAGCGGCTCCGCCACCGGTTACGTCAAAACCAGCTGCGTGTCGAAGCGCAAGGTTTCCACCAGGAAGGCCAGCGCAAAAAAGTCCAGCGCCTCCTGGAAATCTCAGGTTGTGAAGATGGACTGGTTTGGCTCTGGCAAGAACGTGTTGAAAAAGGGCGGCTACGGTTACATTTACGATATCGATACCGGCATTGAGCTGCGCATCAAGCGCATGGGCGGTCACTACCACGCCGATGTGGAGCCCGCCACCGCCGCCGATACCGCCAAGCTGCTGCGCGTGGCGGGGGGCAGCTTCTCTTGGAAGAGCCACGCGGTGATCCTGAAGGCGGGCGGCAAGTACGTCGCCAGCGCCATCAACACCAAGCCTCACGGCGACCAGACCATCTTGAACAACAATTACGACGGACAGTTCTGCCTGCACATGGTCGGCAGCTGGACCCACGCCTCCAGCAAGGAGAACAGGAGCCATCAGGCGTCCATCGAGCGCGCCTACAACTGGGCTCATAAGTGAGCGCGGGCAGCGCCCGCTGGTGATTGCCGCCGCCTTTTCTGTCATCCATCCCGTGCGCCATTGATTCAGGCGCACGGGATTCTGCGTTTGTGGGAGAAGTTTGGAGGGCGAATCAGCGTCTCTCACCGCGAATCCCCTTAAAGAAGGTGACGATGGTCAGCGCGTTGATCACCAGCAGGATCGCGGCGCTGGACATGGCGGACAGGCGCAGCATGGAGGCACCGGTTTCACCTAATTTGACGGTGATCAGGGTGTTTTGCAGCGTGATGATGGACAGCAGCGCGTCAATGAAGCCGATGGCGCGCAGCTGACGGACGAGCAGATTGGCGCTGGCGTTCTTTCGCTTTAGATTTACGGACGCGAGACTCACCTTGTAGGTGGTGTACGCGGCCATGGCGATGGCGGGAATCAGCCCCATGTGAATGGGTCTCTTCAATTCCACCATCAGCGCGACCGGAACGGCCAGGGACAGATTCAGCACGAACAACAGCGAGGAGCAGATGATGAAGGTGTGTCGCCGGTGGACGCTCGCCACCTCCTCCGCGCGCTTTAGGTTGTTTTTCTCCGTGAGAACGATGACGGCCCGCGCGGCGGTCAGCAGGACATAGTAGACGCATATGCTGCCGTGCCACACCGAGGCGTGAAGGACGCCCAGTATGCCGTTGTATAGCGCGAACGCGAGGGTGATGAGCGTCGAGACGGAGGAATTGATCACCGTCTTGAAGTCGTAGTCCTCCCGCCATTTTTTGATGTACACTTTGCCCTTCTGCATGCGCGGTCCCTCGCGTCGTGTGATTGATGTCAGAATTCCGGCCGAACCATTCTGTAGAATATCCTTTCGCCCAGACCGGTGGTCTGCGCGAAGGGATCGCCGTCGACGATGTACTTTTCCGGTTCGACCATGGGGTGTTGGGTGCGCATAGGCACCTCCGAAGATGTTATTTCATACGCCGATTATAACATATTTATTGCAGAGAATGAAGGGGCTGCTGCGCTTCGATTGTTAGCGCAACAGCCCCATGGCACGAGCGCGGCGGCTACCGGCTTGCCGATTACATGAGGACATCCATCCAGATGTCGTCGTAGAGGTAGGCGACGTCTGAGATGTCCACGTAGTATTCGCAACGGGCGAGCATCTCGTCGGTGGGATTCATGGCCGTGCTGGCCAGCTCCTCCTCGGAGAGGTTTTCCACGACCTGCTTGATGGGAGAGCTGTAGTAGATCTCGTCCATGTTCATCTGGGCGATGTCCGGCCGGCACATGAAGTTGATGAAGCACTCGGCGGCTTCCTTGTTCTCGCTCACTTTGGGGATGCACATGCCGTCCACCCAGATGTTGCTGCCCTCGTCGGGAATCACGTAGTCCAGCGCGTCGTTCTTCTCCATGGCGTAGAGGGCGTCGCCGGAATACATCACGGCCATGGCGGCCTCGTTGTTCGCCATCATGTCCTTGGCCTGGTCCAGGATGTAGCCGGCCAACACGCCGGAATCCTTCTGGGCCATCAGCCAGTCGCCGGCCGCGGCCAGCTCGTCCTCGTCATGGGTGTTCATGGAATAGCCCTGCACCTTCAGCGCCAGACCGATGGTGTCGCGCATGGAATCCATCATGAAGATGTTGCCCGCGTAGTTCTCATCCAGCAGGGCCTCCCAGCTGGTGATGGGCTCCGGCACCATGTCGGTGTTGACCACGATGCCCAGCGTGCCCCACATATAGGGAACGGAGTGGGCGTTGCCGGGATCATAGATGGGATCCAGCAGGTTGTCCAGGACATTTGCCATGTTGGGGATGTTGTCGAGGTTCAGCTCCGCCAGCAGATCCTCCTTGATGAGGCGCTCGATCATGTACTCGGAGGGGAAGATCACGTCGTATACCTCCGCGCCGGTGGACAGCTTGGTGTACATGTCCTCGTTCTGGGAGAAGTTCACGTAGTTCACGTGGATGCCGGTCTCCTCCTCGAAGATGTCCAGCACTTCTTCGTCGATGTAGTCGTACCAGTTGTACACCTTCAGCTGGGTGCCCGCGAAGGGCTTGTCGGCCTCGGCCAGGGCCGGGACACAGAGCGCGCAGGTCAGCAGCGCGACCAGCAAAACAATGGCGATCTTCTTCATGTGCAGCTTCCTCCCGTGTGCTTCGTAATGTATGTGCAAACCCCGAAGGGAAAGCGACGATTGAGTTAGGAGAGTGGAGAGTGGAGTGTGGAGTGTGGAGTTCCGGTTGAAATCCTTCGGATTTCCTTTTATTAAACCGGTGATAGTCAGTGGCCCGTCGTGCCAGCCACAATTCATAACTCCACACTCCACACTCCTAACTCCACACTCATCTACAGGTTCTCCAGCTTCGTCCGCTTGTTGATGAGCACCAGCAGGATGAGGATGGTGCCGAACATCAGCGTCGAGAGCGCGTACATCGTCGGCTTCACGCCTAGCTTGGTGGAGGAATAGACGATGCGGGAGAGGTTGGGGTACATGTCGGAGGACGTGAAGTAGGAAATCACGAAGTCGTCCAGCGACATGGTGAAGGCCAGCAGCGCGCCGGTGAAGATGCCGGGCATGATCTCCGGCACGATCACCTTGTAGAGGGCCTTCAGCGGATGGCAGCCCAGATCCAGCGCCGCCTCGTAGAGGTTTGGGTTCATCTGCTTCAGCTTCGGCATCACCGAGAACAGCACGTAGGGGATGTCGAAGGCGATGTGGGCCATGATCATCGTCCACTTGCCCAGGGGCACCTTCGCGAAGATAAACATCAGCATCAGCGACACGCCGGTGACGATGTCCGGGGTGGTCATGGGCAGGTAGGAGACGTTGATCAGCGCCCCGGCCAGGCCGGCGTTCATCGAGTGCATGCCGATGGCGCCCAGCGTGCCGATGACGGTGGAGATCACCGTGGCGATCACGGCTACCTCCAGCGTGGTGCGCAGCGCGCCGAGGATGGTCGGGTCGTGGAACAGCTGCACGTACCAATCGAGGGTGAAGCCCGTCCACTGACTGCGGGAGACCGAGGCGTTGAAGCTCAGAGCGATCATCACCAGAATCGGTGCGTACAGGAAGGCCAGCACCAGCGCCATCCAGACGGCGCGGAAGGTCTTTAGGCCGTTTTTGCTCCGATTGGCGGGTCGGCGAGCGCCGGGGGAAATCGTATTCACCACATACCGCCCCCTTCGTTATCCGGGTCCACCTTGCGCAAAAAACCGATGGAGATCAGGATCAGCACCAGCATCATCAGCGAGAAGGAGCTGCCGAAGTTCCAGCGGTTGGGGTTCGAGGACTGGTTGAAGATATAGTCGATCAAATCGCCCGCCAGGCGCAGCTTGCCGTTTGAAAGCAGCGTGGAGATGGCGAAGGAGGTGACCGCCGGCATGAACACCATCGTGATGCCGGAGACGATGCCGGGCAGCGACATAGGGATGACCACCCGCGTGATCACGCGGATGGGGTTGCAGCCCAGATCCTCCGCGGCCTCGATGACGGAGTAGTCCATCTTCTTGAGCACCGTGTAGATGGGCAGCACCATGAAGGGCAGGTAGTTGTAGACCAGGCCCATCACCACCGCGCCTTCGGTGCCGATCACCTTGATCTTGGGCAAATGCAGCGCCTGCAGCGCCGCGTTCAGCACGCCGTTGTCGTCCAGCAGGGTCATCATGGCGTAGGTGCGCAGCAGCAGGTTCATCCACATGGGCAGCAGGATCAGCACCACCAGGCTCTGGGTGTGGCTGAATCCCCGCCCGGCCAGAAAGTAGGCCGTGGGATAGCCGATGACGAGACACAGCGCCGTGCAGTACAGCGCGTGCTTCAGGCTGCGCAGGATGACCGCCGCGTAGCGCGGCTTGGCGAATTCCTGAAAGTTGGAGAGGGTGAAGGCGCCCTCCGGGGTGGTGAAGGCATAGTAACACACGAACAGCAGCGGCACCACCGCGAACAGCAGCATCCACAGCGCGTAGGGCGAGGCATACCAGGATCGCTTCATGGGCTACGCCTCCTTGTCCTCTGTTTCCTGAACGGGCGCGGCGTCCGCCGTGCGCGCCTTGTGCATGATGTGAATGTTGTAGGGCACGATGGTCATGCCCACGCGGGTGCCTACCGGCTGCATGGTGGTGGAGTGCACCTTCCAGAGGATGTCCTGGGCCTCGCGCTGGTCGCCCTTGATCATCATCTCATAGTGCACGCCCTTGAAGATCACGCTCTGCACCGTGCCGGTGAGCATGCCCACGTCCTCGCCCACGATCATGATGTCCTCCGGGCGGATGACCACGTCCACCGGTTCGTTGGTGCCGAAGCCCTCGTCCACGCACTGGAACTCCGTGCCGCAGAATTTCACCAGGTCATCCTCCAGCATCACGCCGTCGAGGATGTTGCTCTCGCCGATGAAATCCGCCACGAAGGCATTTTTGGGCTCGTCATAGATGCGCTTGGGGTCGCCGATCTGCTGGACGCGGCCGCCGTTCATCACGGCGATGGTGTCCGACATGGTCAGCGCCTCCTCCTGGTCGTGGGTGACATAGATGAAGGTGATGCCCAGCTGCTGCTGCATGGCCTTCAGCTCCAGCTGCATCTCCTTGCGAAGCTTCAAATCCAGCGCGCCCAGGGGCTCGTCCAGCAGCAGCACCTCCGGCTCGTTCACCAGCGCGCGGGCGATGGCGATGCGCTGCTGCTGGCCGCCGGACAGCGCGTCGGTGGAGCGCTTCTCGTAGCCCTCCATCTTCACCAGCTTCAGCATCCGCTGCACGCGGCGCTCGATCTCCGCCTTCTTTTCCTTCTTGGTCTTGACACCCAGCTGCTCCGGCGTCTTGAGGTTCAGGCCGAAGGCGATGTTGTCGTATACGTTCAGGTGGTTGAACAGGGCGTATTTCTGGAACACCGTGTTGATGCGGCGCTTGTAGGGCGGTATGTCCGTCATGTCTCTGCCCTCGAACAGCACCTCGCCGGAGCTGGGCATGTCAAACCCGCCGATGATGCGCAGCAGCGTGGTCTTGCCGCAGCCCGACGGTCCCAGCAGCGTGATAAACTCGCACTTGCGGATGTAAAGATCGACGTCGTGCAGCACCTGGGTGTCGCCAAAGCTCTTGCAGACGCCCTTCAGCTCGATGAGGCGCATATCCTGAACCATTTTCGATCACTCCTATTGGGAGGGTAATTCTTCTTTGGAGAGTGGAGCATGGAGCTTGCTGCTCGCGCGCGGCTGACGATCACTCCACTTTTCACGGCCCACGCTAAAACGACGGCGGCGTCGAAACCCACAGCACCCGGCACACGCCCTTTCCGGCGTTCACCAGCTTGTGCGGAGCGGTGGGGCGGAAGTAGAAGCTCTCGTCCTTGCGCACGCGCTCAACGCGGTCGCCCAGCACGATTTTGATCGTGCCGCTGAGCACGTAGCCGAACTCCTCGCCCTCGTGGGGATCGTCCTCGGTGGTCTCGCCGCCGGGGGCCATCTCTACCAGGATCGGCTCCATCTGGTTCTTCTGGGCGGAGGGGATCAGCCAGCGAATCATGCCCTTGAGCTTGCCGTCCGGATCCTCCTTGATGAAGATATCCTCGCTGCCGAACACCAGCTTTTCGTCCTTTTCCCGAAAGAAGGTGGGCAAATCGGTGCCCAGCGTCTCCAGCAGGTCGGACAGCGTGTCCAGCGACGGCGAGGTCAGATCCCGCTCCAGCAGAGAGATGAAGCTCTTGGACAGCTCGCAGCGATCCGCCAGCTCCTCCTGGGTCAGCCCGCGCTGCAGGCGCAGCCGGCGCAGCTTATTGCCGATTTTCACGTCGCTTCCCCCTATCCCGACACCCGGAAGTTTAAGATTACTGAACTTTTAGGCGAATTATATTAAACCACCATTCGGCCCCCGTGTCAATATACGCGGGGGCCTGAATGCGTTAAATGTATGTGATTAAATTATAGGCGCGAAAGTTTAGTATCATTGAACAGGATCAAGGGAACGCTGTCGCCCTGTTTTCAATTGCGTTTCGCCTTGCGCTCCGCCCCGTCGATATGCTATAATTTTCCCATACAAATGAAGCGGGGGAGGGTGCGCCTATGCTGGTTGTCGGCGCGGTGTTTGTGGATGTAAAGGGCTTTGCCCGCGAACGGTATATGCCGCTGGAGCGCAACGTGGGCGATGTGCAGGTGACGGCCGGGGGCGTCTGCCGCAACGTGGCGGAGAACCTTGTGAAGCTCGGTCGGGAGGCGCGCTTTGTGAGCATGGTGGACGACAACGCCATGGGCTGCGAGGTGCGCGAGGGCCTGGCGGCGATGGGCGTGGGCGTGGAGCACGTGATCGCCGCGGACAGGGGCATGGGCATGTGGCTGGCCATCCTGGATGAGAACGGCGACCTGGCGGGGTCGATCTCCCGTCAGCCGGATTTCTCGGCGCTGGAGGCCTATCTGGCCGAGCGCGGCGACGCCGTCATGGCCTCCGCCGACGGCGTGGTGCTGGAATTCGATATGAACGCTGCCATCTCCGCGCGGGTGCTGTCGCTGGCGAAGCAGCACGGCAGGCCGGTCTATTCCATCGTGGGCAACATGGGCGTGATACTGAAGCACCCGGAATACCTGCACGATGTGGCCTGCTTCATCTGCAACGAGATGGAGGCCGGACGGCTGTTCCGCGAGGACCTGACCCAGCTCGACCCGGAGCAGATGCTGGAGGTGCTGAAGCGCAGCTCCGCCGTGGCGGGCATCCCGGCCATGGTGATCACCATGGGCCCGCATGGCGCGGTGTACGTGGACAACCGCACCGGCGAGTTTGGCTTCTGCCCACCGATGGATGTGAACGTGGTGGATACCACCGGCGCGGGCGACGCCTTCTTCTCCGCCGCCGTGGCGGCTCTGATGGGCGGCGCGCCGCTGTCTCAGGCCGTGCAGGAGGGCACCCGACTCGCCGCTCAAACCCTGCAAATCAAGGGAAGCTGCGTGGAGTGAATTTCGATTTGCCGCAGATTTCGACCGAGGGAATGGGGAATAGCGCGTATTGCCGTCCCTATACCTTGCGCAGCGGCGATTATGTCGCCGATCCCTATTCCCTCGGCCTCGCTTCGATAGTCCCGGATTACTTGATCGCCTTTTTCACATCCGCCACCACCTGCGGGATCAGCTCGATCACGCGGTCGAGGGGCTGAAAGCACTGGGCGGGCAGCATGCGCGTCTGGTCGGCGCTGGTGACCAGGAAGCCGAGGGGCTGCACGGTCACGCCCGCGCCGGTGCCGCCGGCGAAGGGATTGGCGGTCTCGGCGTCCGGCTTGAACGTGCCCTTGCAGGCGTATTCGCCGCCGCCGGCCACAAATCCGAAGCTGACCCGCGAGATGGGAATCACGGTGGAGCCGTCCGCCGCGGTGATGGGCTCGCCGATGACGGTGTTCACGTCGATCATGTCCCGGATGTTTTCCAGCGTGGTGGACATGATGTTTTCGATCGGGTGCTTTTCCATGGGGCAAACCTCCCGTTTTTCTTGGATTGCTTCAATTATCATTGCTGAAAGCCGCTTTTTGCGGCAGCGACTATAATTTGCCCGACGCGGGCGCGGATCATACCCTGGATTTCGATCCGCGGCGCATCGCAGTCGAAGGCCGGAACGACGTCGATTTCCATCGACGCCGTCCGGCCTCGCAGCGCCGTGCCCAGCGTGGCGAGG
>JAFVBK010000235.1 GCA_017480045.1 Clostridia bacterium
AGCACGGCGCAGGCGCCGGTGCCGCAGGCCAGCGTGGGGCCGTCGCCCCGCTCCCACACGCGCACGTCCACACCGCGAGCGCTGCCAGCGCCATCCGCGCCGTTCAGGCGGCAGACTTCGATGTTGGCGCGGCGGGGAAAGGCGGGATGCCGTTCCAGCAGCGCGCCAAGGCGCGCAAATTCCGCGTCCTCCGGGTAGAGATCAAAGGTCACCGCGTGGGGGTTGCCCATGGAGACGCAGAAGAAGCGCAGCGCGCGGCCTTCGACCTCCAGCGCGAGGACATTGGAGGCCGCCGCCACGGGAATCTCCGCCGGATCGAAGCGCGGCGCGCCCATGTCCACGGTAACCCGGCTGGCAAACCCGTTCTCGATTTCCAGATCGAGGGTCAGCGCTCCGGCCAGGGTGTCCACGGTCAGCCGCTCCTTCCGGCAGATGCCGCTGTCGTACAGAAACTTGCCCAGGCAGCGAATGCCGTTGCCGCACATCTCCGGCTCGCTGCCGTCGCTGTTGAATATGCGCATGCGGGCGTCGGCGCGATCGGAGGGCTCCGCCAGGATGAGGCCGTCGCCGCCGACGCCAAAATGCCGGTCGCACAGCCGTTTTGCCAATGTATGGGGCGCTTCGACATATTGACGAAAACCGTCGATTATGATAAAATCATTACCGATACCGTGCATCTTTGTGAATTGCAAAGTGCCCGCCGCCTTTCCGCGTTTGACTGGTGAGGAGAGCGGCCCGCGTCGCGAGCGCGCCATGCTCATTATAACCGACGGCGAGGCATTTTACAAGGCCGGATTCGCGGTGTACATACGTGTTATTATGGAGGGGAACTGGAATGAAAAAGCTGCTTGCGCTTGTGCTTGCGCTGATGCTGGTGATGGCGTCCGCCGCCTTCGCTGAGACCGCGAACGTGGCCACCTTTGACAACATCGCGCTGCTCATCTCCGACGCGAATGGGAATTACACGATCGATCTTTCCGACCTGAGCGCTACCCTGGCCGCCGGCATGCCCGGCGAGACGCCCACCATTCAGCTGGACGTTGCCAATGCTGGCGAGAGCCTGCTGGGTGCGGTGATCCAGTTTGTGGACGGACGGATGCTGGTGGGCATCGACGGCGTGAGCCGCCCGCTGGCCGCGGCTATGAACGCCGAGGGCGCCGTCAACGCCGCTGACGCCCAGGAGGGCCTGAACACGCTGTTTGCCAACCTGGACGCGATCTCTGACCTCAAGCTGCCCGCCTTCACCGGCGTGACCATTCCGAAGTTCGACCTGATGGCCGTCGCCGCCCTGCTGGGCGCGCAGGCCGAGACCGACGCCAATGGCGCGCAGTCCGCGTCCTTCTCGCTGCCCTATGAGATGGTTCAGCAGCTGCTGAGCATGGTGGATTCCCTCGTGCCCGCCGAGGCGCAGGCCCAGGCCGCGCCGGTGCTGGACCTGATTCATCAGATGCAGGCCAGCAACTCCGGCTTCGCGCTGGAGGGACGGGTCGCCGACGACGGCGCCACCGCCGAGCTGCTGGTGGATGTCTACCTGGTCGATGGCGGCGTGACCGCCGATACCGCGGTGGGCGGTCTGTACATCGCCTCCGCCGAGAACAACGCCAGCCTGGACGTGCTGATCTATCAGGACGGCCAGTCCATCACCCTGGGCACCATCGCCCTGACCTCCGATCCCGCCGCCGCGACGCTGGACTTCAGCATCGACGCGATGGGCGAGCTCAGCCTGACCGTCAGCCTGTATCCCCAGGATGGCGCGCAGGTGGCCGCGATGGCGCTGAATGTCGAAGGCGAGGCCATCAATGCCTCCCTGACCTACGGCGATAAGGACGAAAACGAGTTTGTCGAGTTCGCCCTTGAGATTCCCGGCGAGGATGTATCCGCCAGCGTGTATGTCGAGGAAGCGCCCGACGGCAACGGCGGCAAGGCCGGCGCCATGAACGTGAACGTGGCGGCTCAGGGCGAGACCATCAATCTGACGGCGGATGTGGCCGAGACCAAGGCCGACGTTGACTTCCGCGCCATCGAGAACATCGACAATGCCTACGATGTCAACGGCATGAGCGACGCCGACAGCGCCGAGCTCGACGCGGAGCTTCAGAACGTGCTGGCGGGTCTGATGGATTATTTGGAGAATCTGAGCGTTCAGCCCGCGGCGTAAGGATTTCTTCGCGAACTCAATACATTTCCAATTTGAGGGAGCCGCGCAGGGAGCCGCCTGCGCGACTCCTCCTGTGCGCAGGCGGCCGAAGCGTATACGTTAAAATATCGTCGATTCACGTTGTTTTATAGGCGTCAGCGTTGACAATGAAACGTAGAGAATGCTATAATCCATACACATCGAAAGTGATATTGTAACATTGGAGTAATACGCGCGTCGGAACCATATCGGGCGCGACGGAGGTTGTGAGTATGAGAAAAATGGTCGCGCTTTTGCTGGTGCTGATCGCGCTGCTGGGGCTGACTGCCCGCGCGGAGTCAAATGCCAGCATCGTCAGGCTGAGCGGCCTCGCGCTTTCCTACGTGGAACCGGGCGGCGCGCGCAGCGTGCGTTTCAACAGCGCCAGCATGCGCATAGCGCTGGGCACCTCTGAAGGCGCGCCAACGATACAGGCGACGTTTGACAACGGCGAGGGCCAGGCGGTGGACGGCGTGGCGCAGATTGTCGGTCGTGAGATATTGCTTTCCATGGGCGGCATCACCGGTACCTATGCCGTGGATCTGGAGACCTTTGCCACCGAGGGAAACAGCGGCGATGACATTGCCAAGGGCCTGAGCGGCGCGCTGTCGCTGGCGGGCGCTCATCTGGATGTGGTGTTGTATGCGATTACCCGCGAGGAGGCGAATGGCATGCGCGCGCTGGAGGTGCCGCTGCCAGTGCCCCAGCTGATTACCGCGGCGGAGGGACTGCTGTCCGTCACCGCCGGGATGGACGCCACTCAGGATATGGATATGGACGAGCTGCGCGAGCGCATGGAGAACATGGGCGAGGACGCGATGCTGGGCTTCCGCTATAACGCGTCCACCGGCGCGTTTGAGCTGGCCGCCGTACAGGGCGGACGGGGCATGCGGCTTTCCGGAACCATGGAAATGAGCTTTGAGCCGACGACCTTTATCGATATCACCGACGACGAGGAGAAATACGATCTGCTGCATATGCCTCCGGAGGTGCTGGAGCAGCTGCGGGGCGAGTTGAATATGATCCTCACCAAATTTGTGAATTTTGCCGACGGATCGGGGCTCAACGGGATCATTCCCTGATTGCTGCGCCTGCCTTGTGGGCGCAGCCGGTCTGGAAGCTCTTGGGTTTTCCCGATCGAGCGGGCGCAGGATCAGAGGAATACGCGAGACCGGGGGCTGAGCGGCCCCCGGTTTTATGCGCCGGACAGGCATGTTATTATTTGGTGAAATCCTGCGGTTTTGCATGACAAATTCACGCAAAAGGGGTATCATCAAGGTTGGCTGAGAAGCCCGCGCGAGCGGCGAACGCTTCCAAACCCCGCCGGTCCTTCCGGCGATGAATCATAGTATAGGACAGGTGAAAGACAATGACGAAAGTGAATATTATTTCCGGCTTCCTGGGCGCCGGCAAGACCACGCTGATCAAGAAGCTGCTGGACGGCGCCTTCGAGGGCGAAAAGGTGGTATTGCTGGAGAACGAGTACGGCGAAGTGGGCATCGACGGCGGCTTCATGAAGGAGACCGGCGTACAGATCACTGAGCTGAATTCCGGCTGCATCTGCTGCACGCTGGTGGGCGACTTCACCGAGGCGCTGGGCCAGCTGATCGACGAATATCATCCGGATCGCATTATCATCGAGCCCTCCGGCGTGGGCAAGCTCTCCGATATCCGCCGGGTGGTGGACGACGTGGCCAAGACCCACGAGATCGAGCTGGCGGGCTGCGCCACCGTGGCGGACGTGGGCAAGTGCCGCATGTATGCCCACAATTTCGGCGAGTTCTTCATCGACCAGATCGAGAGCGCCGAGACCATCATTCTCAGCCGCACCCAGACCACGACTCAGGACAAGATCGAGAAGTGCGTGGCGCTGCTGCGCGGCCACAATGAAAAGGCCCGCATCATCACCACCCCCTGGGACGAGCTGGACAGCGCCAAGGTGCTGGAGACCATCGAACATCCCACTTTCCTGCTGAGCATCGACGATCTGCCGGAGCCGGATCATCACGATCACGAGCATCATCATGATCACGACCACGATGAACACGAGCATCACCATGATCACGATCACGATGAGCACGAGCATCAACATGATCACGATCACGATGAGCACGAGCATCACCATGATCACGATCACGATGAGCACGAGCATCACCATGATCACGATCACGATGAGCACGAGCATCATCACGATCACGATGAGCACGAGCATCATCACGATCACGATCATGACGAGCACGAGCATCACCACCACGACCATGAGCACGGCTGCGCCTGCGGCCATGATCACGATCATCACGGCCACCATCACGCCGACGAGATATTCGACAACATCGGCGTCGAGACGCCCAAGCGCTTCGAGGAGGCCGAGGTTCGCAAGGCGCTGGAGGAGCTGGACGACGGCAACGGCGCCGAGTACGGCCAGATCCTGCGCGCCAAGGGCATCCTGCCGCTGAACGACGGCAAGTGGCTGCACTTTGACTACGTGCCCGGCGAGACCGACTTCCGCTATGGCCCCGCCGACTACACCGGCCGGCTGTGCGTCATCGGCGTGAAGATCAACCAGGACGCGATCAAGGCGCTGTTTGGGATCTAATAAGGAATCGGGAATGGCGGTTGAGATCCTCGCGGATTGCTTGAAGGACAATCACAGCCATTTCATTCCCTATTCCTGATTTTAAGCAGCGACCCTAAATCAGGAGATTTTGATATGAACGTACCCGTATACATCGTCACCGGCTTTTTGGGCGCGGGCAAGACGAAGTTTATCACCGAGATGCTGACAGACGAGGGCTTCAGCGAGGGCGAAAAGACGCTGCTGCTGTGCTGCGAGGAGGGGGAGGAGGAGTACGACCCCGAAATCCTGAAGCAGAGCAACACCACGCTGGTGAACCTGGAGGAGGTCAAGCAGATCGCCGGCAAGCGCCTGATGCGCATAAACCGGGAGCATCAGCCGGAGCGCGTGATCATCGAATACAACGCCACCTGGCTGATGGAGAGCCTCTATGCCGCCGATAAGCCGGACAGCTGGGCGCTGGCGCAGATCATCGATCTGGTGGATGCCACCACCTTCGAGCTGTATCTGAAGAACATGCGCAAATACATGGCCGACGGCCTGAAGGAGGCCGATTTGGTCATCTTCAACCGCTGCGACGAGAACAGCCGCAAGAGCCCCTGGCGGCGAGCGGTGAAGGGTCTGAACAGCGGTACCCGCGTGTTCTTTGAGAATCTGGACGGCACCACCGACGACGGCGTGGCCGACGAGGATTTGCCCTACGACGTGAAGGCCGACCCGGTGGTCATCGGCGACGAGGACTTCGGCACCTTCTACCTGGACGCGCTGGAGCATCCGGACCGCTACGACGGCAAGCGCATCCATGCTCGCGGCCGTGCCTTCCGCATGGACGACATGCCCAGGAACTGCTATGTGTTCGGCAGGCACGTGATGACCTGCTGCGCCGACGATATCGGCGGCATCGGCTTCCTGTGCCAGTACAAGGGCCAGCCGCCGCAGACCAACGATTGGGTTTTTGTGGACGCGAAGGCGGAGAAGAGCTTCAGCCCGCTGCACAATACCGAGGCCATCATCCTGATCGAGGAGAAGGTGGTGCCCGCGGGGCCGCCGAAGGAAGAATTGGTATATTTTAACTGATCATTTTTCGACAAACGGGCGTCGAATTTGGACGAAAATGTGATATTTGGGCTTGCTTTTGTCGATGAAATATGATAAAATGCTCTCGCATGGTTTTGAGGGGGTTTTGGTTATGAAGCGCAAAGTTTTGATGATGATCTTGTCCGTCCTTTTGGTCGCGTCTATGCTGATGGCGCCGATGAGCGCTTCCGCGGCCTCCAGGAAAACCGTGCAGATATTGCAGGTGACGGTCGACGGCGCGCGCGTGCGCAAGGGTCCGGGTTCCAGCTATGACGTGGTGACCAGCGTCAAGAACGGCGGCAAGGTGTTCTATCTGGGCAAGGAGAAGGATTCCTTCTGCTATGTCCGCACTGATCACGGCGCGGTGGGCTATATGTATCGCGGCTTCCTGAAGTCCTACGGCGCGGCCTACAAGGATCAGGTGTACTATGCCAAGCAGCGGGCGAAGGTCTATAAGAAGGCCTCTACCCACAGCAGCAAAAAGACCACGCTGACCAAGGGCCAGCACGTCATCGTGTATCAGATAAAGGGCAATTGGGCCTATATCAAGACGCTGGGCGGCACGGGCGGCTATGTGAAGAAGAGCTCGCTGAAGAAGGCCAGCTGACCGTTTTTAGAGACATACGTTTCCGCTTGTGAGGCGGATATAGACGAGATATACAGATCCTTCGCTCCGCTCAGGATGACAGCGCATCGCGGTCGCGCCGTCCTGGGCGGAGCGAAGGATTTTTGTGCGTTGTGAGCAGCAATGGCGTCGCGAAGGAAGCCGCATGTCTGTTTGGCTGCCGCCGCGCGGGCGGTTTTCCTTTGCGCTGTGGTGAAAATGGACATCGGATTGACGAAGCTATTAACAACTGTGACAATCGCTTGTGTGGTTTGGAATAAGGCGGTATAATCGGTGTCAAGAAAGCAGAAGGCTTTCAAAGGGTAAGGAGGGAATCGATATGAATAAGAAGTATATCGCCGAGGCGATCGGTACCGCCACGCTGGTCATCTTGGGCTGCGGCACGGCGATGCTGGTGGGCTGCGACGCCGTGAACGGCGGCGGTTACATCCTGACCGCGCTGGCCTTTGGCCTGACCATCGTCGCGATGGCCTATTCCATCGGCAACATTTCCGGCTGCCACATCAATCCCGCGGTCTCCCTGGGCGTGCTGCTCAGCGGCGGCATGACCACCGGCGAGTTCATCGGCTACGTGATCAGCCAGTGCGTGGGCGCGCTGTGCGGCTCCGCCGTGCTGGCGGCGATCTTTGGCCTGGGCGGCGTCACCGATATGACCGGCGGCTTCGGCTCGAACGGCCTGGCGGGCGTCAACGGCAACGCGCTGGCGGGCCTGCTCGTGGAGATCGTGCTGACCTTCATCTTCGTGATCGCTATTCTGGGCGTCACCAGCAAGAAGGCGAACCACGGCAGCTTCGGCGGCCTGGTGATCGGGCTTACGCTGGTGGTGGTGCACATCCTGGGCATCGGCCTGACGGGCACCTCCGTCAACCCCGCCCGCAGCTTCGGCCCCGCGGTGGTGGCCGCGATCAGCGGCAATGCCGCGCCCCTGGCCTCCCTGTGGGTGTTCATCGTGGGCCCGCTGGTGGGCGCCGCGCTGGCCGCTTGCGTGTACAAGGCGCTGGAGGCGTAACAATTTCAAAGCCGACAAAATCAGGCCGTCCAATTTTCGGACGGCCTGATTTTATACTATTATACGGGGCGCTGTCAAAACTTCAGGAATTTCCGCCAGAAGGCCTCGGAGCAGAGCTCGCCGTGGCGGGCGCGATAGGCGTCGGCGGCGCGGTCGAAGCCCGCGTCGATGGCCTTCAGCGTGCTGCGCATATGGCGCAGCACGCCAAGCGCCTCCCTGTAGCTGCGCTTCGTGACCAGCGCGAGCCTGGTATCCACGTCATACTTCACCACGGTTCCGGCGCGGAAGAAATACTGCATCGGCGGCTGGAACTTTTCCACTACCACGGGCTTGCGCTTCGCGGGCAGCAGCCAGCCGTTCAGCGTGATCCAGCGCAGGCGGCGCTTGAGCTGGTTCTGGTTGATGTCGTCGTTCAGCAGCACCCGCTCAGGGTCAAAGGCGACGGGCAGCTGGTCGGCGGGCATCACCCTGTCCGAGGCGGCGATCACCTCACGGTTCAGCGCGGCTGGATCCTGGGTCGCGGGCCAATCCGGCCCCTTGAGGAAATCCTCGATGCCCCGCATGATCAGGTGCGCCCGGCGGAAGCTGTAGGTAAAGATCATGTGGTAACAGTCGTCAACCAGTATCTTTTTCAGCCGGCGCGCGTCAAATTCCGGGTAGTAGAGGATGTCCATGACGATGAAATTGCGGTAGTTGTAATAGTAGCGCGCATCGGTCTCCTTGTGCTCCAGCGGGTTGTGCCAGCAGCAGAGGCCGTTCAGGCAAATTTTGGGCACATCGCCGCAGCGCAGGCTGAATTCGATGTCGTCAAACTGCACGAAGAAGGGCAGGGAATATTGTTTTTCCTTCAGCAGCGGCACCGGGATGCAGCAATACCACCAGGCGTAATAGTTGACGGGGATGTCCGTCTCGCCCAGCAGCACATACTTGAGGTCTCGCAGGTCCCACTCCTCTTTGTCGTTCTTGATGCCCTGGAGGGTGAAGCGCTCGCCGGCGGCATACATCAGGTGCCGGTAATCCGCGTTGAGCATCGCGCCGCCGAGCAGATTTATCCGATATTCCGGCTTGATGAGGCTCAGGAAGGTGTAGTTGCGCTCCAGCGCCCAGGGATTGAAGGAGATGTCGTCGTCCATCAACACGACGTGGGTGGCGGGGAAGGACGCGTCGTGCACGGCTTCGATGGCGGCGCGGCTGAAGCCGCCGGAGCCGCCGCTGTTCACGTTGGGGAAGACGCGGATGTGCCGGCCGTCGAAACGAGCGGCGTCCAGCGACTGGCCGTTGTCGGCAATATATACCCGCAGATGGCCGTGCAGCAGGGCGTCGGGATTGTCAAAGATTTCGCGCTGGAGCATGCCCATGTTCGCGGCGACATAGTCCTCGCGCTTATAGGTGCAGATCGCCAGCGCCAGGTCGACCGGATCGGCCTTGGGCGTGTCCGCGCCGGCGCAGTAGGCGGCCTGGCGGATGACCGTGCCGGCCGACAGCGGGCGCACGGCGAAGCTGAGCCCGTCCGCGCCGTCGCAGTCGGCGTAGGCCAGCTCCACCGGCTGGAAATCCTCGCAGGAGAAGGTCTCCACCCGCACCGCGCGGGAAACCGCCTCAAAGTCCGGCTGATCCCAGCTGGCCGGGCGGGCCTCGATCTCGCCCCGCAGGTCGTGGCGCAGCAGCGTGATCTCCGCGTCGCCCTTCAATTCCAGGCGCAGGCATACGCCGCCCAGCCGGGTGTATTTCCTCCACTTGATCAGGGAAAAGGCGTTAAAATAGGTGTCGAAGCGGACGGCCTCGCCGCCGAGCCGAAACGCGCGGGACCGCGCGTCGATTTCGACGCTGCTCTCCGAGCGATAGAATAACTCCCGGTCCTCGATCCTGTCCGGCCAGGCGATGCTCTGTAGAATCATGGGCGCGCTCCTTTGCATGCAGAAACTGTATCGTAATTATAGCACATCGCGCGGCGGGAAATCAACGCCCTGTTGCGGCGCGGGCGGCGATTGACAGCGGCCGGCCGCCTCATTATAATGTAAGCATCAATTTCTTGGAGGCATGACCGTGCAAAAGCAGAGCCGCTCGATTTTCAGCGATACGTTCAGACGGCGCTCCCGCTATCAGCTGGTGTTTCTGCTGCTGGCGGCGGCGCTCGTTGCCATCGCGGTGCTGAACGTCAATGTGGGCAGCGTGGCCATTCCGGTGGGGGAGATCGCGCGGATCCTGCTGCGCCGCGCGACGGATTCCACACAATACAGCATCATCTGGAAGATACGCCTGCCCCGGATCCTGATGGCGGCGCTGCTGGGCGGCGGGCTTTCATTGTCCGGCTTTTTGCTGCAAACCTTCTTCGGCAATCCCATCGCGGGTCCCTTTGTGCTGGGGATTTCATCGGGCGCCAAGATGGTGGTGGCGCTGACGATGATCTGCTTTTTGCAGCGCTTCAGCCGCGTGTCCTCCTGGACGCTGATCGCGGCGGCCTTCGCGGGCTCGCTGCTGGCGGTGGGCTTCATACTGCTGCTGTCCCGGAGGCTCAAGCACATGGCGGTGCTGCTGGTGGCGGGCATCATGATCGGCTACATCTGCTCGGCGGTGACGGATTTCATCATCACCTTTGCCGAGGATGCCGACATTGTGAACCTGCACGGCTGGTCTCAGGGCAGCTTTTCCGGCATGAGCTGGGAGAACGTGGGCGTGGCCGCGGCGGTGGTCGGCGCGGCGGCGCTGGCGGCGTTTATGCTGGCCAAGCCCATCGGCGCCTACCAGCTGGGCGAGGCCTATGCCCAGAGCATGGGTGTGAACGTGCGGGCGTTTCGAGTGGCGCTGATCCTGCTCTCCAGCGTCCTCTCCGCGACGGTGACGGCCTTCGCGGGGCCGATTTCCTTCGTGGGCATCGCGGTGCCGCATCTGATCAAGCGGGCGCTGAACACCTCGAAGCCGCTGATCGTCATTCCCGCGGTGTTCCTGGGCGGCGCGGTGTTCTGCATGGGCTGCGATCTGATCGCCCGCACGGCCTTCGCGCCCACGGAGCTGAACATCTCCACCGTCACCAGCGTGTTCGGCGCGCCGGTGGTCATCCTCATGATGCTGCGGCGGCAAAAGGAGCATCGGGCATGAAGCACTACTATTTCACCACTCAGCAGCTGACCGTGGGCTACGACGGCGTGCCGCTGATTCGGGATATCACCATCGAAATCGAGCGGGGCGAGATCGTGACGCTGATCGGCCCCAACGGCTCTGGCAAATCCACGATTTTAAAGAGCGTCACCCGCCAGTTGAAGGCGCTGGGGGGCAGGGTGTTCATCGGGGAGGAGGAGCTGCGATCGCTCTCCCACGGGGCGCTTGCCACGAAGCTGGCGGTGGTGCTGACGGAGCGCATGCGGCCGGAGCTGATGACCTGCCGGGACATCGTGGCCACGGGCCGCTATCCCTATACCGGACGACTGGGCATCCTCTCCGCCGCGGATGAGGCGAAGGTGGAGGCCGCCATGGCGGCGGTGCGCGTGGCGGATATACAAGGCCGGGATTTCAACGCCATCAGCGACGGCCAGCGCCAGCGGGTGCTGCTGGCCCGCGCCATCTGTCAGGCGCCGGAGATCATCGTGCTGGACGAGCCGACCTCGTTTCTGGACATTCGCCACAAGCTGGAGCTTTTGACGCTGCTCAGGGACATGGCGAAGCGGGAGGGCATCACCGTCGTCATGTCACTGCACGAGATTGACCTGGCGCAAAAGATCTCGGATCGCGTGATCTGCGTCAAGGGGGATCACATCGCCCGCTGCGGCGCGCCGGAGGAAGTGTTCGACGCGGCGACCATCCGCGAGCTGTACGCGATCGATCAGGGCGGCTTCGACCCCACCTTCGGCAGCGTCGAGCTGCCGCGCGCCGAGGGGGAACCGGAGGCGCTGGTGCTCTCCGCCTGCGGCACGGGGATTCCCGTGTACCGGCGCTTGCAGCGGCAGGGCGTGCCCTTCGCGGCGGGCATATTGTATGAAAACGACGTGGACTACCACCTGGCCCGCGCGCTGGCGGCCGAGGTGATTTCGGAGCGGCCCTTTATGCCCATCTCGGACGAGGCGTTCAACCGGGCGCTGGAATGGATGGGGAGGTGCCCCCGCGTGATCAACGCCGGGGTGCGGATCGGGGAGACAAACCGCCGCATGGCGGAGCTCGTCGCGGCGGCAAGGGAACGCGAGGGGTATGAGGAAATGTAGAGCCGTTTTTTGACGGTCTGGGGGCGGACGCCGCGGCGTCCGCTCCTTTTCCGCTGTCACAATCCGGAAATTCTGTCACAAGATGTCTATTTATTGTCCCGCAATTCTCGAATTGCCCGCCTTGTTTTGGGCGGGTTTCGGGCTTATAATGGCAACAAATGGTATGCCATACATTGGAGGATTGCGATATGAAGAACCGTTGGATCGCGACGCTGCTTCTGCTGGTGCTGGCGGTGGCGACGCTGCTGCCCGCGGCCGCGGTGGCGGAGCCCGTCACCCTCAGCCTGACGCTGGGCGTAAAGGAGACCTATCAGATCAAGACCTCGGCCATCTCCGGCGCGGAGGACAAACAGCTGGTGTTTGCGACCTCGAACAAGAAGGTCGCCACGGTGAGCACCGACGGCGTGATTACCGCGAAGAAGAGGGGTACCGCGAAGATCGCCGTGGGCTACGACGATACGGCGCTGGCGGTGTGCACGGTGACGGTGCTGGCCGCGCCGAAAAAAATCAGCTTTGCGGACAAGGCGCTGGTGATCAGCACTGGCGACACTCAGCAGCTGACCGTGACGCTGCCGAAGAAGACCGCCTCCGCCATCACCTATGAGAGCAGCGATACCGCCGTCGCGACGGTGGACGCCGACGGCAAGGTGACCGCCGTTTCAAGCGGCACGGCCGTCGTCACCGCCAAGACCTTCAATGGCAAGACCGCCAAGTGCGGCGTCGCGGTGCTGAAGGGCAAGGCCCCCGAAAAGCTGTCCCTGAGCGTCGAGAACGTCTCCATCCAGGCAAAGGAGACCTTCAAGCTGTCGCCCAGCGTGGAGGAGGGCGCCGACGCGATCTACGCCTATGCCAGCAAAAACAAGAAGATCGCCACCGTGTCCGCCGACGGCGTGATCACCGGCAGGAAGAAGGGCACGACCCAGATCGCCGTCAAGACCCACAACGGCCTGACCGCCACCGTGAACGTGACCGTCAAGGGCAAGCTGAAGGAGTTGTACGGCCTGCTGACCGACAAGCCCAAGACCTATCTGAAGTACGCCAAGAAGCTGAAGCTGAAGAAGGACAACTCCGAAGACCCGAACAGCGTGATGTACTACAACGGCCAGGTGGCGCTGATCATGACGGCCAGCTCCTGCCAGATCAGCCTCACGCCCGTCGCCAACCCCAAGTATTGCGTGCAGGGCATCGACGCCAGCATGACCCCGGAGCAGGCGGCGGCCAAGCTGATCGACAAGGGCTGGGCGCTGGCGGACGCCAAGACCCAGGACGGCGTGGAGATTCGCGCCTTCACCAAGGACGGCGACACCACCCACTATATTGTCATCTCCGCCGACGGCTCGGCCATCAAGAGCGTCGACGCGGTGTGGTCGTGGAAGACCGATACGGCGCAGGCGGAATGATGGTTTCCCCGCATGAAGCTGCCCCGAAATGCCTGCTTCAGGCGTTTCGGGGCAGTTGTTTTATCTGCTGCTGCATATTCCTGCCCGCATACAACCATAAAACAACACAAATCAGGTTGACGATTTTGCTTTTTGAGAGTATAATACTCATTTGTATGATATATGCTGACATGGCTGTGTCCACAGCCAATAGCAGGGAGGACAGACCGAATGAAGAAGAGTCTCATCAAACTGGTGATCGTCGCGGTGCTGATCGTGGTCGCGGCGGTGCTGGCGCTGAACGGCTTGCATTTCGCGAACAGCCCGCGCTATCTGAAGCCCGTGGCTGAAGCCATCAGCCTTGGCCTGGATCTGCGCGGCGGCGTCTCCACGGAGTACATCGCCACGGATACCACCATGGATAACTACGACAGCCTGCTGGAGGGCACGGTCTCTGCGCTGCGCACGAGGCTGACCAACGCGGGCTTTACCGAGGCCAACGTGGCCGTGCAGGGCACGGACCGCATCCTGGTCGAGATTCCGGACGTGGACGACCCTGAGGAGGTCGCCCGCATCATCGGCACCCCGGCCCACCTGGAGTTCCGCGATCCCAACGGCGAAGTCGTGGTCGAGGGCAAGGACATCAAGGCCGCGGGCGTGCAGTACGCCAACGATGAAAAGACCCTCTACGGCGTGGGCTTCGAGTTGAACGCCGAGGGCTCGAAGGCCTTTGAGAACGCCACCCGCGAATTCATCGGCCAGTCGATCTCCATCTATCTGGACGACGAGCTGATCTCCGCGCCCACGGTGCAGACCGTGATCTCCGGCGGCAACGGCATCATCACCAGCTCCAGCAGCTCCACCTCCGAGGATTCCTACAACTGGGCCAAGGACCTGGCCATGCTGATCCAGTCCGGCGCGCTGCCGATGGACATCGCCGAGGTTGAGACCCGCGCCATCTCCGCGACGCTGGGCATCGAGGCCATCGACGGCGCCGTCATCGCGGGCATCGTTGGCCTGATCCTGGTGCTGATCTTCATGCTGGTCATGTATCGCCTGCCCGGCGTGGCCGCCGACATGGCGCTTCTGATCTACGTGCTGATCGTGTTCTACGCCCTGGCCATCACCGGCGCGCAGCTGACGCTGCAGGGCATCGCCGGTATCCTGCTTGGTATCGGCATGGCGGTCGACGCCAACGTGGTCATATTCGAGCGCTTCCGCGAGGAGCTCAAGGAGGGCCGCACGCCGCTGAACGCCGTGAAGTTCGGCTTCCGCAACGCGGGCCGCGCCGTTCTGGACTCCAATGTGACCACCCTGATCGCCGCCGTCGTGCTGATGATCTTCGGCACCGGTACCATCAAGGGCTTCGCCACCACGCTGATGATCTCCATCATCGCGTCCTATTTCACAGCGGTGCTGATCACGCGCGGCCTGCTGATTCTGATCTGCAAGCTGGGCTTCACCAACCGCAAGCTCTATACGCGCTAAGAGGAGGGAACGAGCATGAAAAAGACGTTTACCGGAAATACGCGCCTGTTCCTCTGCATCTCCGGCGCAATCATCGTCGTCGCGCTGATCATGCAGATCTGCGGCGCCGGCCTGAACCTGGGCATTGACTTCACCGGCGGTTCCATTCTGAACTATTCCGTGGGTGAGGATTACGATGTGAACGACGTCGAGGCGATTCTGAACGCCTCCGGCTATACCGACAATCAGATCACCAAGGCTGCCCCGTCCGCCGCGTCCATCGCGCTGCAGGCCGAGCTGGCCGCGGAAGCCGCCGCTGAGACCGTCGAGGAGACCGCCGAAGAGGCGGCCGATGCCGCTGAGGAAGCGACTGACGAAGTCGCGGATGTGGCGGAAGAAGTGGCCGAAGAGGTTGAGGAAGCGGCCGTGGCCGTTGAGGCGGAGGTCGAGGAAGTGGCCGAGGCGGTCGAGGAAGTGGCCGAAGAGCCCGCCGCCACGCTGCTGAACACCGACAAGTCTGGCATCCAGGCCGACGGCCTGACCGACCTTCAGATTCGCCTGAAGCTGGCCGACGCCACCGAGGGCATGGAGGAGACCGTGGCGAACGCCGTCAAGGGCGTGGTTGCCGGCGCGAGCGAGACCAGCTATCGCACCGCCACCAACCTGGAGATCAGCAACCTGGGCTATGAGCTGACCTACGCGGGCGGCAACATCGCGGAATTTGACATGGGCGGCGATTTCGACAAGGCTGCCGTTGAGAGCGCCGTGACCGCGGCTCTGGAAGAGGGCGGCTACAGCCTGACCGACATTCTGTTCGTCAAGTATGACCCCGAAGCCGAGGCTGCCGCGCTGGCGGAGGCCGAAGCCGCGCTGGAGGCCACTGAAGAGGCCGTCGAGGCTGAGGAAGCGGTTGAGGAGGCCGAGGTCGAGGAGACCGGCACCGCGCTGCGCATCCTCATCAACATGGACGATGTCACCAGTCAGGTGCGCGCCCAGCTGGAGCGGGAGATGACCGCGAAGTATCCGAACTTCCGCTTTGTGTCCATCGACCACGTCAGCGCCATCGCGGGCCGCGACCTGCTGTCCAACGCCATCAAGGCGCTGCTGATCGCCTTCGTGTGCATGCTGATCTACATCGCCATCCGGTTCAGCCCGCTGTCTGGCGCAGCCGCGCTGTTCGCGCTGGTGCATGACATTCTGATCATGTGCGCGTTCATGATCTTCTTCCGCGGCATGTATCAGGTGAACAGCTCGTTCATCGCCGCGATCCTGACGATCGTCGGTTATTCGATCAACAACACGATCATCATCTTCGACCGCATCCGCGAGACCCGCGCGAAGCCGGGCTATACGCAGGTGGACATGATGGACGTGGTGGAGGTCTCCGTCATCAGCACGCTGGCGCGCACCATCAACACCACGCTGACCACGCTGTTCACGCTGGTTTGCCTGTACATCTTCGGCGTGTCCTCCATCAGGGAGTTCGCGTTCCCGCTGCTGGTGGGCATGCTGGCCGGTACCTATTCCTCCGTGCTGCTGTCCGGCCAGGTCTGGGCCATGTGGGATAAGAAGCTGGCTGAGCGCAAGGCGAAGAAGGCCTAATCGAATAATCAAACCCGAATTAGGAATCGACATGTGCCGGTTCCTAATTCTTCTTTGTCGGTAAAACCGACAATTGTCTGCTGCCGCGCGTCTTTGCCCGCTGTTTGCGCCATGGGCGCAAGCGCTCGCGGCGATGTCCCATCAAATTTGAGGTGCGCAAATGCTCCGCTACGAACTCCGAAATACTGAAACACACCCCTTTCCCTGCCCGCCGGGCATGCCATCGGCGCTGCACCGGCTGCTGATCGCGCGGGGGATCGCCTCCGCGGAGGAGGCGGAGGCGTTTCTCGATCCGGGCGCTCAGAGCCTGGTCGAACCGATGCTGCTGCACGATATGGCAGCGGCGGCGGATCGCGTCCGCGCGGCAGTGGCGGCGGGGGAGCCGATTTGCGTCTATGGCGATTACGATGTGGACGGCGTGTGCGCGTCGGCGATTCTCTCCGGCTGGCTGAAGACCCAGGGCGCGGACGCGCGGGTGTACCTGCCCTCCCGTCATAGCGAGGGATACGGCCTGAACGAGGGCGCGATCCGGCAGATCGCCCAGTGGGCGAAGCTGTTGGTGACGGTGGACTGCGGCGTGACCAGCGTGGCGCTGGTGGCGCTGGCAAAGGCGCTGGGACTGGATGTGATCGTCACCGACCATCACGAACCGGCCGCGGACGCGAGCGGCAATATTGAATTGCCCGACTGCCCGGTGGTGAATCCGCTGCTGGGCGGCTATCCCTTCCCGTATCTCTGCGGTGCGGGTGTGGCCTGGAAGCTGGTGTGGGCCCTTTCAGACATGGATTCGGCCATGGCATGGGTGGACGTGGCGGCGCTGGCGACGGTGGCGGACGTTGTGCCCCTGACCGGCGAGAATCGCGCCATCGTGCGCATGGGATTGAATGTGATCAACGAGAGCCCGCGCCTGGGCGTCGCCGCGCTGATCCAGTCGGCGGGGCTCGCGGACAAGAGGATCACGTCAACGGCCATCGCCTTTCAGCTGGCGCCGCGGCTGAACGCGGGCGGACGGCTCGGCTCTGCGGAGCGCTCGCTGGCGCTGGTGACGGCGACGGACCCTGCCCGCGCGCGGGCGCTGGCGGACGAGCTGGAAGTGGAGAATGCGGCGCGCAAGGCCGTGGAGCAGCGGATCCTCCGGGAGGCGGAGGCGCAGCTGGAGGGCTTCGATTTCGTGGCGCGCCGGGCGATCATACTGGCGGGGGAGGACTGGAATCCCGGCGTGATCGGGCTGGCGGCCTCCCGGCTGGTGGAGAAGTATCACTATCCGGTGGTGCTGCTCTCGGACCAGGGGGACAAGCTGACGGGCTCCTGCCGCAGCATCGAGGGCGTGGACATTCACGCCGCGCTGACCGGCTGCGCCGAGACCATCGAGCGGTTCGGCGGTCACAGGCAGGCGGCGGGGCTGACGCTGCGGCCGGAAATGCTGGAGCCCTTCCGCGCGGCGATGGACGCCTGGCTGTCGGATAATGTCGCCCCGGATGCCTACGTTCCCGTGCAGCTCTATGACGGACCGCTGGATTTTGGGGCGGTCACGCCGGGGTTCATTGCGGCTTTGGAGGGCATGCAGCCCACGGGCTTCGGCAATCCCGCGCCGCTGTTTCGCGCCAGCGCGGAGGTGGTGGAGGCCCGCGCCGTGGGCGCGGAGGGCGCGCATTTGAAGCTGACGCTCTCCCAGGGTGGGCGCCGGCTGGGCGGCATTGCCTTTCGGGAGGGCCACCGGGCGGAGGCGCTTTCCGGACGCGTGGACGCGCTGTTTGTTCCGAAGCTGAACACCTACATGGGCCGCACGGAGCCTCAGCTGGAGGCGCGCGCGCTGGCGGCGGCGAATGTGTCCGAGCGCCTGTCGTCAAAACTTGCGGATGAAGCCGCCCTGGTATGCGATTTCTTAACAGAGATATTCTATAATAAAAAAATAGTCCCCTATAACGGCGAGATCGAGGAAGCGGACGACGATCGGCTGTTGAGATGGATGTCGGAGCGGCCCCAGGGCACACTGGTGCTGACCGCGGATATCCCGGCGGCCGAGCGGCTGACGCGGCTGCTGGCGCCCTGCGAACCGGATTTGTATCTGGGCGAGCTGCCCGGCGACCCTCGCGCCTTCAACGCGGTGTGCGTCTGCCCGGCGTCGGGGGCGATCTGCCGGAGCTATCGCCGGGTCGTGCTGGCGGGCGCGCCGGCGGAATGCCTGCCCGGAAGGGTGGGCGCGGCGGTGTACCGTCTCCCAGGCGCGCCCGCGTGGCGGCGGGATCTGCCCGACCTCGACGAAATGCGCGCGGCCTATCGGGCGCTCATGCGCGTGACGCGCAGGCCCGCCTGGTGCAAAACGCTTTCGCAGCTGGCGCACATGACCGCCGACGAGGCCGGCATTGGCGATGTCGCGGCGGCGGCGTCCATCCTCGCCATGGCCGACATGGGCCTGTTTGAATTGGATCTGGGCGCGCGGCCCATCTCGGTCAGGCGGCGCGACTGCCCGAAGGCCGAGCCAGAGGCGAGCGCCGTCTGGCGCGCGATTCAGCGCTGGCGGGCGGAAGCTTGAGGCGCTGGGCGCCTCTGGGAGAGATGAACCAGGAATTGAAAGGAGGCTCGCACATGTCTGAAAGCAATCTGCGCCCCTATATCAGCTCGGACGAGTTGATTTCGCGCATCAGCAAATACCATCCGGACGACGACATGGATTTGGTGCGGCGGGCCTATGAATTTGCCGAGAAGGCGCACGCCAACCAGGTGCGCAAGTCCGGCGACCCCTATTTCAGCCATCCCGTGGCCGTGACGGTCATCCTCACCGACCTGATGCTGGACGCCACCACCATCGCGGCGGGCCTGCTGCACGACTGCGTGGAGGACGTGGAGGGCTGCACGCTGGACAGCATCCGCGCCATGTTCGGCGATGAGGTGGCGGTGCTGGTGGACGGCGTCACCAAGCTCTCTCAGCTGAACTTCGCCAACCGGGAGGAGGCCCAGGCCGAGACCCTCAGGAAGATGTTCCTGGCGATGGCCAAGGACATCCGCGTGGTGCTGATCAAGCTGGCGGACCGGCTGCACAACATGCGCACGCTGAAGTGGCAGAAGCCGGAGCGCCAGGTGCCCATCGCCCGCGAGACGCTGGACATCTACGCGCCGCTGGCCCACAGGCTGGGCGTATACACCGTGAAATGGGAGCTGGAGGACCTCTCCCTGCGCTACATCGACCCGGATGGCTACTATGAGCTGGTGCGCCTGGTGGGCATGAAGCGGGAGGAGCGGGAGCAGCTGATCGCTCAGGTGACCCAGGAATTGAAGGCGCGGCTCAGTGAGGCCGGCATCAAGTGCGAAATCGACGGCCGGCCCAAGCACTTCTATTCCATCTACAAAAAGATGAAGAGCCAGAACAAGTCCTTCGATCAGATCATGGACCTGATCGCCGTGCGCGTTCTGGTGAATACCAAACAGGACTGCTACTTTGCCCTGGGCATCGTGCACACCATCTGGCCCCAGGTGCCGGGTCGGTTCAAGGACTACATCAGCATGCCCAATGCGAACATGTACCAGTCGCTGCACACCACCGTGGTCAACCAGGGCCGCCCCTTCGAGGTGCAGATTCGCACCTTCGAGATGCACCGCACGGCGGAATACGGCATCGCAGCCCACTGGCGCTACAAGGAAGGCAAGGCCGTCGACGAGTTGGATACCAAGCTCAGCTGGCTGCGCCGCATACTGGACTGGCAGGGCGACGCCAAGGACCCCGGCGATTTCAGCGAGCTGCTGAAATTTGATCTGTTTGCCGACGAGGTGTTCGTGTTCACGCCCAAGGGCGACGTGGTGTCGCTGCCGCGCGGCGCGACGCCGCTGGATTTCGCCTACCGCATCCACAGCGCCGTGGGCAACCGCTGCATCGGCGCGAAGGTGAACGGGCGCATCGTGCCGCTGGCCCACCAGCTGGAGACCGGCGATTTCGTGGAGGTGATGACCTCCCAGTCTTCCCACGGTCCCAGCCGAGACTGGCTGAACATCGTCAAGACCAGCGAGGCCAAGGCCAAGATTCGCGCCTGGCTCAAGAAGGAGCAGCGCGAGGAGAACATCGTCCATGGCCGGGAGCTGCTGGAGCGCGAGGCCAAACGCCTGGGCTACAGCATGCCCCAGCTTTCCAGGAACGAGCTGGTGGAGACGCTGTACAAGCGCTACTCCGTGCAGAGCTACGATGATGTCTGCGCCATGGTGGGCTTCGGCGGATTGAGCACCGTGCAGGTGCTGAACCGGCTGATCGACGAATACAAAAAGACGCACAAGCCAGAGGAGACCGCTCTGCCAATTACGGAGCAGAAGCCGGAGGAAGCGCCGCGCAGGCAGGCTTCCAGCAGCTCCAACGGCGTGATCGTGAAGGGTGAGAGCGGCATGCTGGTGCGCTTCGCCAAGTGCTGCTCGCCGTTGCCGGGGGATAAGATCGTCGGCTATGTCACCCGCGGGCGCGGCGTGTCGGTGCACCGGGCGGATTGCGTGAGCCTGAAGGACCCCGGCGTGGAGCGGGACCGCCTGATCGAGGTGGAATGGGAGGATAAGGATTCCTCCGGCACCTACGAGGCGGAGATCCGCATCATCTGCTACAACCGCACCGGCCTGCTGGCTGAGCTGTCCGTGCTGTTCGCCTCCATGGAGGTGCCGGTGAGCGCCATCTCGGCCCACACCCTCAAGGACAGCACCTTCCTGTTCAACATTTCGCTGGTCATCAAGTCCACCCAGCAGCTGGCGAAGATCATCCGTGAGCTGAACAAGTGGCCGGACATCATCGAAGTCAACCGGGTGAACGGGTAGGGGAGTTAAGAGAGGAGAGAGATTTGACCGTCGAGGCAAATCAATCTGAACTCTGAGCTCTCAACTCTAAACTCTGAAAAGGGGTTTTTCAATGAGATGTGTCATCCAAAAGGTCACCCGTGCCTCCGTCACGGTGGCGGGGGAGGTCGTGGGCAAAATCGAGGGCGGCTTCATGGTGTTGGTGGGCGCGCAGGACGGCGATACCGAGTCCGACGCCCGC
This sequence comes from Clostridia bacterium, assembly GCA_017480045.1. Lineage (GTDB taxonomy): Bacteria > Bacillota > Clostridia > Christensenellales > Aristaeellaceae > UBA2862. Next base: position 21,115 of record JAFVBK010000235.1, read on the forward strand.
TATTGCGCGGAGAAGATCGCGGGCCTGAGGGTGTTTGAGGACGAGAACGAGAAGATGAACCTGAGCCTGAAGGACGTGGGCGGGGCCGTGCTGCTGGTGAGCCAGTTCACGCTGCTGGCCGATGCCCGCCACGGACGCAGACCGGACTTCATCCAGGCCGCCCGGCCGGAGGTGGCCGAGCCGCTGTGCGAACAGGTCAAGGCCATGATCGAGGCAAAGGGCATCCATGTGGAGACGGGCCGCTTCCGCACCCATATGGAGGTGGATCTGCTGAACGACGGTCCGGTGACGATTCTGCTGGACAGCCGGAAGGGGTTCTGACCGCGGTGCGCGAGGCGCGGCTCGAGGATTTGCGGGCGCTCCTGCGCCGTGCTGGCTTTGATTCATGGCAGCTTGCTTGCGAAAAGTTGATTTAGAGATCTATTCTGGCTTGCGTGGAGGCAATTATGCGCATCAACATACAGACCGTGCCCTGCGGCGCGTATCAGGCCAACGCCTATCTCGTCTGGCGGGAGGGGCGGGACGACTGCGCGCTCATCGATCCGGGCGACGACCTCGAAAGGCTTGAAGGGGCAATCGGGGATAAGCGGCTGGGCGCGATCCTGCTGACCCACGGCCACTTTGACCACATCCTCGCGGCGCAGCCGCTGGCGAAGGCCACCGGCGCGGCGGCGTATATCCACCCGGCTGACGCCGAGATGCTGTCCGACATGGACAAGAGCGCTTACAATGCATCCATTTGTCGGCTGCCCCCGCCAAAGGGCCTGGTCGCGAAGCCGCTGGGCGAGGCGTTGAGCGCCTGTGGCCTGGATTTTACCGTGCTGCACACGCCAGGGCACTCAAGGGGCTCGGTGTGCCTATATCTGGCGGATGAAGGCGTGCTGTTCAGCGGGGACACGCTGTTTGAGGCGGGCTATGGCCGAATGGATCTGTACGGCGGCGATTCCCGGCAGATGCTGGACTCGCTGAAGAAGCTGTTCGCGCTGCCTGGAGAGTTGCGGGTGTACCCCGGCCACGGCGGGCCGACCACCATCGCGCGGGAAAGGGACAGGTACATCCTATGATTTGGCTGAAAACGGACGCGCCGCAGTTCTTTTCCGACCTGGGAGACGTGCTGCGGCTGTTCTACGGGGACGCGCGGGTGAGCCTCAATGAAGGCGACGTCGTGTTTGAACACCGCTTCACCGAGGCGGACGGCCTTTGGACTGACCGCTGGATTTCTCAGGGGGCCGAGAGCACCCTCAGCCAGCCCGCGATCGAGGGCACGCCGATGGAGGTGAAGCGCCTCAGAAAGCGCCAGATCAAGCTGGCGCTCTACAACCTGCTCAAGCGGCTGACGGGCATGAAGCCCCCCTGGGGCAGCCTGACGGGCATACGGCCCACGCGGCTGCTCTACGAGGGCATGGAGGCGGGCATGACGCTGGACGGAGCCGTTCGGCATGTGATCGAGGCCTACGACGTCTCCCCGGATCGGGCGGCGCTGCTGGGCGAGATCGCGAAGATGCAGTCGGGCATCCGCGAGGCCGCGCCGGATCAGTTCGACCTGTATATCGGCATCCCCTTCTGCAAGACCCGCTGCTCCTATTGCTCGTTTTCTGCCGGGGAGATCGGCAACGGCAAGCTGGTCGCGCCCTATGTGGAAGCGCTGCTCAGAGAGATCGAGCTCTGCCGGGCGCTAATGGAGGAAAAGGGTATGCGGCTGCGCGCCGGCTACATCGGCGGCGGCACGCCCACGGCCATTCCCTGTGGAGATCTGGCGCGGATACTGGCGGCGGCGCAGGTTGCCTTTCCGGGCGCCGTTGAGTGGACGGTGGAGGCCGGTCGGCCCGACACCATCGACGAAGAAAAGCTGCGGATGCTGCGGGAGCGCGGCGTGGGCCGCATTTCCGTGAACCCGCAGACCTTCAATGACGAGACGCTCGCGCGCATTGGCCGCGCCCATACCGGGGCCGAGACCATCGCCGCCTACGAGCTGGCCCGCGCGCTGGGCTTCAACGACATCAATATGGATGTCATCGCCGCCCTGCCGGGGGAGACGGTGGCGGACTTCGCCCATACGCTGGACGTGATCGAGGGGCTGGCGCCGGACAGCGTGACGGTGCACTCGTTGGCCATCAAGCGCTCTAGCAAGCTGCACGAGAATTTGGTGGTGGCGGGCAACGGCTACGGCCAGATTGAAGCGGAAGGCGCGGGCGAGATGATCGCCCTGGCCCGAAAGCGCCTGATGACCGGCGGCTGGCGGCCCTACTACCTCTACCGGCAGAAGTACATGGCCGGGAACCTGGAGAACGTGGGCTACGCGAGGCCGGGCAAGGCCTGTCTGTACAACATCGGCAACATGGAGGAGACCGTGAGCGTGCTGGCGCTGGGCGCGGGAGCGATCACGAAGTGGCTGTTCGACCGGGGCGGAAATCCGGAGGATTTCCAACTTAACCCAAAGGATGAAACTGGTTTTGCAGATTCAATGAATCGGCAAAATCATCAGGCTCTGCGAATAGAGCGCGCCCCGAACGTGCGCAACATCGAGGAATACATCGCCCGCGTGGATGAGATGGTGCGGCGCAAGCGGGACGTGATCTTCTCCGACAAGTCCGGCAGGCGAGCGCCGTAGCGACGCCATCACCAGCGCCCGCGGACGGAGGTGCCGCAGGGAAGCCGCGGTTGGCGTCCGCGGCGGGTTCCCTTGAATTGAACTGAATTGGAGGCGACGGCAGCGTGGCGACCCGAAGGAGGCGCAAGGGCTTTTTCAGCGATTGGAAGCATGTGGCCATCGTGGCCGCGGCGGCGGGGGCTTTGCTGGCCGCGCTGATCATCTTGCTGCTGCGGCTGGCGACGCCCAAGGAGCCGGAGGAAATCGTGCCGAACCCCGTGGCCACCATCACCATGTCCGACGGCGGGCAGATGCGCTTCACGCTGTATCCAGATCTGGCGCCCAACACCGTGGCGAACTTCATCAAGCTGGCCAATCGGGGCTTCTACGACGGCCAGCAGTTCTTCCGCATCGTGGCGGGCGTGTTCATTCAGGGCGGCGACCCCAACAACAACGGCACCGGCGATCCCGGTTACGCCATCAAGGGCGAGTTTGCCGACAACGGCTTCGCGCAGAACACCGTTTCCCATCTGCGCGGGACCATTTCCATGGCCCGGCCCAGCGGCTACGATACGGCGGGCAGCCAGTTTTTCATCATGCAGGGCAGCTATCCGGAGTACGACGGGCGCTACGCCGCCTTTGGCAGCATCGACAAGGACGACGAGGCGAGCTTTGCCGTGCTGGACGCCATCGCCTCCCAACCCACCGACAGCACCTACCTGCCGCTGACTCGCCAGGTGATTGCCACCATTCGCGTGGAGACCTTCGACGCCGACTACGGCGATCCGGAGACGTTGGAGCGGGAGTGAAGCGTGGAGATTAAAATGGCACCGGCTTCCCCAATGTAGAAGCGGCGTTTCGTCGTCCGCCCAAGCAGGGCATTCATTCAATAGCCATAAAAGACTTTATAGGAGGAATTCATCATGAGCAATCCCATCGTCACCATCGAAATGGAAAACGGCGGCGTCATCAAGGCCGAGTTGTATCCCGAAATCGCGCCCAACACCGTGGCGAACTTCGTGAATCTGGTGGCATCCGGCTTCTACGACGGCCTGATCTTCCATCGCGTCATCCCCGGCTTCATGATCCAGGGCGGCGATCCCCAGGGCACCGGCATGGGCGGCCCCGGCTATTCCATCAAGGGCGAGTTTGCCCGCAACGGCTTTAGGCAGAACAACCTGAAGCACAGCCGCGGCGTGCTCTCCATGGCCCGCAGCATGATGCCCAACTCCGCCGGCAGCCAGTTCTTCATCATGCACGCCGACGCGCCCCACCTGGACGGCGACTACGCCGCCTTCGGCAAGGTCACCGAGGGCATGGACGTCGTCGACGCCATCGCGGGTACGCCCACCGGCTTCCAGGATCGCCCCGTGACCGAACAGAAGATCAAAAAGGCCACCGTGGAGACCTTCGGTGAGACCTACACCGTGGAAAAGTACGGGCGGTAAAAGAGTGCGTTGAGCGTATGAATTCAAAAAGAGTCGCGGCGGCAGGTTCACTGACGTACCTGTGACGCTGAGGGACGGCGTTTCGCTTGCCAAAAGGCTTCCCCTTGAGGGGAAGCTGGCTCGACGCAAAGCGGAGAGACTGATGAGGTGTCCTGATGACGGCAAGGTCGTCTGTTTCGATAGACGAACGGAGCCAATGGGGACACCTCATCCGCTTCGCTCAAGGCGGAAATCCAGAGGATTTCCGGTTTCGCCCCCCAGGGGCGAAACTGAACTTGACAAATCAAAGATTCGGCAAATTCACCGCTCAGCGCCTTCCCCTCAAGGGGAAGGCTTGGGGCAGAGCTGTCTCAAAACGGCGCGAGCAGCGCGTTGATGATATATAGGGACGCCGTCGCCCCTATAATTGAAAAATAGATTTACAGGAGCAACTATGTCCAAGACACTGATCGTCGCCGAGAAGCCCTCCGTGGCGCGGGACATTGCCCGGGTGTTGGGCGTGAAGGGCCGAGGCGAGGGCTGCATCGTGGGGGAAACGTACATCGTCACCTGGGCCATCGGGCATCTGGTGTCCCTGAGCGAGCCGGGGGAGACGGACCCGCGCTGGGTGAAGTGGAACATGGCGGACCTGCCCATGCTGCCGGAGAGGATACCTCTGAAGGTGCTGCCCGGCACAAAGGCGCAGTTTGCCGTCATCAAGAAGCTCATGAAGGACAAGGACGTGGAGAGCCTCATCTGCGCCACGGACTCCGCCCGCGAGGGCGAGCTGATCTTCCGCTATATCTATCAGATGGCGGGCTGCAAAAAGCCCGTCACGCGGCTTTGGATCTCCTCGATGACCGACGCGGCGATCAAACAGGGCTTTGCGGAATTGAAGCCCGCCGCCTACTACGATTCGCTGTATGAGAGCGCCCGCTGCCGCAGCGAGGCGGATTGGCTGGTGGGCATGAACGCCTCGCGGGCGTTTTCGCTGGCGTACAACGCCCATCTGTCTGTGGGCCGGGTGCAGACGCCCACGCTGAATTTGATCGTCAAGCGAGATTTGGAGATACAGAATTTCGTGCCCACGGACTATTGGGAGGTGCACGCCAACTTCGGCGACTACGAGGGCCTCTGGCTGAATCCTCAGACGAAGGACACCCGCTGCCTGGACGAGGTGCGGGCACGGGCCGTGCGCGAGGCTGTGGCCGGGAAGGACGCCGTGGTGGCGGAGAGTAAGGTGGAGCGCAAGAAGATTGCGCCGCCCCAGCTCTACGACCTCACGTCCCTCCAGCGGGAGGCCAACCGCAAGCTGGGCTTCTCCGCCGACAAGACGCTGAAGGTGGCTCAGTCGCTCTACGAGACCCACAAGCTGATCACCTATCCCCGCACCGACAGCCGCTATCTGCCCGACGATATGAAGCCGAAGATCGCCGCCACGCTGAAGAAGCTGCCCGCGGCCTATCAGGGCTTTGTGAACGCGCCGGAGCTGCACTGGGGCATGAAGTCAAAGCGCTTCTACGACAACTCCAAGATCAGCGACCACCACGCCATCGTGCCCACGGACAAGACGGCGAACTCGTCGAGCCTGACGCGGGACGAGGCGATGCTGTTCGACATGATCGCCCGCCGGCTGATCGCCGTACACTATCCCTACTATGAATACGACGCCGCGCGTGTGATCACCCAGGTGGGAGAGCACCGCTTCAAGTCCAACGGCGCGATGCCGATCGTGGAGGGCTGGCGGGCGCTGTACATGGGTGAGAAGAGCGACGACAAGGAGCCGCCGCTGCCGAAGCTGGAAGCCGGGGACGCGCGGCGGGTGAGCCGCGCGACGGTGAAGAAGTGCCAGACCAAGCCGCCCGCGCCTCACACCGACGCTTCGCTTTTAAACCTGATGGAGAACGCGGGCCGGGACATCGAGGACGAGGCCCTTCGGGAGCAGATGAAATCCTCCGGACTGGGCACGCCCGCCACCCGCGCCGCCACCATCGAGCGGCTGATCGACGTGGGCTATGCCGCCCGCCGGGGCAAGACCATCGTTTCCACGGAGAAGGGCCGTCAGCTGATCGCCGTGGTGCCGGAGCAGATCGCCTCCGCTGTCACCACCGGCAAGTGGGAAAAGTTCCTCTCCGACATGGCCGCTCAGCGGGACGAGGCCGAGCGAAACGCCAAGTCCGCCCGGTTCATGGACGGCATCCGCCGCTTTTCCACCTTCCTCGTCGACGCCGCCAGGAACGGCCCCGCCGTGGAATTCGCCAAGGAGGCCCCCGCGAAGAAGAAGGCCGTCCGCCGCGCGACCACCCGCAGGACGGGCGCGAGGAAGGCGGCGGGGAGGGGGACGGCCGCGCGGAAGAAGGCGGAGTGATGCTTTCCCGATTCAAAAAGGGCATCGCGCAAATTGACAACCCGGTTGCGTCCGTGCTATGATTTATAGTACCACAGTATACCGCGCGCGGCTGTCGCGCGGACGGGAGGGACTGAGCATGAAGAGATTTTTGCGTTTGGCGCTGTGCGCGGCCCTGCTGCTGGCCTGCGTGCCGGCGGGCGTCGCGGAGGAGGAATGGGTGGAGGCGGTTGCCGAAATCGAAGCGGCCGTCAATAGCGCCGATGCCGTGACCGCCGACGCGGCCGCGGAGAGTGACGGCGCGGTTTCCGGGCGCATCGACTTTACCGAGGATATCGCGCCCTTCGAGGGCAGATGGGTGACCTTTGACGACGGCTTCAAGCTGTATCTGCCCGTCGAATGGACGCGTTCCGGCCTCACCGAGGCCCAGGAGAGGGCGGGCCTGTTCTACCGGGCGAGCAATGGCGGCGGCGACAGCGTGGTGGGGAACGTGGCCATGGGCGTGGCGGTGAGCTACGTGCGCGCGGGCAGTCTGGTCACGCTGGACGACCTGGCTGAGGATTTCAGTAATGTGGGCTTTACGGGCATCGACAAGCTGGATATCAACGGCATCCCGGTCGTGACCTTCAACCGCGCGGCCGGCGACTATCGCGGCGTGGCCTTCTACCATTCGGTCTGGCCCAACTATGTGATGACGGTGTATGTTTCCCCCGGCGGCGCCGACGACCAGACCATCAGCGACGTGGGCTCCGCGATCCTGTGCTCGCTGTCGCCGCAAGAGCCTCGCGTGGGGCAATAGAGTATAAAAAAGTTGTGTGGTAGGCAGGAAAAACGGGATTCGTGCAGAATATTATTATCAAGGCGTTAAATTTTGGTTGAATTGTGCGGATGCGCAGTCGCCGGACGCCATTGAAATATAAAGGAGCGATGAGAAATGAAGTTTGTGTATGTGGGCAAGGAAGTTGTATCCGACAGCCTGAAGGCCAGGGCTGAAAAGAAGCTGAACAAACTGGATCGCTATTTCAACAAGGAGGCCGAGGCCATCATCCGCTTCCGCCAGCAGCGCGGCGGTCGGAATATCGCGGAGATTACCGTGAGCGTGGATGGCCTGATCCTACGCGCCGAGGAGAATTCCAACGACATGTACCTTTCCATTGACCGCGCCGTGGACAAGCTGGAGTGCCATATTCGCCGATATCGCACCAAGATTGGCAAGCACATGCGCGATCCCAAGCCGGAGGTGCCGGAGGAGGTCGTGGAGCCGGTTTACGAGG
>JAFVBK010000236.1 GCA_017480045.1 Clostridia bacterium
CGTCCCCACCACCGCCGACACAGCCGCTGAGGTCACGATAAACTACGTCATAACCGACGTGGAGAAGAAGCGCAAATTCGTCTGCGTGGACACCAACGACATCCCGGAAATCGCCGTGGTCGATCCCGACATGATGAGCAGCATGCCCAAGGGGCTGACCGCCGCCACCGGCATGGACGCGCTGACCCACGCCATCGAGGGCTACATCACCAAGGGCGCCTGCGCCATCAGCGATATGTTCCACCTGGAGGCCATTCGCCTGATTTCCGCCAACCTGCGCGGCGCCGTGCAAAACACCGAGGAAGGCCGCGAGGGCATGGCCCTGGGCCAGTACATCGCGGGCATGGGCTTTTCCAACGTGGGCCTGGGCATCGTGCACAGCATGGCGCATGGTCTGAGCGCGCTGTATGACACGCCCCACGGCGTGGCCTGCGCCATCATCCTGCCCTTCGGCCTGGAGTACAACGCCCCCGTGGCCGGCAAGCGCTATCGCGCCATCGGCAAGGCCATGGGCGTTCCGGGCATCGACATGATGGACGACGACGCGGCCGCGAAGGCCACCATCGCCGCCGTGAAGCAGCTTTCCCAGGATGTGGGCATCCCCGCGGATCTGAAGGGCATCCTGAAGGAGGAGGATGTGCAGTTCCTGTCCGAATCCGCCTTTGCCGACGCCTGCTGCCCCGGCAATCCCCGCGACACCAGCGTCGAGGAGATCAAGGCGCTGTATCGCAGCATGATGTAAGGCCGCGCCGACTCCAAGGACTGTTTAAAAATGGAGATTTAACGGCAGAAATCAGTCATAATCGTAGGGGCGCCGTTTCGGCGCCCGCCCCAAACGGTACATTTCCTTATGGGCGGGCGGCGATACGCCGCCCCTACATATTGTTTACGTGTTGTTCGCTGCCTCTTGAGACAGTCCCTTTTCACATCCGTCCGCGCATGACAAGCTTTGATATGTTTTCACTGGCAAATCGCAATTTATGTCATTTATTTTATGCTGTAAAATAAATTTTGAGCATAAATACATCGCGTCAAAGCTTTACAAATCCAGCTACATGTGTTATTATTGTTTTGTTCATGCAGTTAACATTGTACCGAAAACGCAGTGAAACTGCGTCACGCTCTTGACACAGGCGTATACAGACTGTATAATTGTGTTAAGACAACATAGCGTCTGAATGAATGGATCGACAAAGACCGCCCGACGACGGCGCGAAAGGTTTACCTTTTACACCGATTCCCCCGGCGGCGCTGGCGGCGTCATCAGACGTACTGGAAGCCCTGATAAAGGGCATAAAAAAAGCCACCCGACGGTGGTGCGAAAGGTAAGCTTTGCGCACCACACCTCAGTTTCGATTTCCTTTGGCACGGGTCGTCCGCCCGGATATCCCGCGTCAATGGCAATATCTACCCGTAAATCATTTTAAGGAGGAAGAACCCATGAAGAAACTGTTGGCAATCCTGCTGACCGCTCTGTTCATCGTGTCCTGCGTTTCCGCGCTGGCCGAGGATCAGATCACCCTGCAGCTGTGGTCCATCGCTACCGAGAGCGACTCCAGCCACCAGGCCTATGTTGACGCCATCGCGGCGTTCGAGGCCGACCATCCGAACATCAAGATCGAGCACACCGCCACCGAGAACGAGGCCTACAAGACCAAGATCAAGGCCGCCATGTCCTCTGGCGAGGCTCTCCCGGACATCTTCTTCACCTGGGGCATGGGCTTCCTGAAGGATTTCGTGGACGCTGGCCGCGTGGTTAGCCTGGACGACTACTATCCGGCTTATGCGGACGAGCTGCCCGAAGCCATGGCCACCAACGTGACCTATGACGGCCAGATGTACGGCGTGCCCTACACCATGAGCCTGGTCACCCTGTACGCCAACCTGGACATTCTGGCCGAGGTCGGCTATGACGACATCCCCGCCACCTATGACGAGATGATGGATTGCTGCGACAAGCTGGTCGAGGCTGGCTACATCCCCTTCGGCGTGTCCGGCAAGGAGCTGTGGTGCCTGTCCGAGTACGTTGAGCCCCTGGTCATCAAGTCCGTGGGCGGCGAGACCCTGAAGGCCATGTACAACGGCGAAGAGTCCTGGAACAACGAGGGCGTGGTTGCCGCCATCGCCGCCTTCCAGGATATGAAGGACAAGGGCTACTTCGATCCCAGCGCCGACGCTCTGGGCAACGACGAAGTGAAGAACAACTTCATCCAGGGCAAGTACGCCTTCTATCAGAACGGCTCCTGGAACAACGCCGATATCGGCTCCCAGGCTGAGTTCAACGTGAAGGCCGGCACCTTCCCGGTGCTGAATCCCGACGTCACCCTGTATCAGATGATCGGCGGCCCGAACAACACCCTGGCCATCACCGTGACCTCTGAGCATCAGGACGAGGCCATTGAGGCTGCCTACTATCTGGCTCGCTTCTTCTCCGACGCCGACTACAAGTCCGGCGCGAACCTGCCCTGCTGGGCGGCCGATCCGGACGCTGAGGTCAGCGACCTGGTCAAGTCCGCTGCCGACATGGCCGCGCAGGCTGACAGCATGGTGCTGTTCGGCGACAACTTCCTGAGCGCCGACGCCGCCAACACCTATCTGGATTACATCGGCCTGGCTTGGGCTGGTGAGATCACCCCTGAGGAGTATGCCGAGGGTCTGGATGCCGACCTGAACTAATTCAGTCAAGGCAACCTGATAGTGTGACTTAGCTTGAAGAGGAGATGGCCCTGCACGGGGTTCACCCGCAAGGGGCCGTCTCCTCTCTTTAATGATTTGCGGACGGCGAAGGCAGTTCGCGATTGCCCTTCGGGCAAATCATCCGCGCGGTTCGCCGGAGGCCGCAGGGTTTCGGCGAAAATCGTTACAATAAAGGAGCACCGAATATGAAAAGACCGTTTAGCTACAAGCTGAATATATTTCTGTTCCTGCTACCTGCGCTGATACTGTTCATCGGGGTGCTCATCGCGCCGATCATCCTGTCCGGCTACTACAGCCTCACCGAGTGGAACGGCCTGACGACCCCCGTATTCATCGGTCTCAGCAACTATAAGGAACTTTTTACCAGCAAGTCCATCAACATCATGCGGGCGCTCAAGAACGCGATGCTGCTGGCCGCGCTGTCCACCTGTATTCAGCTTCCCTTCGCCCTCTGGCTGGCGCTGAAGCTCAGCAAGAAGCCGCGGGGCGAGCGCGCCTTCCTGTCCATCTACTTCATGCCCGTGCTGATTTCCACCGTGGTTATCGGCCAGCTTTGGATCAAGATCTACAACCCGGATTACGGCGTGCTGAACCTGTTCCTGCGCGCTGTTGGCCTTGAGAGTTGGACGCGAATATGGCTTGGCGACAAGACCACGGCGCTGTGGGCGGCGTTTGTGCCGATCCTGTGGCAGTACGTGGGCTACCACATGCTGCTGATGTATGCCGGCATCAAGGGCGTGCCGCCGGAGCTGAATGAGGCCGCCATGATCGACGGCTGCACCGAGGGGCAGGTCAACCGCTACATCATCATTCCCTACATCCGGCCGATCCTGCGCGTCAGCGTGATCTTTGCCGTCACCGGCTCGCTGAAATCCTTCGACCTGATCTACGTGTTGACCAACGGCGGCCCGAACCACGCCACCGAGGTGCCCAGCACATTGATGATCAACCTGCTGTTCCTGCGCAACCGCTATGGCATGGGCAGCACCATCGCGGTCATGCTGATCGTGCTGTGCTTCGTCTTCGCCATCATCATCAATATGATTTTCAAGGAGGATAAGGGAAGATGAGTACCGCTACTGTGAAAAAAAGCAATCCTCCTATGGCGGCTGGCGCCAAGCCGAAGCCAGCGGCCAGCAAAATCGCCGTCTACGTCGTCCTGATTCTCTGGGCGTTCATCAGCCTCTTCCCGGTCTATTGGATGCTGACCTTCTCTCTGAAGACCAATCCGGAAATCTTCGGCGAGAACGTAATCGGCCTGCCCAAATACTGGGTGTGGGGCAACTACACCCGCGCGCTGAACACGGGCGATATGCCCCGCTACTTCCTGAACAGCGTCATCGTGGCCGTGGCCACGATCCTGATCACGCTGCTGGCCTCCGTCATGGCCACCTACGCCATGACCAGGCTTGAGTGGAAGGGCAGCAAGCGCATGCACAAGTTCTTCATGCTCGGCCTTACGATTCCGATTCACGCCTCCATCGTGCCGCTGTATACGACGCTGGCCAAGCTGAAGATGCTGAATTCCTACTTCGCCCTGATCATTCCCTATTCCGCCTTCTCGCTGTCGATGGGCATATTGATCTCCGTCGGCTTCATGGGCGACATCCCCTATGATCTGGACGAGGCCTGCTTCCTGGATGGCTGCGGCGTCTGGGGCACGTTCGTGCGCATCATCGCACCGCTGATGATGCCGGCTGTCGCCACCGTGGGCATCTACACGTTCCTCCAGTGCTGGAACGAGCTGATGTTTGCCAATGTGTTCATCAGCAAGGATTCCCTGAAAACCCTGCCCGTCGGCGTGCAGGCCCTTTCCGGCCAGTACACCACCGACTGGGGCCCCATCGGCGCCGCGCTCTCCATCGCGACGGTGCCTACGCTGCTGGTGTATGTGTTCCTGAGCAAGCAGATTCAGGACAGCTTCATCGCCGGCGCCGTCAAGGGATAAGAATCCCTTCCCACGCAAACGCCCTCCCGATTTCGGGAGGGCGTTTATACTATACGCGGAGCGGACCGGTTCCCTTATTCCGCTTCGATCAGCAGCGTGGTCAGCGCGCCCGCGGGCAGGTTGATGTTCTGAACGATCCGACCGGCCATGCGCAGGTTGACCGCCTGGTCCTCCGCTGCCCGGTTCAGCAGCAGCACGCCGAAGGAGCCGTCCGCGTTGCGACATGCCGCCGCCTCCACTTCGCGTCCAAACACGGATTTGCCGATGCGCACCGCGCCGGGGCGGATCACGCCCGCGATCAGCTTCAGGTACTCGTAGCAGACGGTATCGCTGAAGGAGCCGTCGTCCTCGCAGATCAGCGGCGCGCCGAAGCCGCCGCCCACATGGCGGGGTCCACCGTCGCGATCGACGATCATGTTCCAGTCGATCCAGCGCTGCATGCCGCCGTTCAGATCTCCGATGATGTCATGGGTATAGTCGATGGCGTCGCCGTAGTCGCACTCCTGGGGCGTCCTGTCCGCGCTGCCCTTGTTCAGCACGCCGTCCTCCGTGGCGCTGCCCGACAGCGGATTGCCCGGCTTGTGCAGCGGGCAGCTCTCCGAATGCATTAAAATCCGATCCGGGTAGCGCTCCCGCAGCAGCGCCAGCGCCTCGAAGTGATCGCCGGAATACCAGTGATAGGCGAAGCCCTTCACCTTGGCCGCCGCCTCGGCGTCCGCCATGAATTCGTCGATGTGCTCGATGGCGCGCTCTTTGTTGTGGTCCCAGATGAATATCTCGATGCTATTGGCCAGGCCCGCCCTTTCAAGCGCCGGATACAGGTATTCCTTCAGGAACGTGCGCTCCTGCTCGCCGCTCCAGAGGCAGCTGTCCCATGCAGTGGCGGCGGAGGCCTCATTCTGGATGGACAGCATGCTCACCGGAATGCCCTCCGCAAGGTAGGCCTGAATGAACTTCACCAGATACGCGGCCCAGGCGCCGTAGTATTCGCGCTTCAGGCGTCCGCCGAACTTCCGGCCGGGCTTGGTCGTATCCACAGTGAAGTCCCCTCCGCCGTAGACGGCGGCATCGTTCTGGCTGAACTCCGGCGGGGTCTTCCACTGCCAGGGCGGCGACCAGGGAGAGAGCAGCACGCGCACGGGGCCGCCCGCCATTTGAAGCGCCTCCTTCACCACCGGAAGGATCCACTTGCGATCGCGCTCGATGTTGAAGGTTTTGAGCTCCGGATCGGCAATGGGATCCTCCACCGCCTGATACTCCGAGAGTGCGTAGTCGCAGGAATCGATGTGCATGCGGATGAATCGCGCGTCCATTCCCTCCGGGCCAAACCACCGGCTCAGCGCAGCCCGGCGGTTCTCCGGCGTCATCCGCGACAGCAGGTAGCAGGACGCCTCCGTCATGGCGCAGCCCCAGCCCTCCACCGTCTGAAAGGTATAGTCGGGGTAGAGGCCCACCACGTTCGCCTCCACTGCCTTGGGGAGCGTCGCCTCGTCCACCCAGGACAGACGCTTCTCTTCCCGCCTGACGCTTCCATCCGAAAGATTGAAGACGACGCTTCTGCTTCGAACAGCCATTTCAGTTCCTCCTTTGATTTTCAAATGCCGTCATAGCGCGCCGGCGCCGCCTCAAGAGCGGCGCTCCCGGCACAGCTTCAAAAAATAACGCAGCAGGATGCCGCCGTCGACGGTATCAGGGCGAGCATGGTTGAAGCACATGCGCTCCGGGTGCCACTGCACGGTGAAAAGCGGCAGACGTTCGTGCTCCATACCCTCGATGACGCCGTCCAGCGAGCGCTGGGTGACGCGCAGCTCCGCCCCCAGTCTATCCACACCCTGATGGTGCGAGCTATTCACCGGAAAGGTCTCTCCATACAACTGGTATAGGATGCTGCCGCTGGCGGCGGTCGTGTCGTGGGCCTTGTCCGGCTCGCCGCTGCCGCGGCTGTGGGTCGGGCTCTGGGGCAGGTGTTGTATCAACGTGCCGCCGAAATAGACATTTACGATCTGATGCCCCCGACAGATACCCAGTATCGGCTTTCCGACCTTCACAAATGCGTCCAGCGCCCCGAACTGGGCGGCATCCAGCGCCGGATCGACGCCGTGGCTCGCGGTATTGTCCGCGCCGTACCGCGCGGGATCCACGTCCCAGCCTCCGGGCAGCAGCAGGCCGTCGTAGCGTTCCGGGCTCACATCGCCCTCCACCTGCTCGCCCCACGCGTCCAGCGCGCAAAGCGCGTAAAAGTAGTTCTTGTAGCTCTCTTCCACCCATTCCCCGATGAGGGGGATGGCGATCGTCAGTCTTCTGCTCATGTCACATCATCCAATCGGCTGCGCTACAGCGGAATCTCCACCACCTCGGCCATCTTGGCGAGGCACTGCTCGATCTGCTGGGAGATTTCCGCCGCCATGCGCTCGGTGATCTCCGCGTTCTTTTCATGCTCCAAATTATTGTAAAAGTTGGACTTGACCTCCTCGGTCAGCCGCTCGATGCGGGCCTCAAAGTGGCCGCGGGGCACGAGCCTTCGCATGGGCTTTGGAATGTCGGCATTCATGAACACCTCCTGCATCTTCTCCTTGCCCAGAAACAGGATCAGCAGTGAAAAGATCGCCCCTGCCACAATGCCGGAGATGCCGCTGGAGATGATCGCCAGCCCACTGCCGCCGCACACCAGCCCCACGATGATGGAAATGATCGCGTTGATGAGCCAGGTGAGGCCCTCCACGGCGAACACCTCCTTGGCGTCGATACGGATATCGATATCGGAGAGCGAGAAGTAGGAATTCAGACTCATGGCCCGATACGGCACATTGTGACGCACGCAGATGGGCATGGTCTTTTCCTCCACATCATAGGCGACGGGCTTCAGCCACTCCGCGATGGGCTTCACCAGCAGCTGCTGCGCCTCGTCGGAATGCAGCCAGGCCTCGATTTCCTTCTGCACAATCTGATCGATGTCGGAAAGCCGCTGAATGTCGTCGTTGCGCCAGCGGTCAAACACCGGCAGCGCCACGCGCCGCAGTATCGGCTCCACCATGGCGTCCACAATTCGGCGGTAAAGATCGTCGATGCGGTTCTCCACGATGCGCTCCACGGCGCTGGAATCGATCAGCTCCGCCACCTCCCGGCGAAATTCCCGCAGCTCCTCGTCGATGCGCCCGCTCCAGGCCAGGCCGCGGGACACGGAGAATTCCGGCTCCGCCCCGGTGATGATGACCGCCTCCGGGTAGACCTCGGCGCACCAATCGCGAATCGCGGGCAGGCGGGACACGCCGCCGGTGAGGAACAATAGCTCCGGCAGCTGCGCCTTCAGCCGCGCTCGCAGCTCCCTCAGGCTGTCCGTAAAGGCGCCCTTGAAGGACTTGCCGTTCAGCTGCGCCGCGCCCTTGCCCAGAACGCGATCGGCAATCCGCGCGTCGATGCGCAGCGTCAGCTTCGCGCCCTCGCCGGCGCGGATGTGTATGGTCTTTTGGCAATCGTTTTCCCGCCAATAATCCTCGTCGGAAAAATACTGCTCCTTGAGCCTGCGCGCGGCAAACTCGCAGTAGCTGCGCCAGGGCGGGCTGGCCTCCAGCGCGCGGCGCACCGCGTCGGCGTCGGGGCTCAGCCGTATGGATTCCTCCAGCAGCAGCTCATCCATGATGCCGCCGCCCAGGCGCACCTCGCCCGCGGTCTGCAGCTCCACCTCCCGCCCGCCGAGAATGAAGGCAAAGTCCGTGGTGGAGGAGCCGATATCCACCACCAGCACGGGCTTGGACATGATGTCATAGCCCACCTGGAAGTGCTTGGACTGGCAGGCGCTGATCAGTGCCGCCCGGGATTCCGACACGATCCGCGCGGGCGGATAGCCGGCATCCTCGAATATCCGGCGATAGCGCTCCCGGGCCGCCTTGTCCCAGCCCGCCGGACAGCCGATGTAGAAGCAGCAGTCCTCGTTCTTGA
>JAFVBK010000019.1 GCA_017480045.1 Clostridia bacterium
CCGCCGCCGGGACGCGCCCGCGCCGCGCGCCGACAGGGACGCGGCGGCCCTGCTGACGGCGCTGGAGCGGGAGGTCTGCATGCCGCCGGATTTTGTGCGCGACATGCGGCTCCTCCAACTGGGCGACCGACTGTACTGCCGCCCCGGCGCCTGCCCGAACACCGACGGCCTGCGAGTAGTGCAGCCGGGCCTGTGCCTGCTGCGCGCTGGGCGCAACCACATCGAGCCGGCGCACGCGCTGGCCATGGCGCTGCCGCCGGAGCGCGCCCATCGCCGCGTGGAGCTGGACGAGGATCAGGCCCGCGCCTGGCTTCGGGGGGAGGCCCTTCCGCTTGACGGCGAAAAGGGCTGGGCGCTCGTCACCCATCGCGGCCTGCCGCTGGGATGGGGAAAGCGCGCCGACGGCACGCTCAAAAACCACCTGCCGAAGGGCTTGCGTCGACATACATAGCCAACAATTTATTATAATCTGAGTTATTCAGAGCAACCCCTCTGAATAATTTAGTTTTTTTCTTGTTTTTGGGCCAAAAAACAGTGATTTCAAATTGACAATTTCCCGCTTTACTAGTATACTATAAACAGATTTAATTTACGTATAACATTTACGAAAGGGGATAATACAATGGCCGGCAAGTTCGTCATCACCACCGCGAAAAATGGGGAATTCACCTTCAACCTCAAGGCTTCCAACGGCGAGGTAATTTTGACCGCCTCGGAAACCTATACCTCCCTTTCCGCCTGCGAAAACGGCATCAATTCCGTAAAGAAAAACGCGGGCTCTCCCATTGAGGATCAGACCAGGGACGAAAAGCAGACCCATCCCAAGTTTGAGCTGTATAAGGACAAGGGCGGCGAGTTCCGCTTCCGCCTGAAGGCCGGCAACGGCCAGAACATCGGCAAGTCCGAGGGCTACAAGGCCAAGGCCAGCGCCAAGAAGGGCATCGCCTCCATCGCCAAGAACGCGCCCGACGCGCCGGTGATCGTGGTCGAGCCGGAGGAGAAGTAAAGTCTGGCGAAAAAGCCGCCCGCGGGCGGCTTTTTTATTGACATCGATCGCCGTCAGCGCTTATAATGTTGGCTATGAGGAACTATTACAGCAAATCCAACGTCCACAGCCACACCACCTTCTCCGACGGGCGAAACAGCGCCGAGGAGATGGTTCGCGCCGCGCTGGCGCTGGGCTTTCACACGCTGGGCTTTTCCGAGCACGGCCCCGCCGACTACGACGACAGCGCGATGCCCACCGAGCGGGAGCCGGAATATCGGGCAGAGATTTTGCGCCTGCGGGAAGCATACGCCGGGCGGATCAACCTTCTGCTGGGTCTGGAGCACGACTGGCTCTCTCCGACGGACGTATCGGAATACGACTATTATATTGAATCCGTGCACTATGTGCCGGTCGGCGGCGAAAAGTGGAGCGTGGACTGGACCCGCGAAAAGCTGGAGGCCGCCCTGGCGGAGCACTACGGCGACGACCCCTACGCCCTGTGCCGAGACTACTTCCGCACGGTCTGCGAATCCGTCGAGGGAACGGGCGCGGCGATCCTGGGTCACATCGAGTTGGTGATGAAGTTCAATGAAAAGCGCGATCTGTTCGACGACACTGACCCGCGCTATCTGAAATACGCCCTCGAGTGCGCCGAGCTGGCGGCGAAAAGCGGCCGGCTGATCGAGATCAACACCGGGGCCATCGCCAAGGGCTACCGCACCACGCCCTATCCCGGCGCGGCCATGCTCAAGCGAATCCGCGAATGCGGCGGGCGGATCATCATCACCAGCGACTGCCACAACTCGGACTTTCTGGACTGCGCCTTCGCGGAGGTCGCCGCGCTGGCGCGGGCATGCGGCTTCAAGACCGCCTGGGAATACCGCGGCGCGGCGCAGGCGGAATATCCACTGTAACGGAGGCACGCACATGTCCAAACGCATCGCCCTGTACGCGGGCTCCTTCGATCCCTATACCAACGGACATCACGCCATCGTGCGCAAGGCCGCGGCGCTGTTTGACGAAGTGGTGGTGATGATCGCCGTGAACGTCGAGAAGCGCCGCGCCTTCGACGCCGAGGCCATGCGCCGCGCCATCCAGGCCACGCTGGAGGCCGATGGGCTGAACGCCCGTGCGGTGATCCACACCGGGCTGGTGGCCGACTATTGCGCTGAAAACGGCATCCGCTGGTATGTGCGCGGTCTGCGCAACGGCATGGACTACAGCTACGAGGAAAACATCGCCCAGGTCAACCGGCGGCTGAACCCCGAAATGGAGACGCTCTACCTGCGCGGCGACGACACCGCCATCTCCTCCAGCCTGGTTCGCGAGCTGCTGGCGTTTGGGAGAGATATTGGGGATTACGTTCCCGGCAGCGTCTGGAAAACGATCACCTCCACGCGCCAATCCAAATACGCATCATCTATCAGGAGTACAACGCTATGAAGAAGGTCGGAATGGTCTCCCTGGGCTGCGCGAAGAATCGCGTGGACAGCGAAAACATGCTGGGCATGCTGCGGGACAGAGGCTACGAAATCGTCAACGATCCCGCCGAGGCGGACGTGCTGTTCGTGAACACCTGCGGCTTCATCGAGAGCGCGAAGGAGGAATCCATCGACGCGATCTTCGAAATGGCCCAGTACAAGAAGGGCAGCCGCGGCAAGAAGCTATTCGTCACCGGCTGCCTGGCCCAGCGCTATCCGGAGGCGCTGCTTTCTGAGATTCCGGAGATCGACGGCATATTGGGCGTGGCGGAATACGCGCGGCTGTTTGAGATGATGGACGCCGCCGAGCGGAACGAAAAGCCCTGCTATACCGCCAACGGCGCGCGCTTTTTGCACACGCCGCGGGTATTGACCACTCCCGGCTACAGCGCCTATGTGAAGATTTCCGACGGCTGTGACAATCGCTGCACCTTCTGCGCGATCCCGCTGATTCGCGGCGGCTACATCTCCCGGCCATTCGACGACATCGTGGAGGAGTGCCGGCAGCTGGCGGCGGGCGGCGTGACGGAGATCTCCCTGATCGCCCAGGACACCAGCCGCTACGGCTGCGACATCGGCGATGGGCACTATCAACTGCCGGAGCTGCTGGAGGCCGTGAGCGAAATCGAGGGCCTGCGCTGGGTGCGCGTGCTGTATTGCTATCCCGACAGCACCGACGATCGGCTTCTGGACGCCATCCAGCGGCTGCCGAAGGTGGCCCCCTATCTCGATCTGCCGCTGCAGCACATCGACGACGCGCTTTTGAAGCGGATGAACCGGCGGGGCAGCGCGGATTGGATCAAGGATCGCATCGCCGAGTGCCGTCGGCGTGGCATCCTCCTGCGCACGACGATGATCGTGGGCTTCCCCGGCGAGACGGACGAACAGTTCCAGACGCTGCTGAGCTTCGTGAAGGAAGCCCGGTTTGAGCGCCTCGGCGCGTTCACCTACTCCGCCGAGGAGGGCACCGCCGCCGCGAAGATGCCGGATCAGATCGACGAATCCGTGAAGGCCGCGCGGCTCGACCAGCTGATGATGTTGCAACAAGGTATCTCCATGGAGGTAAACGAGGCCAGAATCGGCACCGAGTGCGAGGTGCTGGTGGACGGCTTCGACGAGGAGACCGGCCGCTTCTACGGCAGGAGCCTGCTGGAGGCTCCGGAGAGCGACGGCTGCATCTGGCTGCAGGCCGACCGCGCGCTCACACCCGGCCAATATGTAAATGTCCGGATAACCGGGGCGGACGCGTATGATCTTGAAGGAGACGTGCTATGAACCTGCCTAATAAATTGACCCTGCTGCGCGTTTGCCTGATTCCTTTCTTTGTAATATTCGCGCGCATGAGCGCCTTCTGGGCGCAGGGCGTAGCGGTGGGCATCTACGCGCTGGCCTGCGTCACCGACGCGCTGGACGGCCACATCGCCCGCTCGCGAAACCTGATCACTAACTTCGGCAAGTTCATGGACCCCATCGCCGACAAGCTGCTGGTGATGAGCGCCATGATTGTGCTGACGGCACAGGGCCGCATGCCCGACTGGGTGTGCATACTGATGCTGGGGCGCGAGTTTCTGGTCAGCGGTTTTCGTCTGGTCGCCGTGGAAAACGGCGTGGTGATTGCCGCGGGGCCGCTGGGCAAGGTCAAGACCGTGTTTCAGATGATCTCCACCATCGCGCTGATGCTGCTGGTATCCCCGCTGGGCGCGGATGAATCGCTTTTTGGACTTCCCGGCACGATTTTTGCCAATGTGCTGATGTACATCGCCCTCGTCCTTACCGTCGTCAGCGGCGCGGACTATATCATTCGCAATCGGGCATGCATCAAGGATATGTGAGAAATATTGAACGTGTAATAAGTATCATTCAGAAAGGAATCGATCTCTTATGAACAAGTGGTCCCGCATCAACTATCATCCCAACCTGCCTCTGGGCGCGGACGGCCAGAAGGTCACCGCCAGCCCGGTGCACATCCAGCTGAGCAAGGACGCCGCCCGCGAGGGCATGGTCCTGTTGAAGAACGAAGACCGGGCGCTGCCGCTGGCGGCGGGCGCAAAGGTGGCCCTTTTCGGCAAGGGCACCTATGACTACGTGAAGGGCGGCGGCGGCAGCGGCGACGTGACCGTGCCCTACACCCGCAACCTGGCGGAGGGCATGAAGCGGTATCCGGATCGGGTGACGCTGTTCGAGGGCACCGACGCATTCTACAAGGCCCATGTGTCGGCGAGCTACGCCGATGGCCGCGCTCCCGGCACCGTGGACGAGCCGGAGCTGCCGGACGAGCTGGTGGCGCGGGCCGCGGCCTTTGCCGACGCGGCGATCATCTCCATCAGTCGCTTCTCCAGCGAGGGCTGGGATCGCAGGAGCGCCTTTGACAAGATCGAAAACCACAAGGGCGTGTGGGTCGACGACCCCAGGTACCAGCTCACCCAGAGCATGTTCCCCAAGGGTGATTTTGTACTCACCGACGCCGAAGCGGCCATGGTGGCAAAGGTCAAGGCCGCGTTTGACCGCGTAATCGTGGTGCTGAACGTGGGCAGCGTGTTCGACACCTCCTTCTTCAAGGACGACCCCGCCATCGACGCCGCGCTAATGGCCTGGCAGGCGGGCCTGGAGGGCGGTCTGGCCGAGGCCGAGCTGCTGCTGGGCCTGGACAACCCCTCCGGCAAGCTGGCGGACACCTTCGCCGCGACGCTTGAAGACTATCCCTCCTCGCCGAACTTCTACGAGTCGGACGAGTTCGTAAACTACGAGGACGACATCTACGTGGGCTACCGCTACTTCGAGACCGTTCCCGGCGCGGCTGAAAAGGTGAATTATCCCTTCGGCTTCGGCCTGTCCTACACCCGCTTTGAGCTGTCCGAACCGCGATTCAGCATCGAAGGGGATGAGATTTCCGCGGCGCTGACGGTCACCAACGTCGGCGAAATGGCGGGCAAGGAGGTTGTGCAGCTCTACTTCGCCGCGCCTCAGGGCCTGCTGGGCAAGCCAGCCCGCCAGCTGGCAGGCTGGCGGAAGACGCGTCTGCTGCAACCCGGCGAGAGCCAGCGGCTGGAGATTCGCTTCCCCGTCTCACAGATGGCCTCCTACGACGACCTGGGCAAGGTACAGAGGTCCGCTTGGGTGCTGGAAGCGGGCGAGTACCAATTCTATGTGGGCACCGACGTGCGCTCTGCCGCAAAGGCCGGCTTCACCTGGACGCTTGACATGAACCGCGTCGTGGAGCAGCTCACCGCCCGCATGACGCCCACCCAGCTGGAGCGGCGTATGCTGGCCGACGGCAGCTATGAGGCGGTGCCTACCGGCACGCCCAACGACCCCAACGCCGACGCGCTGGAGCGCATCCCCGACGAAGACATCGTGTGTATGCACCCCTCGGTACGCCCGCAGCCCCACGTCGCTTTCCTGCGCAAAAACCCGAATCGCCAGCTGATCGAGGTCGCCGAGGGCAAGCTGACGTTGGATGAATTCATCGCCCAGCTCTCCGATGAGGACCTCGCCTGGCTGCTGAGCGGCACGCCGAACGCGGGCGTGGCGAATACTTACGGCTACGGCAACCTGCCGGCCTTCGGCGTGCCCAGCGCCATGACCGCCGACGGCCCCGCGGGCCTGCGCATTCAGCCGGAGGTAGGCGTGCAGACCACGGCCTTCCCCTGCGCCTGTCTGTTGGCCTGTACCTGGAACGCCGAGCTGACCGAGGCCGTGGGCCGCGCGGCCGGCGCGGAGGTGAAGGAGAACAACATCGGCGTTTGGCTGGCGCCCGGCGTCAACATCCATCGCAATCCGCTGTGCGGCAGAAACTTTGAGTACTACTCCGAGGATCCGCTGCTGACGGCGCACCTGGCGGGCGCGCTGATCCGTGGCGTGCAGAGCAACGGCGTCGCCGCCACCGCCAAGCATCTGGCCCTCAATAACAAGGAGACCAACCGCACTCAGTGCGATTCCCGCGCCTCCGAGCGCGCCATTCGCGAAATCTATCTCAAGGCCTTTGAAATCATCGTGAAGCAGTATGACGTCTGGAGCATCATGACCAGCTACAACGTCATCAACGGCCACCGCGCCAGCGAAAACGCCGACCTGCTGAATGGCATCCTGCGCGAGGAGTGGGGCTACGAGGGCCTGGTCACCACCGACTGGTGGACCTTCGGCGAGCATTACAAGGAGTGCGTCGCCGGCAACGACGTGAAGATGGGCTGCGGCTATCCTGAACGTCTGCTGGCAGCGCTCGAAAAGGGCGTGCTGACGCGAGCGCAAATGGAATTGGCCGCGAAGCACATACTG
This sequence comes from Clostridia bacterium, assembly GCA_017480045.1. Taxonomy (GTDB): domain Bacteria; phylum Bacillota; class Clostridia; order Christensenellales; family Aristaeellaceae; genus UBA2862. Next base: position 6,745 of record JAFVBK010000019.1, read on the forward strand.
GGGCTGATACTGAAGCTGGATTGACGGCCTATCGGCATTTGGACAAATCGAAAAGATCCTTCACTTCGCTCAGGATGATACGCCGCAATGCTGTCATCCTGAACGAAGTGAAGGATCTTGTTTTATCAAAAAGCGGTACATGATTTCTTCCTTCATGTGCTGCTTATTTGTTTCTTTTGGGATTATTGGTCTGTCTCAATAGATAATCTATACTCACCTGATAGTAATTCGCCAACTTCACCAGCAACTCGTCGGTCAGGGGCTGCGTCCCCGTTTCAATATAGCTGTATTTCCGCTGGGTTATGCCGATCGCGTCTGCAATCTGCTGCTGGGTCAGGTCAAAATCTTCACGCAAATCCTTTATTCTGTTGTCCAATAGAGCGTCACCACCAAACAGTAGCCTGCCCAAAATATAGCATAGATAATATTTGGCTATCGACTTTTAGATAAATATTATCTGAAATAGATATATGGATTAAACTAGAACTAATCATAAACAATAGGGGGAAGTAATTGTGAAGAAGCTCCGTTTGATAAGCATCATGAAAAAGACGCATCTACTCTCATTCCTTATAATTCTGACGCTTCTGATTTCCACGGTCGCACACGCCGGACAGAACTTGGCAAAGGGTTCCAAAGGCGAAGACGTGAGAAAAGTACAACAGCAGCTAATCGACCAAGGCTTCCTTTTCGGTAAGGCAGACGGTGATTTTGGCAAGAAGACGGAGCAGGCCGTCATGGATTTCCAAGTGGCTAACGGCCTGTCGGCCACGGGCATTGTGGATGACAAAACACTTTCTCTCCTTTCCGGCGAACCAGCGGAAATCACAGACGCCTTGGAAACGGTGACCGACACGGCCTCTGCAGAGGAAAGCATGCCCGAAGCGATTGCCGAGGATATTCTCGCATCGGATGTTGCTCTGGTCTTTCCCTCCCTGGAGGAATCAGAAATCTTCTTATTGCCCGGATTCTTCGGAATGGATTCAGTACCCTACGTAGATGATCCTCGAGATAAAGTGAATTTACGTCTGTTAATCAGTTTGGCTTATCCGAACCATGAGATCGAAGATCCTGTTTCCGTTCATGCGGATTGGACGGATGACATGATCGATAGGACAGATGATCTTTACAATTTTTGGGCCAAAAACATTTCCCGCTCTGAACTTTTAGAACCGGGTTGGAATTATAGCACTGAAGGAAAAACCTCCTTCATGGTGGATACATCTTTTTATTCTCTCAAGGGAACCCCGCTGGCAGACGTGGAAATTTATTTGCCTGATGATCCTTCCATTGAGGGCCGGCGCTATGTCGAGATTATTGCTGATGGAATCAAGTCCTATGTCAACTTCACACTCGCTTACCAAGGAGACTATTCCACGGGCACAGGCTGGGAGTTGACCTTTGTCAGCATTGACGATCACATCGTCGAAACGCCCACCGTCGAAGAATACGACTACCTGGAAAAGGAGGAAACCGCCTCCGATGTGTCCAATGAAGCCATCGAGGATGAAGAAGACGGTATTTTCCGGGACAGCGATTTTTCGTTTGAAACCTATGGCCTACATATGGAATTCAGTCCTTATCATTTCTTTGAGGGCAAGACCGGTTCTGTATCCGTCTCCTGGACTGACGAAGTGTTGGAAGAGGACGTTGATGTCAACTGGGACGACGACGAATCGACGGATGCTTATTTCGCTCTGCAGAACCATCGGGCGGGAAGGAAGGATACTACGTTCTATCTTGTCCATAACTACTAAGAGGAACACGGTAAATCCATACCTTCCGGTTCCTCCTTCTTCCTCACGCTTCCTGACGACGGATCCATCGCGGGAAGGCAACAGATTACATTGGATAACGGCCAACAGCGGGTTACCTTCGACGTCTACATGACCTTCGACAATTCCGGCGGAAAGATCTCCTATGACGGAGGCAAGACCTATGAGGATATAGGCGGCTATTGGAGCATTGATCTAATTTCCGCCACCGTCGAATAGCATAAATCACCCAAGAAAAATCCCGGCGCTGGAATCAGTGGCGCCGGGATTTTATATGAGAAGGGCGGCAGCAATTGGGATGGAACATCCCATGTTCCACGCGGCAGCGATGGGGGTTGAACGCCCCGCGCTCACTCCTCAAACATCGCCTGAGCCTCCTCGCGGGTGATGAGCACCTGGCGAGGCTTCGCGCCGTCGGCCTCGGATACGATGCCGCGCTGGGCCATCTCGTCGATCAGGCGGCCCGCTTTGGCGTAGCCGATGCGCATGCGGCGCTGCAGCATGGAGATGGAGGCCTGACCCATGTCGATGACGATGTCGATGGCCTCAGGCAGGCGCGGGTCGTACTCCGCGGCCACCTCCTCCTTCTCGGCATCGGTGCGCACGGCATTCTCCATGTGCTCCAGCATGTCGGGATCGTAGTTGGCCTCGCCGGACTGCTTGATGTATTCCACGATGGCGTGCACCTCGTCGTCGGAGACCCACGCGCCCTGCACGCGCATACTCTTCATGCCGTTGGGCACGAACAGCATATCGCCGTTGCCCAACAGCTTTTCCGCGCCGCCGTGGTCGATCATCGTGCGGCTGTCCACCTGGGAGGCCACCGAGAAGGCGATGCGGGTGGGGATGTTGGCCTTTATGATGCCAGTGATGACGTTCACCGACGGGCGCTGCGTGGCGATGACCAGGTGCATGCCGCAGGCACGGGCCAACTGGGCCAGCCTGCAAATGCTGTCCTCCACCTCGCCGGGGGAGACCATCATCAGGTCGGCCAGCTCGTCGATGATGATGACCATCTGGGGCATCAGCTTCTCGCCGGGCTTCAGCGCCTTGTTGTAGCCCTTGATATCGCGCACGCCCCGCTCCGCGAACAGCTTGTAGCGCTTCGTCATCTCGGCCACGGCCCAATCCAAGGCGCTGGCGGCCTTCTTCGGGTCGGTGACCACCGGGCACACCAGGTGCGGAATATTGTTGTAGATGGACAGCTCCACCACCTTCGGGTCGATCAGGATCAGCTTGACCTCCTCCGGTGACGAGCGGAACAGGATCGAGGTGATGATGGCGTTGATGCACACCGACTTACCGGAACCGGTTTGGCCCGCGATCAGCACGTGGGGCATCTTGGCGATGTCCGCCACGATGTAGCGCCCGGAGTTGTCCTTGCCCAGGCCTACCGCGATGCGGGATGGGTGCTTTCTGGCCTCGGCGGATTCCAGCACGTCCCTGAGGCGCACCATTTCCACCTTGTCGTTGGGAATCTCCACGCCTACGGCGGCCTTGCCAGGGATGGGCGCCTCGATGCGCACCGACATCGCCGCCAGGTTCAGCGCAATATCGTCCGCCAGAGAGGTGATGCGGCTCACCTTCACGCCCGGCGCGGGCTGCAGCTCAAAGCGCGTGACCGCGGGGCCGTGGGCAATGCCCGTCAGCTTCGCGGAAATGCCGAAGCTCTGCAGCGTGTCCTCCAGCAGCTGAGCCTTTTGCATATCCCGCTGCCCATGGGCGGAGGTGTCCTCCACCTCGCCGCGAGCCAGCAGGTCGATGGGCGGATAGTTGTAGGGCGGCGCGTCGTCCTCGGCGGGCTCCGGCTCCTTTACCCGCTTCAGCTTGCCGAAGCTCTTCTTCTCGGCAATGCCGGATTCCACGGCATCCTTCTTCTTCCCCGCCTTTTCAGGCATATCGAAGGGCGGCTCGTCCTCGTCCGGCAGCTCATAGGCCTCCGGCTGAATCTTCAGATCGTCGATGGAGACGTTGGATTTCTTGTCCGCCTTCACCACGGGAACGTCTGCCTCAGGATTGCCCTCCTCATCCTTTTTCAATATGGAGGGGCGATCCGGCTTAAAGGGCTTGCGAGCAAACTTTTCGGATTTTTCCGCCTGATCGTAAGCCGCGCTCTCCGCCTCCAAGCGGTCGAAATCGTCGAAGTTGTCGAACAACTCATCCTTTGCCTGGGCCGCCTTGCTCGGCTTTTCCACATCTTCGTTGTACAGCTTTTTGCGCTTGCGCGGCGCGGCGCGCTTCGATTCTGAGATCGCGTCGGCCGATTTCCTGGTAGCGGCGGACGACTTTGAGGCGCTCGCCGTCTTGCGCGTCGCCGCGCCATCAGCCTCCGCCTCATCCGAAGCGCGGCGACGGCTGGGCTGATTTGTCGCCCTGGCGGGCCGACCGTTGAAGCCATCGTCCGCCAGCGGGTCGGATTTCCGCCTGCCGCCGCGAGCCGTCGCGCCTTGCGCGACGGAATTTCTGCCGCCGCGCCGTCGCGCCGCGTCGCCCGCGCTGCCCAGCACCGATTCACTGTAGGGATCGCGGCCAGAAGCGTGGCGGATCGTCGTGCGAGGCCTTTTTTCTTCAAAACCATCGAACTCACGTTCGTTGTCACGGCGTTCCTGGCGCCCGGAGGCGCGATCATTCATAAAGTGAACGAAGCGGCCCATGCGTCCAGTGGCCGTCAGCAGCAGCACGGCAATCAGCAGCGTGGCTATAAAGCCGCCCGCCACACCCAGATTGCGGTACAGCGGCCACGCCAGCAGCGCGCCGATGGCGCCGCCGCCCGCGCCGTAGCCGTAGGACTTGGAGACAAAGTTGGTGAAACCAGTGATCGTCATGCGCTCCCGCACGATGCGCTCCGCAAAGAACACGTGAACGGCGGTAAACAGGCAGACGATCAGCAGGGCATCCGCGGCGACGCGCAGCGGCGATACCTTCATGCCGCGGGCCGCGCCCACGCAAAGCACGCCCGCCCAGGCCAGCACCAGCGGCAGCGCGATGGCCAGACTGCCGCCCAAGCCGCGCAGCACGTCTCGAATCGCGCCCATGCCCGTGCCCTGTTGGGGGGCCGCCACGCAAATGTAAATCAGCAGCACCGCCAGCCCGAACAGCGCCACTGCCGCCAGGATCAGCATCGGCGCGCTTGAGCCGGAATCCCGCTCCTCATATACCTGTCGATTTGCAGATCTTGAAGCCAAGGATCGAATACCTCCATGTGATAGATAGTGTATATGTCCGGTGACGCGAAAACTCCCACCCGGTCCGCATTTAACGGAATCGGATGGGGTTTCGTCACAGCAAAGTCTTATTTACGATCAACCGCCGATCAGGCCCGACACCAGATTGCTGACGTTCAGAAAGTCCATCTGAGTGACATAGCTATACAGCACCGATCCCGTGCGCAGACTGTCCGCAAATTCCGGGGAGACGATCTGCACCAGCGCCGGCAGCAGGCACAGCACCAGCACGACCACCACCAGGCCGCGGGCAATGCCGAAGATGCCGCCCAGCAGCCAGTCAAAGCCGCGCACCAGCGGGAAGGAGATGACGTGGTCCAGCAGGTTCACCACCAGGCAAGCCAGTACATACAGCGCGATGAAGCAAAGTATGAAGGCGCCCACATTGAATACCGCCTGCCAGATGGTTTGATCCAGATAATCCGCCAGGGTGTTGATGCCCAGGCGCTGGAACATCTGCGCCCGCACGTTGGCCTCAAAGGCCTTGGAAACCACGGATAGCTTCTGGGATACCGAGGCTACGGCGTTTTGAATGGCAGCCTCGCCGCCGGCGATGACCTCTGAAACCGTGCTGACGGCCTGGGTGTGGGAGGCGAAGAAGCTCTCCGGCTCCAGATACTGGTTCAACACCGCCATCAGCGTCTGGTTGGACAGCGCCATATTCGCCACGCGGGGATACAGCTGCTGCGCGCCAAACCACGCGCCGACAAAGCCCACGGTTCCCAACAGCGATGTGATAAACCCGCGATACATGCCTGAAATCAGGTAGAACGCCAGGATTACGATGATCGTAATATCCAACAGGTTTAAGTTCATTTTGTTGCCTCCTTATTGAAAGGATTTGTTCGATGCTTTTCCTAATATAACCATTTCCCGCAGGACCATTCACCTGTAATTACGAAAGGTTCAACAGGTATATGATATTGCCATTGCCGAGCACCGCGATGTTATCCGCCGTCACGCCGTACACCTTGTCAAACAGCATCGGCAGCCCATAAGCCTCCACTTTTGGATTGCCCAGCGTGGCAATGGATACATAGCCCTCCGTGGAGAAGCCATACACCCTGTCGTTTCGCGCGATCAGCGACTGACAGCCATAGGGCATGCGCACCTGCTGATCCATATTGGAGCGAATCATGCGCACATCCTGCATGCCACCCTCCGAATCGTATTGTGCGTTGGGCACAAAGGCCATCAATGGGTCATCCAGCATGCCTTCATCCAGCGCGGCCATGTACCATCCGTATACCTGGCGGCGGCGGGCCTTGTCCTCCTTGCCGGTATAATCGTAGACCTTCAGGAAGGTATCGCCCGCGCAGCAGAAGTAGGACGACTGGAATACCACGCCGTACACCATCTGCTCGTTGTCGTGGATGGATCCTACCATCTCCTTGCCGGGGCGATATGTATTTACCGTACAGCTGGGCACAGTGCCGCTGGTATCCAGACTCATCACCCAAAGCAGCGAGCCGTTTGAGAAAAACCCGTATTCAATGACGGTCTGGTTGGTCAGCGTGATGCTGTTCACGCGCCGGCCTCCCGGCTCCATAAGGACAATCGTGCTGTTGTGCTCCGGTCCCAGCAGAACGGCGGTATATCGATCGCCTATGCAGGCGGAAAGCACCTCCCGCTCCATCGCGCCGCTAAAGGAGGGCGTGCCGGTCTGACCGTCGATCAACGTCAAGGACTCGCCGGTCCACGCGGCGACACCGTTGACATTGGCGTCAAAATCCGCGTTCCTGCCGATCAGATAGGACCACTTGATGCGTCCCTCCGTGGTCACAGCGCCGATATAACTGCCGTCGTAATAGACAAATCCGTCGTTGACCACCTCAAGTCCCAGGTTGGAAGCCAGCTGTATGGCCCTATAATCATAGGAACTGCGGTGAGTGGCGCGGCTGATGACCCGTCCCGCCACCAGCGCGATGACGCTGACGAACACGACGATCAACAGAGCGATTGCCCATGGAAGGCGACCCGTTCGGTTCCTTTCCATGGAATCCTCCAGTAATATTGTATTGAAGGGCATGACGCACCTACACACAGCACATTGTGCGCGCAGGGCTAATATCCCTTGTATGCTATACCAAATGTTATTATAATAGATGATGAACCGCGTTTCAACGGCACCGCTGTAACAAAACCGGGCAAAAAGCGTACATTTCAGCGTGCTTTTTCAAACGAGCAACACAATGCGGCCCAGTTTGCCGCATCAGCGCCGAAATTCATTGATTTGAGGAATAGAATGGCAGCCAAACGCAAAAAAAACAAGAAAATGGGGCGGGGCGGCAGGATTGCGCTGGCAGCATTTGCCGCGCTGTTCATCGCGATCATGGCGCTTTGCGCCGTCGCCTCCGTGAACGCCAGCGTGGTGCGCGTGCGCCGCGCTGATCTGGAGTTGCCGGATCTGCCCGCTTCCTTCGATGGAAAGACAATTCTCTACGCTTCCGATGTCGATCTGTGTGGATTAAACACCGCGCGAAAGTCAGGCAAGCTGTTTGCCAAGCTTCAATCGCTGCAACCGGATATGCTGATTTTGGGCGGCGACTATGCCTCTCCCTCTCTGCTTGATATTTTGAATCGGCCCGAAGGAGCCGCGGCGCGCGCGGAGCGGCAAATCGGCGCGCGCGCGGATTTCTTCCAATATATAGGCGCCTTTGACGCGCCTCTGGGAAAATTCGGCGTCGCGGCGCCGGAGGACGCGGATCAGAGCGCGCTCGCTCAGCAAATGAACGGAGCCGGCATGCGGCCGCTGTTCAATGATCGGATCGCCGTCAGTATCGGCGATGATACGCTATGGATCGTCGGCGTCAGCGCCGAGACCGCAAATTTAAATTCAGCTGGCAGCGCATTTGCCCGTGATGACTGCGTGATCGTCGCGGCCTACAGTCCCTCCGTGCTGCCCGTGCTGGTGACCAGCGAGGCGCGCGACGGCGGGCGCTGGGCTGATCTTGCGCTGACAGGACACACGCACGGCGGGCAAATACGCCTGTTTGGCAGGAATGTTTTGCAGCTCAACCGCCAGGAGCAGCAATATTTGAGCGGCTGGACCGTGGAAAATGGTCTTCCTATTCTGACGACAGTTGGCATAGGCTGCGAAGGCGTAAATTTGCGCGTCGGCACCGCGCCGGAGGTATGGCTTATAACGCTGAGGAAGACATAATGTTTCACGTGAAACATATACAGCGCCTGTGAGCTCACTTAAATAATTAGCAAATGGGAACTTCGCGCATTGTTTCACGTGAAACATCGAAGTTTCTGTCGGAATTCAGCGCATTCTATTGAGAAATTCCGGATATTTACGCGAAAAAGATTGTTTCACGTGAAACAAATCCAAACGATAATAACATTGATGCTGTATAATGGAATGCGAAAAGGCACTTTGAATCGGAGGAATGCCCTTGGATAGTTATGTCTGCGCCGCCTGTCCGCGAAATTGTAGAGCGTTACGCGGCGAAAATGGCACGGGTTTTTGCCGTATGGGCGCGGATCCTGTAATCGCGCGGGCAGCCCCACACTACGACGAGGAGCCAATCATCAGCGGTACGCGCGGCTCAGGCGCGATATTCTTCTCCGGCTGCGCGCTGCGCTGTCGCTTTTGCCAGAACTGGCCCATATCCCATGAGGGATTTGGACAACGCGTCGATATTTCGCGACTGAGGGCTATCTGTTTTGAGTTGATCAATCAGGGCGTGCATAACATCAATCTGGTCAATCCCACCCACTTTTCAGAGGCCATACTGGCATCACTGTCGGAGGCGCTGCCCGTACCGGTGGTCTGGAACAGCGGCGGCTATGAAAGGGTGGAAAATCTTGAGCGATTTGAGGGCAAAATCCAGGTCTATTTGCCGGATTTGAAATACATCAGCCCAAATTCCGCCCGCAAATACTCGGCCGCGCAGGATTACTTTGACTATGCTGGCCCTGCGCTCAAGGAAATGCTGCGACAAACCGGTCCAGTCGTACTCGATGAAGAAGACGTCATCGTGCGCGGCACCATCGTTCGACACCTGATCCTGCCCGGCTGCGCGGAGGAATCGATGCGCGTTTTGGACTGGATCGCCGAAAATCTGCCCGGCGCGTGGGTGAGCCTCATGGCCCAATACCTGCCTTTCGGCAATGTAGAGGGCCTGGATCAGCTTGACCGACGACTCTATCCGGAAGAATACGAAGCTGTGGTTGACCACCTGATGGCGCTTGGCCTGGAGGACGGTTTTGTACAGGAGTTATCCTCATCGGATGAAAAGTACATTCCAAGCTTCGACCTCACGGGCGTTGATGAGGAAAAAATCAGCCGGAATTGATGTTTTTTCAACTTAACAAAGGCAAAGAGAGGAACGAAAATGGAGCTTCGCTTTTCGCCGCTGTTCAGCGGATCAAGCGGAAACGCGATTTATGTGGGCTGCGACGACGCGCACATACTGGTTGACGCCGGCATGTCCGGCACGCGCGTAAGCCAGGAGCTGACGCGCGTGGGCATTGATCCCCGCTGTCTGAACGCCATACTCGTCACCCACGAGCATGCGGATCACATCAAGGGGATTGGCATACTCTCACGCAAGTACGACCTGCCGGTCTTCGCCACAGAGGGAACCTGGCAGGGCATGTACGCAAAAATAGGCCCGATTGCCGATAAAAACAGGATCCTATTCGAATCAAACCAGGATTTTTTTCTGGGATCCATCAACGTGACGCCCTTTTCAATTCCCCATGACGCGGCGGAACCTGTGGGATATACCTTTGAAGTGGATGGCGCGAAGCTGGCCATCGCCACGGACCTGGGCTGCGTTCGGGACGGCTGGTTCAATCACGTGCTGGGCTCTGACGCCGTAATTCTGGAATCCAACTACGATCCAGACATGCTCAAGGCGGGGCCCTATCCCTATGAGCTGAAGAAGCGCATCATGTCCCGCCACGGGCATCTCTCCAACGACGACGCCGGCAGGGTGGCGGCTGAACTGGTGCGCAACGGCACGCAGCAGATCATATTGGGTCACCTGAGCAAGGAAAATAATTTCCCCGACCTGGCCATGCGCACCTGCGAGCTCTATTTGCAGCAGGCGGGATTCGCGCCCCACGAGGACGCCCTGCTGTATGTCGCGCGGCGGGACGGCGCCACCGGCATGTTCAGCATATCGGCTGAAATGATATAGAATATTTATACAATAATTTGAATATAATTGAGATATAAAAAGCATGGAGGTCTCTTCTTGACACAAGCAAAAAAGGGCCTGCGCCTGGTTCGCGTACCGGACGCCTTTCTGCCCACGGCCTTGGCCATATCTTCCGTTTTGCGACGCTCAAGCAATACTGCCCTGGAGCTCTATATAGCCTGGTTCGCCGTCGCCTGCCTTTCGCTGTTCGCCAGTCGGGGCATTCGCATCGCCTTTGCCAGGCAGCCGGCCATCCGTCATGTGCGGGGCAGCGTGAAATGCGCGTTGCTTATAACGCTGGCCGGAGGCGGCGTGCTCGTCGCCGCGCTATTGCTGCTCGGCCCAGAACGCAACCCTGATCCGCTGCCACTGGTCGTCGCGGGTTGTCTGTTAAATATCGAACATATATTCTATGAATACATGTATGCAATAGGAGATGGACACAGCGCCGCCCTCTCTCGCGGGCTCACAGCGCTGTTTACCCTCGTTGGACTCATGCTCTACGAGACCAGTCAAGCCTTTTATCCCCTTCGCCTGGTGGGGATGACGGCGCTCTCCGCGCTGGTTTCGCTGATCATCGGGCTGGTAATGGGCGACGGCTCAAAAGGAAGGCTGGATAGCACCGTCATTCGCTGCGCGCCGCGGGCCGCGCTGCAAACGGCCTTCTATCCCGCCGCGGCCGTCGCGCTTGTTCTGATCTGCGATTTTAACCACTACAGCTTCGCCTTCTTTGTTGGACTGGCCCTCTACGAGCTGTGCAAGACGCCCTTTCGACGTTCACCGCTGGAAGCTCGCCCCTATAATAAATCACTGCTGATCATCTGCAGCGCGGCGGGGTTGCTCTGCTTTGCGTCGGCGCTCATTCCGTTTACGGCCTCCGGCGTGGAAAACCTATGGACATGGCTATGGCGCGCGCTGCCGGCGACCTGCGCGATGCTGATTGCCGCCGCGCTCTGCGCCTTCGCGCTTTTTGGAAATATACAAGGGAAAGCGGAATAATTATGAATAATTATGCAATACCGAGTGGCTTCGTAGCCCTGTCTGACATCGCGCCGAAGGTGCTGCAGGAGTTGCGCTACGCCACCGCATTCAACTTCATCGGCAGACCCGTGGACGGCTATGCGGCGAATCGCGCCTATCTTTCCAGAGAGGCCGCGGATGCCCTGCGCGCCGCGTCGGAGGACGCCGGAAAGCAGGGATATCTGTTGAAGGTCTACGACGGGTATCGCCCCCAGCGTGCTGTGGATCACTTCAACCGCTGGGTTCTGGACGCGGCTGACACAAGGATGAAAAAGTGGTTCTATCCGGATGTGGAAAAGGCGGATCTGTACGCGCTCGATTTTCTCGGAAGGCGTTCCAGCCACAGCAGGGGCAGCGCCGTCGATCTGACGCTGTTTGACATGCTCGAGGGCCGCGACGCGGACATGGGCGGTCCCTTTGATTTCTTCGGCCCTATTTCACACTTTCATTGTGACATTTTGACGTCGGCGCAGGCCGAGCGGCGCGCGCTGCTGCGTCAAATCATGACCGAACGCGGCTTTGCGCCGCTGGAATCGGAATGGTGGCACTTTCGCCTGATCGACGAGCCATTTCCGGACACGTGGTTTGATTTTGTGATCATATAAAGAGCGGTTGCCCCTGCATGATCCCTTAAACCCCTATTTCCCTACGCAAAAATCCGCGAAAACCCTGTCTATCACGGCCTCTGTGGCGTTCTCACCGGTGATATCCGCCAATGCGCTCAGCGCCAGCCGAATATCGATGGCCGCCGTATCCAGGGGCAGCCCTTCCTCAACGGCCCGGACCGCCTGTTCCAGGCTCCGCGCCGCGGATTGGGCCAATTCTACATGCCGCTGGGCCATCAGTTGGCCACTGTTCTCCTCATCCAGCGCCACGCGCCGCTTAAGCTCCGCCAGAAGCTCAGAAATGCCCTGCCCGGTTTGCGCGGAAATCTCCAAAACCATAGTGTCAGTCATCTCTTGAAGCCGCTGTGCTGTTAGCACAGTTTTTAAATCGCTCTTATTTAAACAGATGATCGCCCTTTCATCGGCAGACTTCACCAGCGCGGCGTCGGCTTCGTCCAATTCAGAGGCCGCGTCCAGCACGATCAACACCACGTCCGCGCCTTCAACCGCTTGCCGGGCGCGATCCACGCCGATCTTCTCAATCGGATCGTCGGTCGTCCGCTGGCCCGCGGTGTCCGAAAGCTCCGCGACCACGCCGCCCAGGCTGATGCGCTCGGTGAGCACGTCCCGCGTGGTGCCGGGAATATCTGTGACGATGGCTCGATCCTGGCTCAGCAGCGCGTTCATCAGCGACGATTTGCCCACGTTCGGCCGTCCGGCCAGCACGATGGACGCACCCTCCCGCAGCACGCGGGCGCTGCGCGCGTCGCTGCGAGCCCGGATATCGTCGGCGATGGCGCGAAGCGCGCTTATCACCTCCGCCGATGCTACCTCCTCCTCGATCTCTTCCGGAAAGTCGGTGGAAGCCTCCAGCAGCGCCAGCACGCCGGTGAGTCGTTCAGACACCTCTCGCACAAAGCTGGAAACGCCGCCCTCCAGCTGGCGCACCGAAGCACGCGCCGCGGCTTCGCCCTGGGCGCCGATCAGCTGCATCACGGCCTCCGCGCGGGCCAGATCGATGCGCCCGTTCAGAAAGGCCCGCTTGGTAAACTCTCCGGGCTGCGCCATTCGCGCGCCCAGCGCCAGCGCGCGGTTCAACATGGCGCCGGCGCTCGCTCCGCCGCCATGGCATTGAATTTCCGCCACATCCTCGCGGGTATAGGTGGCCGGCGCGCGCATCAGCACCGCCATCACCTCGTCCAGCACTTCGCCCTCCGGCCCCACCGCGCGGCCATACATCAGCCGGTGTGACTCAAAAGAATCCCGCCGCCGGGCGGGAATGAAAAGCGCTTTCAATATGCGCTCCGCCTCACCGCCGCTGACCCGCACGATGGCGATGCCGCCCGCCCCGCCGGCCGTGGCGATGGCGGCGATTGTATCGCGATGACCTTCTTTCATAAATCTCATTCCTCGCTCAATCGAACACACGCTTTGCGCGCTTGAATCAGCGGCGCGCAAAGCGTGAATAAAAGGGCGTTGGCAATAGGTCAAACTCAGTTTGTCGCGCCCGTTCTGACCGGCAGCACCAGGTGCACATAGTCCTGATCGCCCAACGGCGTGATGATACAGGGACTGATGGCATTGTTCAGGTTGATTTCGATCTGCTCGGCGTCGATGAAGCGCACCACGTCGGTCAGGTACTTCACGTTGAAGGCGATGTTCAAATCCGCGCCCTCCTGCTGCACGTCCAGCTTCTCGTAGACGTCGCCAATCTGGCTGTGCGCCTCAATGGCCATCTCACCGTCCGCAATCTTCAGTATCAGCAGGTTGTTGTTGCCCTCGCGGGCGATCAGCGCGGCGCGATCGATGCCCCGGCGGAAGGGCTCCAGCTCCACCACCACGCGGGTGGCGAAGCGCGGCGGCAGAATCTGGCGATACTGCACATACTCGCCCTCCACCAGAATCACGTAAATATCCGTCTTTTCAAGCTTGATATGCAGCTTCCCGCCGCCGAAGGACAGCGTGGCGAAGGCCTCCGGATCGTCGGAGAGCAGCTTGCCGATATCGCCCACGGCGCGACCGGGGATGATCGCCGACAGCTTCTCCAGCACATCGCCGCACTTGGCCCGCTTGAGCGCCAGTCGGAAGCCATCCAGCGCCACCATGGTGACATCGCCGTTCGCGATCTCCAGCAGGCAGCCGGTCAGCACCTCGCGCATGTCCTCCACCGCAATGGCAAACTCGGTCTTTTGGATCATATCCTTCAGCATATCCTGGGGCAGCGAGATTTCCTTTTCGCCGCTGATCTGGGGCAGCGCGGGGTAGAGGTCCGCGTCCTGCCCGGAGATGTTGGTACGGTTGCCGGAGCCTCGAATCGTAAAGATAAAGCGTTCGTTCATTGAAATTTCAATGTCGCCATCCGCCAGACGGCGCACGATTTCATTGAACAGCTTGCCCGGAACCACACCGCGGCCTGGCTCCGTCACATAGGCCTCCATGCGGGTGACAATGGTGATTCGCTCGTCCGAACAGGTGAGGATGACCTCGTTCATGTCCGTCTCAACCAATATGCCCTCCAAAATTTGGTTGGGCGTGCGCGTGGGCAGAGCCTTGGTGACGATTTGCAGCGCATCGATCAGCGTTGGTGCCGAACAGGTGAATTTCATGGGCTTTTCCTCCTTCTGTGAGGGTTTTCTCTAGTTGCTTGTCCTCGTTGTGATGGACCGACGATATTTATTGTATTATATATAATATATTTTAGTTATAGTAATAGGCGCTGTGCATATTGTGGAAAAGTGGCTGAAAGCTCTGGAAAATCGCAGAAAACGCGTCCACAGGGGTTGTGGAAAAGGCGCGATTTTTCCACAGAGACTCAGTTGTTTTCCACAAAGCCCATGAGCTCCTCCACTTTCTTCTTGAAGGCGAAATCCGCCTCCATGGCCTCGGCGATCCTGTCGCAGCCATGCATGACGGTGGTGTGATCTCTGCCGCCGAAGGCAAGGCCGATGCTGTTGGTGGAGAGAGACGTCATCTGCCGGCACAGATACATGGCAATCTGGCGGGGCAGCGCGATGTTTTGGCTGCGTTTTTTGCCGGTGATATCCTCCGGGGAGAGGTTATACTGCTGGGCGATGATCTCAATGATGAGCTCCGGCGTGACGGCGCGGGCCGCCTGCGCCACGATGCGCCCGGCCAGGGCTGTGCGCGCCATTTCCAGGTCGATGGGCAGCTTCATCAGATTCGCGTGGGCGTTCAGATTTGTAAGGCAGCCCTCCAGCTCTCGTATATTGGAGTTGACACTCTGGGCGATATAGTCGATGACATCGGCGGGCACGTCGATGCCCATCTCCTCCGCCTTTTGCCGCAGGATGGCGGCGCGGGTTTCGTAGTCGGGCCTTTGAATATCGACAGTCAGGCCCCATTCAAAGCGGGAACGCAGGCGCTCCTCGATCTCCGGCAGCTCTTTGGGCGGGCGATCGGAGGCGATGATGATCTGTTTTCGCTTGTCATGCAGACTGTTGAAGGTATGGAAGAATTCCTCCTGAGTGGCCTTGGTTTTGGAGAAAAACTGCACATCGTCCACCATCAGAACATCCACGTTTCTGAGCTTGTCGCGCAGTTCGTTGGTCCTTTTGCGGGCGATGGCGTCAATCAACGCGTTGGTCATGGCCTCGCTGGTCATCAGAAGCACGCGCATATTTGAGTTTTCGCGGGCTATATAGTTGCCGATGGCGTTGATAAGGTGCGTCTTGCCCAGGCCTACGCCGCCGTAGATGAAAAGCGGGTTGTAGGCGTCGCCGGGCGTCTGCGCCACAGCCAGGGAGGTCGCGAAGGCCAGATTGTTGGATTTGCCGACGATGAAATTTTCAAAGGTGTAGTTTTCATTCAGAGAGGATTGCTCCTGATGGGTCACAACTCTGGAAATTTCGCTTTCAGGATAGAATTCCAGCTCGTAGCGACGGCCAAAGACGACGGGCACCGTGCTGTAGAGCATCGTGCCGTAACGCTGCTTCATGTGGTTGAGATTGAAGGCGTTATCGCCGCTGATATAGAGGGTATCCTGCGTGACGGCATAGAGCTTCAGAGGCTTTATGAATATATTGAAGAAGGGGCGCTGCGCCGAATTGGTCAGCGTCTCTTCCATCATCTGCATCAGTCTATCCCATTTCGCCTTGTCCTCAGGCGTGTAATTCATAGGGCTTCCATCCTCCGTCCGCGCCGTGCCTGTCCACCGGGAATGTATGCACAGCCTGTGGATAACATATCAGTCTTATTGTATCATTCGCGCGTCCAAAAGTCCATAGAACGCGAAGTAAAGCGCGTTTTTTGTCAAAATGACTTATCCACAATTTCATAAGGCCGCGCTGTGGAAATAAAAAAGCGCGTTTGCGCTCTTTTATTTCGAATATTTGTAGATCTGTTCCAACACAGCGTCTATGCCGTTGCCGGTAGGCTCTGTGGCCATGGCCTCGTACAGCGCGCCGCGATCGTGATAAAGGGCCTCTACGCCCTGTACCAGTGTTTCCGGCGTCATATTCTCCTGTTGAAGCACGTGGCTGAAGCCGCGGCTGCGGAAGGATTCGGCGTTCAGCAGCTGATCGCCTCGGCTGGCGCCCTTGGGGTAGGGAATCAGCAGCGCGGGCTTGCGGACCGCCAGAATTTCACACAAAGAGTTGCTGCCCGCGCGGGAGATCAGTATATCGGCGCAGGCGTAGGCGTCGGCCATTTCCTCGTTCAGGTATTCCTTCTGCACATAGTTTGCCGTACCTTCATATACGGCGGTCAGATTTCCCTTGCCGCAGAGGTGCAGCACCTGGAAATTTTCTGTGAGCTTTGGCAGCGACTGCCAAACCACCTGGTTGATGGCCTGCGCGCCGCTGGAGCCGCCGACGATCATCAGCACGGGCCGGCTGTCGTTAAATCCGAAGCGCCTGAGTCCCTCTCCTTTTTCCCCTTTCAATATTTCAGGGCGAATGGGCGAACCGGTGTGTATGCCCTTGCCCTTGGCGTATTTAACAGCCTCCGGAAAGGTGCAGCATTGAACGCTGGAAAAGGGCAGGCAGAGCTTGTTTGCCAGGCCCGGCGTCATATCCGATTCATGGGTGACCACCGGCACGCCGTTCAGCTTTGCGCCGTAAACCACCGGTACTGAAACAAAACCACCCTTGGCAAACACAACATTGGGCTTGAGCTTTCGAATGATGCCCGCCGCCTGGCCCACGCCCTTGACGACTCGGAAGGGGTCTGAAAAGTTCTTTAGGTCGAAATAGCGGCGCAGCTTGCCGACGGAGACCGCATGGAAGGTGACCTCCGGCACACGGCTGATCAGCGCTTCCTCCGCGCTGTTGGCCGCGCCGATGTAGTGCACCTCCCAGCCGTCGCTCAGCAGTCTGGGAATCAACGCCAGGTTCGGCGTGACGTGCCCGGCGGTGCCTCCTCCCGTAAGAACGATTTTCTTCAAGGTGAGTTCCTCCATTGGTCTGCATAAAAATTCAAGTAAGTTGTCAATAATACGCATTATATACCGATCAGATGTATTCGCCTTTACCTCGTTGTTAAAAAACGGGGTAAAATGGCGTGTGAAGCCGGGAATATATCGCGGGATTTTCAGGCATAAATTCCCGCTGGTTTCGCTTATTCAGCTTCATTCGATGCGCGATAATCAAATCTACGGTTTAAAGCGCCGCGCTGTCATACAAATTTCCCCCTTTCCCTTTTCGTCAAAATAGGTTACAATAATGTAGAGATATTTTCCTCGGAGGTCGAGCTATGAGCTATCAGGCATTGTACCGCGCATGGCGGCCGGACACCTTTACTGAAATTGTCGGCCAGGAAGCCATCACCCGCACGCTGAAGCGCCAGGTGACGACGGGACACATTGCTCACGCCTATCTGTTCTGCGGGACGCGAGGCACGGGCAAAACCTCCGCTGCGAAGGTGCTGTCCAGGGCCATCAACTGTCTGAATCCACAGGACGGCGATCCCTGCGGCGAATGCGAAATTTGCCGGATGCTCAAGCAGGAGACCAGCATGGACGTGGTGGAGATCGACGCCGCCAGCAACAACGGTGTGGATGAAATTCGCGATCTGCGGGAAAAGATCAAGTATCCTCCGGCGGTGACAAAATACAAGGTGTACATCATCGACGAGGTGCACATGCTGTCTACCGGCGCTTTCAACGCGCTTCTGAAGACGCTGGAGGAGCCTCCCGCTCACGCGGTGTTCATACTCGCCACCACGGAGCCCCAGCGCCTGCCCGCCACGATACTCTCGCGCTGCCAGCGGTTTGACTTCCACCGAATTTCTATGGATGTGATCGTCGAGCGGTTGATGGTGGTGCTGGGCGGTATTGGGCGCTCCGCCTCGGAGGAGGCTTTGATGGAGATCGCGCGGGCAGCCGAGGGCGCCATGCGCGACGCGCTGAGTCTGTTGGACGTGTGCCTTTCCTACACTGACGGCGAGGTTTCCGCCCAGCTGGCCCGCGATGTGCTGGGTACGGCGGGCCGCGGCGCGATGTTTGAATTTGCCGACGCGCTGATCGACGGCGATGCCGGCGCGGCGTTGACGCAGATCGATCAGGTAATGCGGCGAGGCAGCGACCCTCAGGTGTTCATTCGGGATACCGTTGCCCATTTGCGGGGCATCCTGCTGGCGGGCGCGGTGGGCGACGGACTTTCTGAGATTATGGAGATCACGCCGGAGGACGCGGCCCGCTATGTCGAGCAGTCAAAGCGAATCGGCGGCGACGCGCTCAATCGCATGATGGCGCTGTTCATGCGCGCCGAGCCCGATACCAAGTGGGCCTCCCGGCCCCGTACGATACTGGAGCTGGCCGCCGTGCGCGCCTGTCATCCGGAAAAGGAGCCGGACGCCGCGTTTTCGGAGCGTTTGGAGCGGGTGGAAAAGCTGATCGAAAGCGGCGCCTCCGTTGCGGCGCGGCCAGCGCCCAAAGCGGGCGGTGAAAAGGCCGCGAGGCCTGCGGAAAGGACTGCGCCGAAGCCCGCGCCGATCCCCGCCGAGGCGCCGCCTCAGGCGTATCTGGACGCGCTGACCCGCCTGCAGGAAGAGAATCCCTCCATTCGCGCGCCTCTGGATTCCATGCGCTTCATACGCTTTGACGGCCGTCAGGTGGTCGCGGAGTTCAGCAAAAAGAGCCTGATGCACATGAAGCTGCTGGAGCGCAAAAAGGCGTTGATCGAGGGCGCGCTTTCCGATGCCTTCGGCGCGCCGGTGAGTCTGTCGATGAACCTGGAGGGCAGCGCGACAGAGAAGAAGGTCTCCGACGTGGCCAGGGAGGTCATCAATCAAGCGTATGATGTCTTTGGCCGGGATAAAACCAGCCTTGAGGATTAAGGGGGTTCATCCATGAGCCAGGGCAAAGCGGGCAAACCTCTGTGGGAGGGTCATCGTCAGCGGCTGCGTCAGCGCATGGAGCGGGATGGCTGGGATGCCCTCCGGCCCCATGAGATGGTGGAGCTCGTGCTGAATTATGCCGTGCCCCGGCAGAATCTTTCCGATATCGCGCGGGCGCTGGTGGATCGGTTTGGATCTGTGGGCGGCGTGTTCAGCGCCGATGAGGCGCAGCTGATGGCCGTGGAGGGCATGACGCCCTCGCTAGCGGAGTGGATTGGCATAACCGGCGAGGTGATGCGCGCCTATTATGATCTGCATGCTGAGAGCGATATACGCATGAGCTGCTATCAGGAGGTATTGGAATTTTTGAAGCCCCGACTGGCCGGCGCGAACGCGCCAGGACTGTGGGCTGTCTATGCGGATTTTGACTTTAATCTGATTACCTATACCGATTACGGCGATATCAGGGATTGTTGGGGCGCCGATACTGCCCGTGAAATTATGGTGGAGGCCATCAGTAACGGCGCCCGCTATGTATATTTGATACGGCTTGCGGGCGATCCGACGCCGGATATGAAAGAGGATGAGCTCGCGCGAATGGAGGCCATTGCCGCAACGCTGCGCGCCGCGGATGTGGATCTGGTGGATTGCGTGTTGGCGGGCGGCGCGGAGATACGCAGCCTGCGACTGCAGGGGCGGCTGAAGGTTGACAAAGGCGACGCCAGACAACTGGCGCTGCATGAGAGCTACGCGCGCCCGCCGGGCGATTCATAATTTTCCATATATATAATCCTACCTTCCGCGCATAATACCAGCGAAGTATTGTGCGCGGAGGTTTATTTGTATGAATGAGATTGACAGGACGGAGCGCTCGGCGGATAGCTGGATTTCTCAGGGACAGGCCGACAAGCGGGAGGAGACGGTACAGCTGCTGCAGGACGTGGTGCGCAACGCGCGCACGGGCCGGGACGCGGTGGAGCAGCTGATGAACAAGGCGGAGGAAGGCCCCATGAGGGACGAGCTGGTGAAGGAACGGGAGGCCTACGCTTTTTCCCAGCGCGAGGGCGAGCGGGCGCTTATCGATGCCGGCGGCAGAGCTGAGCCCACCGGGCCCATGGCGCGGGCAGGCATGTGGGTGGGCCTTGAGATGGAGACCCTGGCGGATCGCTCCGACGCTCATATTGCCGAGATCGTGATCCAGGGCGCCACCATGGGCGTGATCGAGATGACCAAATCCCTCAATACCTACGATGCTGCCGACCCCCACGCCCGCGGCATCGCCAGTCAGTTCGTCGTGCAGCAGAGCGAGGCCATCGACAGGCAAAAGGGATTTTTGAACAATTAGAAAAAGGGCGTTGTAAATGGACAAAGGCTTCCCGCGCTGGAATCAGCGGCGTGGGAAGCAGGATATTAAAAAATGCGGCTTCAAGCCGCAATTGTGATAAAATCTGGGCTTCTTCGGGATATGGTTGCACTAAGTTGAAGGAATGTATATAATAAATATACAAAAGTGATATTCGGGGTGATATAAATGTCAATGTATCCTCTTATTCTGATTGCCGACGACGATCCCGTGGTGCATGAGTCGCTGGGCCTGTATCTGGGCTCGGAGGGCTATGAGCACCAGAGCGCTTATGACGGCCAGCAGGCGCTGGAGATGGTCGAAAACCTCCATCCCGACATGGTGGTGCTGGACCTGATGATGCCCCGAGTATCGGGCATCGACGTCTGCCGCACCATCCGCCAGACCAGCTCCCTTCCCATCATCATGCTCACCGCCAAGGGCGAGGAGATCGACCGCATTCTGGGCCTGGAGCTGGGCGCCGACGATTACATCGTGAAGCCCTTCTCGCCCCGCGAGGTGCTGGCCCGCATCAAGGCGGTGCTGCGCCGCTTCAGCGAAAAGACCGGCGAGGAGGATTCCTCCATTATCCGGCTTCCGCAGCTGGAGATCAGCCTGGAAAACTACCAGGTGAAGGTGGCCGGCAAGGTGATTCCCTGCACCCCCAAGGAGGTCGAAATCCTGCACATGCTCACCAGCAACGTGGGCCAGGTCTTCTCCCGCGAGCAGATCCTCTCCCGCGTCTGGGGCTATGACTACTTCGGCGATACCCGCACTGTGGACGCGCACATCAAGCGCATCCGCCAGAAGCTGCCCCAGGAGAACGTGCCCTGGGCGCTCAAGACGGTCTACGGCGTGGGCTACAGGTTTGAGGTCAACGCATGATCGATCCTCGGCGCAGCCCAGAGGTTTCCGCCGAGACGCGCGACGGAGCTTCGCTCCCGTCCGCTGATCGCGCCAAAGGGAAAAAAAGCAGCGTGCTGATCAAGCGCGCGGCACTCTTAGCGGCAATCGCGGTGGCAATCGCGGTTGCCGTGGGTCTGTCTGTCTTTTTTCTGGTGAGCGGAGGACAGACGTCCTCTGCCGCGCATGAAAATTTATGGCTGCCGGCAATCATCGCCGGGGTAGCGGCGCTGATCGTCGCGCTGGTCACGTTGCGCCTGCTGGCCGCCCGAATCATGGCGCCAGCGCTGACGCCCGTGGCAAAGCTCAAGGACGCGGCCGTGGCCATGTCCCAGGGCGAGCTTGAGATTCGCGCCGACGAGACCGCCGACGGCGAGCTGGGCGAGCTGGGCAAGGCGCTCAATCACCTGTCGGATCAGCTGTCCCGAAACATGTACACGCTGATCGTGGAGCGCAACCGCCTGCGCAACATGCTCAACGGCCTTTCCGAAGGCATCGTCGCCATCGATCGCGAGGGCAAGATCACCCATACCAACCCCGCCGTCGAGAAGTTCTTCACCCGCCAGAAGCTGGCGCTGCACCTGCCCGACCCGCGGATGAAGCTGATTCCGGATAAGAGCGTGTGGGAGGATTTCGACGCCGTGATCCAGACCGGCGAGCCCTCCACCCGCAACCTGAGCTCCAGGGATATGATCCTGCGGCTGACCATCACGCCCATCGTGGACGAGATCGGCAGCATCGCCGGCGCGGTGGGCCTGTTCTCGGATATCACCCAGATGGAGCGCCTGGAGAAGACTCGGCGCGACTATGTGTCCAACGTGTCTCACGAGCTGCGCACGCCGCTGACGGCCATGCGCGCGCTCATTGAGCCCCTGAAGGAGGGAATGGTCACCGAGGAGAGCGACCGCCAGCGCTACTACGACATCATCCTGCGGGAGATCCTGCGGCTGTCCCGACTGATCAACGACCAGCTGGAGCTCTCGCGCCTGCAGAGCGGCACGCTGGCCATTCAGAAGAGCGTGATGGCGCTGGACGACGTGGTGTACGATGTCTGCGACCGCTATACCACCATCGCCGCCGAGCACGGGTTGGAATTGAAGGTGGAGACTGATTTCACCCAGTGCCCGCCGGTGTACGCCAATGCCGACCGGGTGGAGCAGATGCTCATCATACTGGTGGACAATGCCATCAAATATACCGAGCGGGGCTCCGTGGCCGTCTCCGCCGACTGGGACGACGACCGCGTGGTG
Organism: Clostridia bacterium; assembly: GCA_017480045.1. Lineage (GTDB taxonomy): Bacteria > Bacillota > Clostridia > Christensenellales > Aristaeellaceae > UBA2862. The sequence goes on from JAFVBK010000019.1 coordinate 29,310, forward strand.
ATACACGTGAAGGATACGGGCATCGGCATCGAAGAGGTCGACCTGCCCTATGTGTTTGACCGCTTCTACAAGGTGGATAAGGCCCACAGCGGCAAGGGCAGCGGCCTCGGCCTCTCCATCGCCAAGGAGCTTTTGAAGCGCATGGATGAGGATATCTGGGTGACCAGCGAAAAGGGCGTGGGTACAGAATTTTCGTTTACCGTTCACCTGCCCGATAAGAACGAGGAAATGAGGAGTGAGGAGTAATAGTCGCCGAAAAACGGCCAAGGACGTTGGCAGCGCTATTTATTCCCAATTTCTCATTCCTCATTATTTGATACCGTCATTCATCAGAATTAAGAGAGGTTCGATATAATGTCCCGACGTTCCTTCCATCGCCGGCGCCGCGCCCAGGGCGGATGCCTGTCCTTCGCCATCGGCCTCCTGGCCGTGGCGGCGCTGGCGCTGGCTGTGGCCCTGTTCATCACGAGCCGGATGGATTCTTCCGACCGAAATATCGCCGTGCCAGGCGCGGCGGAGGGCGGCGAAGCGACCGCCGACATTCCGCCGGCTGCCACCGACTACGACATGGTGTTGACGGCGGACAGCTTTCAGCGGGAGGAAGGCGAGATTCCCGTTCTGACGCCGTCTCCCAGCCCCACGCCGAGGCCGACGCCCACGCCGGAGCCCACCTATAACCCGGACGAGCCCTACGCGCTGGTGCGTCCTCAGCCTACGGACGATGGCTTTGTGCCGGTTTTCACCAAGGCGAATACCGAGGAAAAGCAGATCGCGATCACGCTGGACGAATGCTCCGGCGGGGCGATTACCACGGAGTTTGCCAAGGCGGCGTACGATTATGGCGCGAAGCTGACGCTGTTTCCCAGCGGTGAAAACGTGATGCGCAAGGGCATGGGCGACGTGCTCAAGACCTGCTATTACACGATGGGATTCGAGCTTGAAAATCGCTGCTACAGCACCACGGCGAAGCTCTATACGATGAACGACACCATGATGGCGGCTGAAATCTGGAAGCAGGAAATCGCCCTCAGCTATGTGCTGGGCGTGCGGTATCATCCTCACTTCCTGCGGCTTTACGGCGGCGACGGCGAGAACGACGCGCGCACCCACGCCTACCTGGCACAGGAGGGCTATCTGGGCGTTGCCGGATGGACCTACAACGGCGGCAGCATGGACGAGGGCAAGATCGGCAGAAACCTGGCAAACGGCAATATCTACTATTTCAAAACCACCTCTGAAGATCTGCGCAAGATGAACCTGCTGATGGACGAGGCGAAGGGCCAGGGCTATGCCATGGTGACGTTGAACGAGCTGTTTGGCTACGAGGCCAACGCCTATGAGGACGGCGTGAACGTGCTGGCCGAGGATATGCCGGAGCTCGCGGACCCGAACGTGCCCTACTACTTTATGAAAACCGGCGACTGTACTTGGGCCACCAATCTGCTGCAGCGCAGGCTGATTGAGCTGGGCTATCTGTCGGAGGGCAGCGCGGACGGCGTGTTCGGCAGCGGTACCGCCGCGGCGCTGAGCGCCTTTCAGGCCAAGCTGGGCCTGGCCGCTACCGGCGCGGCCGATGTCATTACTCAGCAAAAGCTCTATGACAAAAACGCGCCTACGGTAAACGAATAGAGGGCTATGATCGCCATGGAAGCGCCCCTGTGTCATTTTTTGCGCAGGGGACGCTTTTTGTCTTGCTTTTTTTGAATGTTTTGGATATACTCTGTATGACGAAACCGTTTTCGATCTTTGCGAGGAGGCAAATCGCCATGTCAGTGACCATCAGAGATGTCGCGCGTAGATGCGGCCTGTCTATTTCCACAGTCAGCAAGGTCTTTAACGGCTATCCGGATATCAGCGAGGCGACTCGCCGGCAGGTGATGGATGCGGCAAGGGGCATTGGCTACAAGCCCAACGCCCTGGCAAGAGCGCTGAAGACCAATCGAAGCTATAATCTGGGCGTGTTGTTTGTGGATGAAAATATCAGCGGCCTGACGCATCCCTTCTTCGCGGCGGTACTGAACGCCTTCAAGGCGGAGGCGGAGCGCCATGGCTACGACATCACCTTTATCAACCACAACATTGGCACCATGGAAATGACCTACTTGGAGCACTGCCGCTATCGGAACGTGGACGGCGTATGCCTGGCCTGCGTGGATTTCCGCTCCGAGGAGATTTACGAGCTGATCAAAGACGGCATTCCCTGCGTGACCATCGACCACATGTTTGACAACCATCCCAGCATCATTTCCGATAACCTGAACGGCATTCACATGCTGGTGGATCGCGCGGCGGCTCTGGGACACCGGCGCATAGCCTATGTGCATGGCCAGCGCAATTCCCTGGTTACGGAGAACCGAATCAAGGGCTTCTACCGGGCGATGGAATATCATGGGCTGGAGATACCGGAGGGCTATGTGCGGCAGGGCCGGTATGACGATGTGGGAAGCATCCGCCGCCACATACAGGCGCTGTTGGACCGGCCGGATCGGCCCAGCTGCATATTGCTGCCGGACGACGCCTCCTATTTCGGCGCGCTGGACGCGTTATACGAGCGAGGTCTGCGCGTTCCGCAGGATATTTCCCTGGCGGGCTACGACGGCATTCGCGCCGTGCAGGCGATCCACCCCAGATTGACCACCGTGCGCCAGGACAGTACGGCCATGGGCCGGGAGGCCGCGCTGCGCCTGATCGATCATGTGGAGCATCCCAGCACCGCCGTGTGCGATCCGGTGCTGATCCCCTGCGAGCTGATGGAGGGGGAGACTCTGGGTAAGCATGATTGATGCGGCGGGAGAGCCGCTTCCCCGCCACTGCCATTCCTTTGACGGATGTGCCCTGAATTTTTGAAAAGCTCCTTTTATACTACTCTCAGACCAGAGCGTGTTTCAAACCGCATCTCCCGCATTTGGAAACACGCTCTAAATCGCCCCGCACCAAAATGGCGCGGGGCGCGTAGTATACGGCGAACCCCGAAGAAAGGAGCTTTGATTATGGCAAACAATAATCGCTGCGGCTGCTCCAGGCGCCGCAATTCCAATAATAACGGCTATGGCTGTCTGAACAGTGTGGGTGGCCGCTGGCGCTGGGATAATTATCTCTACTATACCGGCCCCTGCCCGGACGTGGAAGGCAATTACGACGATGACGACGACAACGACAACGATCACGACGACCGCGATTGTCGCCGCCGTCGCCGCCGCTGCCGCCGGGGCGTGTTCGGCCTCTTTACGGCGCTGACGCCCATCGCGGTGGCCGCCAACGGTATCATCCCGCTGGTGAAGAACAACCATTTGTCTTGCAAGAACAACTTCAATGTCAACAGCGGTCTGATCACCATCAAGGAGGAGGGCACCTACCTGGCGATCTATACCGTGCGCATTCCTGAGGACGTCAAGATGGATACCACTATTACGCTGAATGTGAACGACGCGCCGCAGTCCGCCGCCACCAGCATCATCGATACGGGCTGCGGGAGCGACCACACCTTCTCGATCACGGCCCAGACCATCTTCGAGGCGGATGAGGGCGACACCGTGACGCTGCGCACCTCGGAGTCCATCAACATCTACGAAAGCTCTGTGCAGCCGCTGTTCACGCTGACGCTGATCAAGCTGGACTAAGCGGTTGGGAGCGGACCTTCCGCCGGGGGCGCGCTTTGACGCGCCCCTTTTCGTTGACAATTTGTATTGATTCTGTTATACTTTATGCGTCATCATAGGGGGGATTCCCGTCGCTTCACGCGGTTGCAATGTCGGCGGATAAGATGGCGGGGGCTCCCGTGATCTTATCTGTTTTTTTATTGACACGCAATGGATCCGGAGCACAAGGGGGATATCTATGGCAAATCGATTTACCAGGCCGACAGTGTCCCGCGCGCGACAGCGCGCAATCAAGCGGCGGCGGCTGATGATCGGCGGCGGCGCGCTGGCGGCGCTGCTGGTGGTCGGATTGGCGATATTGCTGATTCCCAAGGGCGGGCGGACGGATCGCGCCGTGGAGGCGCTGGCCCAAGCCACGCCCACGCCCGCGCCAGAAGCCCAGGCGGAGGCCGGAGCGAATGCGGAGAATCCGCTGGCCGATACGCCGCAGCCCACCCAGGCCCCCACGCCGGAGCCGACGCCGGAGCAGGTGTCCCTGCGGGCGCTTACCCGGCCGACGCCCACCGCGGAAGGCTTTATGCCCGTGTTTTCCAAGGCGGATACAGAGGAGAAGATCATCGCCATTACCGTGGACGACTGCTTCCAGGCGGACAATTTGAAGCAGATCGTGGACGCGGCCATTGCCGTGGGCGGCAAGCTGACCATCTTCCCCATCGGCTTCAACGCGATCAAGCCGGCTCAGGCGGAGGTGCTGCGCTACGCCTACGAAAACGGCTTTGAGCTGGAAAACCATACCTATGATCACAACGGCCTCTTTGCCATCAGCGCTGATGAAATGGCTGAGGAGGTCTACAAGCAGCAGTTGGCTTTGAGCTATGTACTGGGCGTGGAATACCAGTGCCACTTCCTGCGCCCCAGGGGCGGCGACGCCCGCCGCTGCCAGCGCATGCAGATGTACGCCAAGCAGCTGGGCTACTATGGCATCGCCCACTGGTCGGTGTCCGGATCGGGCGACGACGAAAAGATTGCCAAGGGCCTGAAGCCGGGCGCGATCTTCCTGTTCCATACCACGGCCAAGGACCTGGACAAGCTGCTGCGCTTCATCCCCTGGGCGGCGGAGCAGGGCTATCAACTGGTGACGCTGAACGAGATGTTCGACTATCCCGCCAATGAGACCAGCGAGCTGGTCATTCCCATTGAGGAGCATGAAATTCCCGCGCCGGAGCCCTATGAGATGGTGTATGTGCCGCTGAAGGCCACCTCCTATTGCTGGGAGGCCTACCTGCTGCAGGAGAAGCTGATCGAGCTCGGCTATCTGAATGGCAGCCCGGACGGCGTGTACGGCGAAGGCTGCGCCAAGGCCATCGCGAAGTATCAGCAGGATCACGGTATGGAGGCCAACGGCGTGGCGGACGCGGAGCTGGTGCGCACGATCCTGGAGGGCAACGCATGACGCGGGTGGCGCAGTTCATGCATGTCAGCCCTCAGCGCTTTCAGGTGGATTGGGCGGATGCCTTTCCCGGCGAAACCGCGCCGGCGCTTCCGAATCTGCCGCGCCGGGCAACGGCGGGCTCCGCGGGCTATGATTTCTTCGCCCCGAACGCCTTCAGCCTGGCGCCGGGCGAGACCGCCAAAATTCCCACCGGCGTGCGCGTCCGCATCGCGGACGGCTGGGTACTGATGTTGTTTCCCCGCAGCGGGCTGGGCTTCAAATATCGCTTGCAGCTGAACAATACCGTGGGCGTTGTGGACGCGGATTACTTTGGCGCGAAGAACGAGGGCCACATATTCATCAAGCTGACCAACGCGGGGGACAGGCTCCTGTCCGTCGCGGCGGGCGAGGCCTTTGCTCAGGGCGTATTTCTGCCCTTCGGACTGACGATCGACGACGCGGCGACAGGCGCGCGCGTGGGCGGTTTCGGCAGCACGGACATAAGCGCGGAAGCGCGACCATAGAATCTATATAAAGGAAGGAACGATCCATATGAACACTACACTGGTCGTAATGGCCGCGGGCATGGCTTCCCGCTATGGCGGCAACAAGCAGATTACGGGCATGGGCCCCAACAATGAGATCCTGTTGGAGTATTCTGTGCACGACGCGATTCGCGCGGGCTTCAACAAGGTGGTGCTGATCATTCGGCCCGACATGCTGGAGGCGGTGAAGGAAATCTGCGGCGACAAGCTGGCGGAGAAGATCCAGGTCGAGTATGCCTTCCAGGACTACAGCTCCCTTCCGGGCTGGTACAAGCTTCCTGAGGGCCGCACCAAGCCCTTTGGCACGGTGCACGCGGTGCTTTGTGCCCGCGCTTGCGTGAAGGAGCCCTTCGCGGTCATCAATGCTGACGATTATTACGGCGTGGATTCCTTCCAGAAGATGCACGATTATCTGGTGGCGGCCGCTGAGCCCACGAAGGCTGCGATGGTGGGCTATCGCCTGAAGAACACCGTGAGCATCCACGGCGCGGTCACTCGCGGCGTATGCAAGGTGGCGAACGGACGGCTGGCGGATGTGGACGAGGTCTCAAAGATCCGTCTGTACGAGGATGGCCGCATTGCAGACACCTCCGCCGGCGAGCCGGGCCGCGATCTGGACCCCGAAGCGCTCGTCTCCATGAACTTCTGGGGCTTCCAGCCCGCGATTTTTGATCAGATGCAGCGTTACTTTGAGGAATTTCTGAAGGCCGCCAATCCCGCCGACATCAAGGCCGAGTGCCTGCTGCCGGTGATGGTGGGCGCGCTGCTCAAATCCGGTGAAATCACCGTGGACATGCTGGAGACCGAGGCCGTGTGGTTCGGCGTCACCTATCAGGAGGATCGCCCGCTGGTGCAGCAGGCGCTGCTGGAGCTGCATGCCAAGGGCATCTATCCTGAAAAGCTGTGAGCGCGACCTGACGACGGCAAAGGAACGATACAAAATCCATGAAACCCTCAAAAACCAAGGGACTGCTGTCCAGCTTCCGGACGTCGGATAAAATCATATTGGGCGTCATTGCCGCGGTGGTGTTGGCGACGGCCGTGCTGAGCGTTCTGGAGCGATGCGGCCTGTCGCTGATCAACGCGCCGGTGACGCTGTTCCTGCCTGTCTTCGCGCTGTTTGCGCTGGTGGGCTGGGGCGCCTACGCGCTGATTCGGCGCATTCATGGTCGCGTCACCAAAATCGTGGCGGGCGGCGCGGTGGCGATGCTGCTGCTCGTGGTGCTGATGCTGGGCTTTACCTATCTCAGCTTTGTGACCTACACTGCCATGCCCCACCATTATAAGACCGTCAACGATTCCGACGGCGGGCACAGGTTGGCGATCATGTGGCGCTTTGATTCCGACGCCGAGCGCAATGAGGCGAGCGTCGAGGCACGGAAGGCCGCCCGGCTGGAGTCCTATCCCGACAGCGATCCCGATACCATCGCCGACGATGTGAGCGTGGCGTTCGAGGCCTATCCCCAGGTGCTTGGACTGTTTTATCGCGCCAATGCCGCTGTGGAGGGCAAGGTCTACCTGGCCTATACCGGCAATATCGTTCCCCTGAACACCGTGGAAGGCGCGGAGGACGAGGGCGCTGAGGACGCGCAAGTCATAGAGACGCCCCACGGCACGATGATGCTGGAGTGGCTGGACGACAATGCCACCGCACATTTTTATGTGCAGGACCCCGGCGTGGCCGAGGGCGGCGAGTGTACCGTGCGGTTCGACAGGTGAGCAAAGATCCTTTGTCTGTGGTAACGAGTCCCCTCGTTCGCATATCCTCTTGCGGACGGGGGGATTTTTTTATGCGGCATCTAAAGTGGCTAGGTGGACTGTTGCTGATGGGCCTGTTGCTGTCCGAACCTCAGGCGGCGGCGGCAGGCGCGGCGCGGGCGATGGCCCACTGGTATACATCAGTAGCGCCGGCGGTATTTCCCTTTTTGGCGTTGATGCCGCTGCTCACTTGCTCGGAAGCGGCCATGGTCTATGAGCGGCTGCTGGGAAGGATCACGGGGGCGCTGTTCGACTTGCCGGGCGCTGCCGCTCCCGCGATGGTCG
>JAFVBK010000237.1 GCA_017480045.1 Clostridia bacterium
AGGTCGGCGCTGCGCACCGTGGAGAGGCGGTGAGCGATAATGAAGGAGGTGCGCCCCTTCAGTGCCGCGGCGATGGCGGCCTGCAGCTTCTGTTCGGTCTGGGTGTCCACCGAGGAGGTGGCCTCGTCCAGCACGAATATGGCGGGGTTCGCGATCAGCGCGCGGGCGAAGGAAATCAGCTGCTTCTGGCCGGTGGACAGGCGGTTGCCGCCCTCGCCGACCTCGGTATCGTAGCCCTTTTCCAGCTTCAATATGAAGCTCTCCGCGTCCACCATGCGGCAGGCGGCCTCGATCTCCGCGTCCGTGGCGTCAAGCCGGCCGAAGCGGATATTTTCGCGGATGGTGCCGGAGAACAGGTGGGGCTGCTGCAGCACGTAGCCCAGGTGGGCTTGCAGCCAGAGGATGCTGCGCTGCTTGTAGTCCACGCCGTCGATGCGAATGACGCCCTTCGTGGGCTCGTAGAAGCGGCACACCAGGTTCACGATGGTGCTCTTGCCGCTGCCCGTCTCGCCCACCAGCGCCACGGTCTGCCCGGCCTTTACCTTCAGGGAGAAGTCCTCCAGCACCTCCTCGCCGGTGGCATAGTGGAAGGACACGTGGTCGAATTCCACGTCGCCCACGATGCCGGGCCAGTTTTCCCGCTTCGGATTGAAGCTGTCGCCGAATTTTTCGACCACCTCCGGGGTGTCGAAGATCTCCGGCTCGGTCTCCAGCATGCCTACCACGCGCTCCGCCGCGGCTTGGCTGGCCTGCAAATCGGCAAAGATGCGGGCGATGTTGCTGATAGGCTCGAAGATGCCGGTGGAATACTGCACAAAGGCCGCCAGCGTGCCCACGGTGACGAGGCCCCTGGCGCTGAATACCTCCGTGCCGCCCCGCTGCAGCACCAGCGCGGTGGCGATGGAGCCCAGGGAGATGACGATGGGGAAGAACAGCGCGCTGAACACCGCCGCGCGGATGGAGGCGGAGCGCATCTTGCCCGTCAGCACGGAGAATTCGGCGCAGTTGGCTTCCTCGCGCACCAGCGTCTTGCTGGTCTTGGCGCCCATGATGCCTTCGTTGAACGCGCCGGTGATTTGGCTGTTGGTCTTGCGCACCTCGCGGTAGCTGGCCAGTATCCGCTTTTGAAACCACACCGCCGCCGCGGCGATGACCGGCATCACGCTGAGCACCAGCAGCGCCATGCGCGCGTCCAGCAGGAACATCGCCACGGCGGTGATCAGTATGTAGGCCCCGGACCAGAACAGGTCCACCAGGCCCCAAGCCACCGTCTCGCCCAGACGGGCGGTATCGCTGGTCATGCGGGAGATGATGAAGCCCACCGGCGTCTGATCATAGTAGGAGAAGGACAGCTCTTCCAGCCGCTTGAAGCTGAGCTTTCGGATGTGGCGGTTGATGCCGCACTCCGCCCGGCCGCACAGCTGGCAAAAGGTGAAGATGCAGGCGGTCTGCAGGAGCAGCGTGCCGGCATAGCGCGCGATGAACCAACCTCTGCCCGCCGTGGCGCCGCCGCCGATGAAGGTGTCGATGGCCTCGCGGGTCAGCAGCGGAAAGATGGTGTCGCACAGCGCGCTGACGGCCATCGTCGCCATGATGGCGATCAGGTGCTTGTGGTAGGGCTTCATGTAGCCGATCAGACGCCGCCAGAGCCCCGCGTCCAGCTTTTTGGTATAATCCTGTTCCTGTTGGTATTGCATGGTAGCTCCTTATATTACGCGATCTCGCTGTTCAATTCGTCCTCCAGCGCAGCCTGGATCCGGTACACCTTCTGATAGAGGCCCTCCTGGCGGATCAGATCCTCGTGCCGGCCCTGCTGGGCGATTCTGCCGTCCTCCAATACGAGGATCAGGTCGGCGTCGGCCAGCGTGGTCAGCCGGTGGGAGATGATAAACGTGGTGGGCACGCGGCCATTGGCGCTCCTGCCCTCCTTGAGGGCCTCCCGAATGGCTCGGTCCGTCTCGGTGTCCACGGCGGAGAGGGAGTCGTCCAAAATGAGGATGTCGTTGTCCCGCAGCAGCGTCCGCGCGATGGAGATGCGCTGATTCTGTCCGCCGGAGAGGGTGACGCCCCGCTCGCCAACCATCGTGTCGTAGCCCTCCTTGAACTGGGCGATGAAGCCGTCGGAGTGGGTGATTTCAGCCACGCGCTCGATCTCGTCCATGCCGGCGCCCTCGCGGGTGATGGCCAGGTTGTCTTTGATGGAGCGGGAGTAGAGGAACGGCTCCTGCAGCACGTAGCCCACGCGGCTTCTGAGGTATTTCTTTTCGATGGTCCTGATGTCCCGTCCGCCGATCAATATCTCGCCGCTGGCGGCGTCGTAGAGCCGCTGCAAGAGGTTCATCATCGTGCTCTTGCCGCTGCCCGTCGCGCCCAGAATAGCCACGGTCTGGCCCGCCCTGGCGGTGAAGGAGACGTCGTCCAGCACCGGGTGCTTGCTGTCGTACTGGAAGCCCACGTGCCTGAACTCAATATCCGCGTACAGCGGGGCTTCGCCCGCGCCGGGGGTATCGGTCTCGGCCCTGGCGTCCAGAACCTCGTAGACGCGGCGCATGGCCACCATGCTCTTGCCCAGATCCTGCAATATGCGTCCAAGCTGGCGGATGGGCCAGATGAGCATCGATATGTAGCTGACGAAGGTCAGCACGCTGCCGGTGGTGATTTCGCCCCGCGCGGCGAACAGTATGCCGAACAGCAGCGTCAGGCCTGTCTGAGCCATGCTCAGCATGTCGGAGCCGGACCAGTAAATCGCCATCACGTGGCTGATGCGCACGCTCTTGTCGTGCACGGCGTCGGCGCAGACGGTGAAGCGGTCGCTCTCGTAGCGCTGCCGGCCAAATGCCCGCACCACGCGCACGCCGGTCAGGCTCTCCTGTAGCATGGCGCTCAGCTGGCCGTCCGCCTCATCCGCCTCCAGAAACAGCTTCTGCACCCAGTGGAAGAACCAGAAGGCCAGGCCGAACAGCGGGGGAATCAGGATCAGCGAGATCAGCGTCAGCTTCACGTGGATGGAGGCCATCAGCCAAAGCGCCAGCGCCACCATGATCACGGTGCGGAAGATTTCGATCACCTGGCTGGCCAGGAAGCGGCGCACGGTCTCCACATCGGTGGTGCAGCGCTGGATCAAATCGCCGGTCTGGGCCTTGACGTGGTAGTCGTAGTCCATGTCCAACAGATGGGCGTAGAGCCGCGTGCGCATGCGCTCGGCGATGGTCTCGCTGGCCTCGGCGCTCCACTTGCCCCTCAGGTACTGAAACAGGCCGCCGATCAGGCTGACCGCCACCAGCAGCGCCGCCACGATCCAGATGTGCCGCGCCAGGTACGCCGCGCCGCCGCGGGCGTTGAACCAGCCCGCCAGGAAGCCGGGCAGGTTGACCGCGTTCGCGCCGTTGCCGTTCAGCGCGTCGGTAATGGCGTCCACCGCCCCGGCCACCAGCAGCGGCGTGAGAAAGTTCGCCAGCACGCTGACGGCCACCGCGAATACGCTGCCCGCGTATTTCAGCCCGCTTCCCTTCATAAACTCCGGGAACCGCTGGATCACGCTCAGCCCCGCGTTTTTTTTCTCGCTATGTTTTTCCATGAAAGCCTCCTGAAGGTAAGATACATATAGAAAAGCGGCGGACACCTGCGTGTCCGGCGCGTATCGGCCCAATTTGGCTCAGGCAGAATAAACCCCGTGACGACGGCAGGCGAAAGAAAGCGTTGCGATTACACGATTCCGCAGCTTCATTTCACACACCTCCGTCCGTTACTTCTTTCATTTCGGCGCGTACGCGCCAACGCTACAAAGTATAGAGGAAAAAGCCGCTGTTGTCAATCCGTTTTTGTACAGTAACAGAAATTTCACCCGGCGTTTGGCCGTTATTGGAATAATCTATATATTTTACGGAAAACTTTGCGATTTCAGCTAGAACTTGACAAATTTTAGACATAATATTACAATAGTATTGTAATGTCAAACGTGATGATTCCATTGGGAGGATATTTTATGCGTAGCTTGAAGTGTGTGGCGCTCGTGCTGGCGCTGTGTCTGCTGGCCTCGATCATGACGGCCGGCCTCATGGAGGCCTCGGAGCTTGAGCCGGATATCGCGCTCGCGCAGAGCGTGGACGAGGACACTGGCCTGTCCGTCGAGACCGGCGAGGCCGTGGAATCGCCCGCGGATGAGGCGTCCGAAACGCCCGAAGAGACCGGCGACGGCGAGGATGAGGCGGGCTATGCCGTGGCCGCCGCGCCGCTGCCGGACTATAGCTATTGGCAGGTGGGCACGGACGGCGCCGCGGTCTATGTCAGCGGCGAGGACTGGGAGGTTGCCGCGCTGCTGAGCGCGGGGGACGTGGTGCTGGTCACCGGTTCCGTTGCCAGTCGCGCGCCCATCGCCTTCTATGCCGACGGGAGCGTGCTGGTGGGCTACATGGACGCCGCCGACCTGCTGCCGATGAACGAGGAAAAGTCGCTGGCCTACCTGAATGCCGTCGCCGCGTCCAGCGCCGTCGGGCTGTACAAGGACGACCTGAACTGGCCCCTGCTGCCGCTGGCGAATGTCACCTATGAGGACGACCGCGCCGTGCTGGCCTCCGCCAATTACACGGATTACAGCAACGACAAGGTCTACACCCTCAACGGCAAGCAGATCTATGCCAACATGGTGCCGGACACCGGCGTGGGCAACTGCTGGAAGTGGGCTCAGGGCATCTACAAGCTGGTGTGGGGCTGTCAGTTCAGCGAGACCTTCGCGGGCAACGCCTCTACGGGCCTGAACCTGTTGGGCAACCTGAACGACGCCCAGCGCACGCTGACGCCGGCGCATCTGAAGGCGTTTATCCAGCAGACCGCGCCGGGCGCGACGATCCGTGTGCAGTCCTGCACCTCCGAGTGCGCGAGGTTCAACAACGACGGCCTGAGCTGCGGCCACAAGGGCCACAGCCTGATCGTGGTGGACAAGAATGCCGACGGCGTGTTCACGATGGACAGCCATTCCGGCTCCCAGCATACCCGCTTCTATTCCTGGCAGGGCTTCTGCAATGCCTGGAAGGGATACGCTTACGTGAAATATATCAAGTGGCCTGGCGCGAAGCCGTTGGCCGCCAATTCCATTTCCGCCGACGGCAGCGCCATCGCCGTCACGGGCGTCAGCCTGAATCAGACCGCGATCACGATCTACGCGGGGGAGAGCGCCACGCTGACCGCGACGGTCGCGCCCAGCAACGCCACCAACTCGATCGTGTCCTGGGCCAGCAGCGACGCCTCCGTCGCCGCCGTGGCGGACGGCGTGGTGACCGGCGTCAAGGCCGGCACCGCCACCATCGCGGTCAAGACCGCCGACGGCGGCAAGACGGCCACCTGCGCGGTGACGGTCAAGAGGCCGATCCTGCAAAAGGCGCTGACCAAGACCGGCGGCAACGGCACGGTGGTGCTGGGGCTGGGCGAGCAGCTGCAGCTTTCCCCGGATTTTGCCACCGCCAGGGGCTGGACGATCAAGGGCGTGAAGTCCTCCAAGTCGAAGGTCGCGCCCATCAGCGAGTCCGGCCTGGTCACGGCGCTCGCCCAGGGCAAGACCAAGATCACCGTCACGACCAAGAACAGGAAGAAGGCGACGCTGACGGTGCAGGTGGTCGACCCCACCGTGCCGACGAAGATCGTCCTCAACAAATCCGGCACCGTGAAGCTGAAGGTGGGGGACACGCTGAAGCTGGAAACCGCCATTCTGCCCACCACCGCCACCTCGCCCCTCACCTGGAAATCCTCGAAGCCAAAGGTTGCCGCCGTGGATGCCAACGGCAATGTCGTCGCCCTCAAGAAGGGCAGCTGCAAGATTGCCGTCAGAACCGCCAACGGAAAAATTGCGAAGGTGAAGATCAAGGTGAGCAAATGAGAAAAGAATCACGGCCGTCGTTCAACCTCGGCCGTGATTTTTAGCGTCTGATTCGCTTGCGATTTTCTCGCGATGTGATATAATGGTTTTATAAAAGAAGCATTTTGCGAATCGTTCGGGAGGTTCCTATGCCGCTTGAAATTGTGAGAAACGACATCACCCGCATGGAGGTAGACGCCATCGTCAACGCCGCGAACAACGCGCTGCAGGGCGGGGGCGGCGTGGACGGCGCCATTCATCGCGCCGCCGGGCCGCGCCTGCTGGAGGAGTGCCGCACGCTGAACGGCTGCGAGACGGGACAGGCCAAGATCACGCGGGGCTACAATTTGCCCTGTCAATATGTCATCCACACGGTCGGTCCCGTCTGGAAGGGCGGCGGTCAGGGCGAGCGAGCGCTGCTGGCGGCCTGTTATCAGAACAGCCTCGCGCTGGCCAAGGAATATCACTGCGAGACGGTGGCCTTCCCGCTGATTTCCGCGGGCGTTTACGGCTATCCCAAGGCCGAGGCCATGCAGGTGGCGGTGGACGAGATCAGCCGCTTTTTGCTGGAGAACGACATGACGGTGTACATCGTGGTGTTCACCAGGGATACCGTGGAGCTGGGCGGCAAGCTGTTCAAGGAGGTCGCCGCTTACATCGACGACGTGTATGTGGCCGAGCACTACGACGCCGACCGCGAGGCCCGGCGCAGTCAGCGCGTTTGGAAGGATATGCCCCGGCCCACCGTCGGCGGCGGTCTGTTCCGCCGCGCGCATCGCGAGGATACCGCTCGGAACGAGACCATCTTCGCGGACGCGGATCTATCCGCCGGCGCGGTCGCGCCGCAGGCCAGTCTGGAGGACATGCTGGGCCAGGTGGACGAGGGCTTCAGCGAGATGCTGCTTCGGAAGATCGACGAAAAGGGTTTGACCGACGCCGCCTGCTACAAGCGCGCCAACGTGGATCGCCGGCTGTTCAACAAGATCAAGAACAACCCGGCCTACCGTCCCAGCAAGCAGACCGCCCTGGCCTTTGCCATCGCGCTGGAGCTGCCCATGGACGAGGCCAGGGAGCTGCTGATGAAGGCCGGCTACGCACTCACCCACAGCAGCAAGGCCGACATCGTGGTGGAATACTGCATCATGACCGGCAATTACAACCTGATCGAAATCAACCAGGTGCTGTTCCGGTTGGATCTTCAGCCGCTGGGATATTGATAAGTCAAAAGCGCTGAATTCGCAAAGCGCGGATTTGTCGCCTCCCAGGCGACCTTATCCATGCCAAAACCTCCTATAATGTCCTCGTAAACGACAAACGAGCGACATGACAGGAGGTTTTATCATGAACAAAAATCTGACAGAGCTGGTTTTCATACTCGACCGCAGCGGCTCCATGGCGGGCTTGGAGGCCGACACCATCGGCGGCTTCAATTCGATGATCGAAAAGCAGAAGCGGGAGGCGGGGGAAGCGCTGGTCTCCACGGTGCTGTTCGACAGCACCTGCGCGGTGATTCACGACCGGGTGAAGCTCGATACGGTTGCCCCGCTGACGGAGCGGGAATACTATGTGCGCGGCTGCACGGCGCTGCTGGACGCCATCGGCGGCGCGATTCACCACATCGGCAACGTGCACAAGTACGCCCGCGAGGAGGATGTGCCCGCCCACACGCTTTTCGTGATCACCACCGACGGCATGGAGAACGCCAGTCGCCGCTATTCCAGCGACCGGGTGAAGCAGATGATCGAGCGGCAGAAGGCGAAATACGGCTGGGAGTTCCTGTTCCTGGGCGCGAACATCGACGCGGTGGAGACTGCCGGCGGCCTGGGCATCGACGCGGATCGCGCCGTGAATTATCGGGCGGACAGGCTTGGCACGCGCCTGAACTACGATGTGCTGGCCGAGGCCATCACCCAGGTGCGCTGCAGCCGCCCGCTCAGCGCCAGCTGGAAGGATCGCATCGACGAGGATTACACGGGCAGGGCATGATGCGATTCTCAGATTAATACCAGGGCGTGCTTCCAAAATGCCTGAAGCGCATTTTCGGCATCTAAAGCTGCATCTCTACGTTGATTTCCCTTGATTTGCCGCCATCGTTGACCGCAGTGAGACAAAGGCAGGGCGGATAAGACGCCCGCAATTGGTTGCAATTTAGATTGAGAATAGTATAAACCTGCGATTCATCAAGGACTTTTCCGGTCAGGGGGCGTGGAAGCGGCGCGCGTGAAATGTAAATTGTAATTTGATATAGTGTTAATATATTAGACATCGACTGTCCACATCTGTGGTGTAAACTATGGATAGTAAAATAGCGGGTGTGGGCCGCGCGGCCGCCCCGCGGGGAAAGGGTGACACAGATGTTTTGTCCGAATTGCGGAACACAGCTTGCAAACGGCGTAAATTTCTGCCCGAATTGCGGCACGCAGGTGAGCGCGATTGCCGCGACGGTGACCACGACGGCCGCCAGCGAGGGCAACATGGTGATGCTGCTGTCGCTGGGCAGCTGCGCCCGGACTACGGCAGCGGCGCTCCTGCAGCAGATCTGCGGCTATGCCTCCGACGAGGCGCTGCTGATCGTCGATAGCGCGCCGATCACGGTGGCCCGCGGCCTGAACGACGCCCAGGCCCGATACCTGGCCCAGGCCCTCGCGGAGTATGGCCTTGAGGTGTCCGTCTACGACGGTACCGGCTGGCGCGAGTTGGAATCCTCAAACAGCTCCGTTTGGGATCAGGCCGGCGATCTGATCACCGGCGTCGCCGCGGCGCTGGGTCTGATTTC
>JAFVBK010000238.1 GCA_017480045.1 Clostridia bacterium
CGGGCCGGTCAGGCGCACATAGTCGCAATTCCAGCGGCTGCCGTTCTCCTGGGGACGGATGTAATCCTCGTACATGCCGTCCACGGTGTCGTCATACAGGTGCTTCACGCTGGCGCGGTGCTTGTCCTTGTAGCTCTCGAAGGGGCCGAAGCCAAAGTAGCGCACCTGGTCGACCTCGTCCGGCAGCATCATCCGCAGGCCGAAGCGCGGCAGCGCCGGCGCGCCCTCGCGCTGCTTGACGTGAATGCTGCCGTCGATCCTGCCGTTCATGTGCACGCGCCACACGGCGGTGCCCGTGGCGATGTTGGGCAGGTAGGTCGCGCCCAGGCTGAAGCTCGCCGTGATCACGGCGTCGTCCCCCGCCTCCACGCGCACATCGTACACGCGGGTGATGGCGCGGTCGTAACCGAATCGCAGCCACTTTTCCTTGAGATACATGTCGTTGTCGGTGGGCGCGCGCCAGATATTGAAGCCCATCGGCGCCTGGAGCAGATGCAGCTGGTCGTAGTTCAGCACATTGAAGCAGGCGGTCTGCTTGTCAAACACATACCGGAAGTTCTCGCCGCGCATATTGACCACGCGGTCGTCCTCCTGCACCTCCAGGCCCAGCACGCCCTCCGGCTTTTCCGGCTGCTCCCACAGCTGGCGGCCGATCTGCTCGATGCCCAGCGGATGTCCGGCGGGCACCAGGGGGCGGTCATAGCGCTGCCGCGTCTCAAAGTACACCGCGAAGGCCGCGCGCTTCGTATCCGGTAGCGGGATCTGAAGCTCCCGCTCGCCGTGGGGCGGGATATTCAGCATCTCCTCCGGCACCTCGCCGCTGGCGATCTCCCGACCGCCCTGGCGCACGGCATAGTGCAGCGTCACGTGCTCGCTCAGGGTGGTAAAGTCCAGCATGTTTCGAATGCTGAACAGGCCCGCTTCCAGGTTCACCTCACGGATGCGCGCGGGACGGTTCACATTCTTGAACTCCTTGAGGCCGGTGTGGGGCCGGCGGTCCGGATACACCAGGCCGTCCATGCAAAAGTTGGAATCATGGGGGAATTCGCCGAAGTCGCCGCCGTAATAGTAGCGCCGGCGCCCGTCGGGATTGCGGCCCATGTCCACGGCATGGTCGCACCACTCCCACACGAAGCCGCCGCAGTGGCCATCGTGGCGGTCGAAGCATTTGAAGTAGTTCTCCAAATCGCCGGGGCCGTTGCCCATGGCATGGGAATACTCGCACAGAATGTAGGGCTTGTCGATATCGCACTTCTCGAAGTATTCGTCGATCTCCTCGATGGAGGGATACATGCGGCTGTACAGATCCAGATTGTCGTGGTTGATCTCCTCGCCCGGCGGCGGGAAGGAGGCACGCTCGTAGTGGGTCAGGCGGGAGGGATCGTAGGCCTTCGTCCAGCGCAGCGCCTCGTGCAGATTCGCGCCCATGCCGGACTCGTTGCCCATGGACCAAATCACGATGGAAGGCCGGTTTTTATCGCGGATGACGCTATGCTGCACGCGATCCAAGATCGCCTCGCAGAACTCAGGATCCTGAGCGATCAGGTTGTAATTGGCCTCGTCGTACTCGCCGTCGTGGAATACCACGCCGTGGCACTCCAGATCCGCCTCGCCGATCAGGTAGAAGCCGTAGTGGTCGCACATGCGGGGAAACAGCGGCGAGTTGGGATAATGGCTGGTGCGGATGGCGTTCACGTTGTGCTGCTTCATCAACACCAAATCGCGCAGCATGTGGTTCTCGTCCACCGCCGGGCCCACCACGGGATCGCTGTCGTGGCGGTTCACGCCGCGGAATTTCAGCTTCTGACCGTTGACGTACACCACGCGGTTTGAAATATGGATCTCCCTGAGGCCCACGAATTCCACGATCCGCTCGCCCCCATAGCGCAGCACCAGCGTGTACAGAGCGGGATTCTCCGCGTTCCACAGCTCCACATCGTTCAGGTGGATGTCGATCCAGGCGTCGTAGGTGCGCCCGTTGGCCACGGGATCGCCCTGGGGATCGTACAGATAGTAGTGCACCGAATGGTTTTCCGGCGATTCGCCCCGCAGCTGCAAATCCACGTGGATATCGCAGGCGCGCAGATCCGTGGAGAGGTTGGTGTGCACAAAATAGTCCCAGATATGCCTCGCGTCGCGGCGCAGCAGATAGACATCCCGGAAGATGCCGGACATGCGCAGCTTGTCCTGGTCCTCCAGATACGTGCCGTCGCACCACTTCAGCACCAGCACGGCGATCGCGTTATCGCCGGGGCGCACATAATTGGTGACGTCATATTCACTGATGGAGTGGGAAATCTGGCTATAGCCCACGAACGCGCCGTTGATCCACAGGTAAAAGCAGGAATCCACGCCTTCAAACACCAGCGTCCTGAGGCCCTCCTGCTCGTCCAGCTGGAAATGGCGGATATACAATCCGCAGGGGTTTTTCGCGGGCACATAGGGCGGATCAAAGGGAATCGGATAGCGCACGTTGGTATACTGGTGCCGGTCATAGCCGTGCGTCTGCCACACCGAGGGCACCGGGATGGCGTCCATCGGCTGCGCTTCCGAGAGGAAATCCTCCGGCAAATCCGCGGTGCTGGCGAAATAGCGGAATTTCCACTCCCCGCTCAGGGACATAAATCGATCGGATTCGGCGCGCACATCCCTGCGGGCGACCTCTCCGTCGGAATAGGGTATGTAATAGGCACGGTTGGGCAGGGTGTTCACATGCAGCGTGTGTAGATCCTCGTGATAGCCAGGCAGCTTCATGGGCGTTTTCCCTCCTGAATTATCAATATGCTTCGCTGATCATCTGTTGCACCAATTTACTTCATTTCTGACAACAATATACACGAACCGGCGCAAATTGTCAACGAGGGAAAAGTAAAAGGATTGCCGCCGGAGCGCATCCGCTCCGGCGGCAATCGATATTCTCAAAAATCATTCCTGAATCACGACCGTAGTGCCCTCCGGGCAGTTGTCGTAGATCCACTTGACCTCCTCCACCTTCATGCGCACGCAGCCGTGGGAGGCGCGATGGCCAAGGCCGCCATTGCTGGGCTTGCCCTTGGGCTTACTCACCGTATTGGAATGGAACAGTATGCCGCCCACGATCTGATAGGCCCATTTGGCGTAGCAGTTGAAATCCTTGAAGTAATACCACTCTCCGCCGGCCTTGCCGCCCGCCTGATAGGTACCCAGGGGCGTGGGGGTATCCTTCTTGCCGGTGGCGCATTCGAAGGTATAGATCGGACCCTCGTACTGGTCGCCGGTCCACTGCCCCACGTATACGCGCTGGTCGGAGATATCCACCACCAGCTTGTAGGGGAACACGTACTCCTCGCCCGGCAGCGCCTTAGCGGAGAACAGCACCTGCTGGGTTTCCGCGTCGGCGACACCCGTCTCCTGCAAGCCGTTCTTACGCTGGAAATACTTGAGAGCGCGGGTGGACAGCCCGCCAAATTCGCCATCGGCGGCGTAGAGGTACTTCAACTGATGCAGGCGGGTCTGCACGCGCAGCGCCTCGTCGCCGGAATCTCCTTCCTGCACGGTCTGGCGAAACACCACAAAGTCCTTCTCGCCGTCCACGAACTCCATCACCGCTTCGGTGATGGTCTCATCGCTCATCGCTTCGGTGCTCGGCGTCGCCAGCGGCATATCCAACACCACGGGCATGTCGGCAAACTGGCCCTCCGGATTCGGCGTGGCCGTGGGCTCCGGCGTGGGCGTGACGCCAAAGCTGGGATAGAAGGCCTTCATGTACTTCTTGAACTGGCGAATCGCCGCGTTGGTGTTCTTGCCCGTCTGGCCGTCCACCTCGCCGCCATAGAAGCCCCACTGGCCCAGCATGGTCTGCACGCGGGTGATCTCGCCGCCGAACATGCCGCTGTCCTCAGACATCGGCGCCAGGGTATCCACATCGGAATACAGCTTTTGCTGCGTCGCGGCGTCGGCAATGCCCGTATCGGCCAGGCCGTTGTTCCGCTGGAACGCCTTCACGGCGGTCTGAGTATTCTCGCCGAACACGCCGTCCGCGGCATCCCTCAGATAGCCCAGCTCGATCAGCCGGTTCTGCATGAACACGATGTACGCGGTGCTGTCGTCGCCATCCCGGTCGCCCAGGCTCAGCGTGGGATACTGTCCTGCCGAGGACGTCTCCCCGGCGCTCTCCGCGGCCGCCGGGGCCTCGTCCTGGGCCTGGGACGCGGGCTCCGTGGTCTCCGGAACCTCTCCGCCGCCAAACAGCGCCTCCTGGCCGGATATGGCCAGGGCCGCGGGGGTCATGATCATCGCCAGCAGAGCAGCCAGCGTCAAAAGGCACATCGCGCGTCGCATAGTATGTATCGCTCCTCCATCGGCAGGCAAAGCCTGCCACTACGGTCATTATATGTCAATGACATTATTATAGCTTCATCCCGCGCCAATAGCATGGCGAATATTTTAATTTTTTGTTGACTGTCATGTTACGGCGCGTCCGTCGCCTGGGGCGACGGCGACGGCGTGGGCGCCTCGATGCGCACTGAATCGCTCTCCACCACCGCAAAGCGACAGCCGGCGAATGCCAGCGCCGCCATCAGCAGCAGCGCCGCCATCAGCAATCGTTTCATCACTTCATCTCCTTGCGCCATCCGCGCGCGCCCGCGTCGATTTCCCGAAATCGAACCATTCCGGCGCGGCGGCCATTTCATATCCCCATTCACTTGTTCCCATAAAATCGCCGCGGAGGCGCAGGGCCGCCGCGGCGAGATCGGAAGGGTCGGTCGATTAAGCGAAGGGATTCTCGCTCTTGTAGTAGACGCCCTTGGGCTGGTTGAAGCTGATCTTCTGGATGCCCAGATACTTGAGCACCTCGAAGATGGCCGTGCCGGCGTGACCGAAGGCCACCGCGCCGTGATGCGGATAGCCGTCCTCGATCAGCACATGGCGGTAGAAGCGATTCATTTCGGGAATCGCGAACACGCCGATGCCGCCAAAGGACTGGGTGGCCACGGGCAGAACCTCGCCCTCGGCGATGTAGGCCTGCAGCACGCTGTCCGCGTTGCCCTGGAGGCGATAGAAGGTGATATCGCCGGGAGCGATGTCGCCTTCGAGGGTGCCGCGGGTGATATCCGGCTCGCCGCCGTTCTCAAGGCCGCGGTTCATGATCAGCTGATACTTCATGGTGCCGCAGGTCAGCCTGCACATGGGCGTGTTGCCGCAGTGGAAGCCCATGAAGGTCTCGTTGTGGCGATAGTTGAACTTGCCTTCGATGCTCTCCTTGTACATGTCGGCGGGCACGCTGTTGTTGATGTCCAGCAGGGTGACGGCCTCGCCGGTCACGCAAGTGCCGATGTACTCGGACAGCGCGCCATAGATGTCCACCTCGCAGGCGGTACAGATGCCCATGCCGGTGAGACGGCTGTTGACGTAGCAGGGCACGAAGCCGAATTCGGTCTGGAAGGCCGGCCAGCACTTGTTGGCCATGACCACATACTTCGCGGTGCCCTTGTTGGCCTCGATCCAGTCGAGCAGCGTCAGCTCATACTGGGCCAGCTTCGGCAGAATGCCGGGCATCTTGTTGCCCGCGCCCAGCTCGTCCTCCATCTCCTTGATCTTGGCGGGGATGCGGGGATCGTTGGCATGCTCGTGGAAGGCCTTGAGCAGATCCAGCTCGGAGTTCTCCTGCACGTTGACGCCCAGCTTGAAGATGGGCGCGATGGGCGCGTTGCAGGCCAGGAAGTCGAAGGGACGGGGACCGAAGCTGATGATCTTGAGATCCTGCAGGCCCAGCAGAGTGCGGGCGATGGGCAGGAAGTCGATGATCTCATTGGCGCAATATTCGGCGTCGCCCACCGGATACTCCGGAATGTAGGCCTTGATGCCGCTGAGCTTCAGGTTGTAGGAGGCGTTCAGCATGCCGCAGTAAGCGTCGCCGCGGTCGCTGGACAGCACGCCGATGTTCTCCTCAGCCGCCGCGATGTACATCACGGGGCCGCCGAACTTCTTGGCGATCAGGGTCTCCGGGCCCTCCGGGCCAAAGTTGCCCAGGAACACGACCAGCGCGTTGATGCCGGACTTTTTGATCTCCTCATAGGCCTCGTCGACATTGGCGTCGATGCCGCCCTCGATGATGGTCTGAATCTCAACGATGTCAAAATTCTTTTCTTTCAGCTTGGCGACGATGGCCTTGCGGCGCTTTTCGGAAAGGGTGATCGGGAAACAGTCGCGGCTGACCGCGATGATGCCCATCTTGACCTGCGGAATGTTGTTCATAGGTATCTCCTCCTTAAAAGTTGTTAGCTTTGTTTAACTCATACGTATCATTTACTCTATAATTTTAGCAAGAAATCGCATGTCCGTCAATACCCAGTTCGTGCATTTTTCACGCATCAATTGCGATTTGTATCATCACACGCCGCGCCGCGCGTTCTCAAACTCGTCGTATAATCATAACAAATTGATGCGGGAACGGACGGCGCGAATCCAATACAATGATATCAACCGACACATAAGCGAATGGAGGAACGGGCAATGCTGGTCAACATGCGGAAAATGCTGGAAGGCGCGAAAGCCGGCGGCTATGGCGTGGGCTTTTTCAACGCGGTAAACGTGGAGATGGCTCGGTCGATCATCGAAACGGCGGAGGCGCTGCGCGCCCCGGTGATCATGGGTACGGCGGAGGTGCTGCTGCCCTACACGCCCCTTGAGCGCGTGGCGGAATATCTGATCCCAATGGCGGAGAAGGCCGCCGTGCCGGTGGCGGTGCACTACGATCACGGTCTGACCTTCGACAAGTGCATGGAGGCGCTCAAGCTGGGCTTCACCTCCATCATGTACGATTGCTCCACCGCGCCCTATGAGGAAAACCTCAGAGGTGTGGCGGAGATGGTGCGCGTCTGCCGCGCCATGAACGCCACCGTGGAGGGCGAGCTGGGCCACGTGGGCGACAACGAGGGCGCGGGAAGGCTGGCCAACCCCTCCGACTACTACACAGATCCCGACGTGGCCGCGGATTTCGTGAGGCGGACCGGTGTGGACGCCCTGGCGGTGGCCGTCGGCAACGCCCACGGCGACTACAAGTTCCCGCCCAAGCTGGATTTTGAGCGCATCACCGCCATCACGCGGGCCACTGGCACGCCCCTGGTGCTCCACGGCGGCAGCGGCCTCTCCGACGACGACTTTCGTCAGGCCGTTCAGCGCGGCGTCTGCAAGGTGAACATCTTCACCGACCTGGACAAGGCCGGCAGAGCCGGCGTCGAAGCGGGCCTGCGGCAGGGCGCGGGCACGCTGATGCAGCTGATTCCCTACGAGATCGAGGCCATGAAGGCCGTGGTGCGAAACAAGATCGAGCTCTTCGGCTCGGTGGGAAGGGCCTAATGCCCCGATTTAACCACGTCAAGGGGGGCGTCCGATGGACGCCCCCCTTGACGTGAAATCGCCGCGAAAATCAGAAATCCGCGTTGCCAGTCGTGCGCGGGAAGGGCAGCACGTCGCGAATGTTGGCGATGCCCGTCAGAGACATGATCATGCGCGCGAAGCCCATGCCGAAGCCGGCATGCTTCGCGGTGCCGTACTTGCGCAGCTCCAGATACCACCAATAGTCCTCGGCCTTCATGCCCAGCTCCTCGATGCGGGCCTTCAGCACGTCGTAGCGCTCCTCGCGCTGGCTGCCGCCGCAGAGCTCGCCCACGGCGGGCACCAGCAGATCCGCCGCCGCCACGGTCTTCCCGTCGTCGTTCATGCGCATGTAGAAGGCCTTGATCTCCTTCGGCCAATCGGTGACGAACACCGGCTTGCCGAAGTGCTTCTCGGTCAGGTAGCGCTCGTGCTCGGTCTGCAGGTCGCTGCCCCAGCTGATGGGATACTCAAACTTCTCGCCGGATTTTTGCAGGATGTCGATGGCCTCGGTGTAGCTGCACCGCACGAATTCGGAATCCCGCACAAACGTCAGCCGGTCGATGAGGCCCTTGTCCACAAAGCTGTTCAGGAAGCTCATCTCCTCCGGGCACTCCTCAAGCACCGCGGCGATGATGTACTTTACCATCTCCTCCTGCAAGTCCATATCGACGGCCAGGTCCGCGAAGGCGATTTCCGGCTCGATCATCCAGAACTCCGCCGCGTGGCGGGGGGTGTAGGATTCCTCCGCGCGGAAGGTGGGTCCGAAGGTGTAGACGTTCCTGAACGCCATGGCGAAGATCTCGGCGTTCAGCTGGCCGGAAACCGTGAGCGATACCGGCTTTCCAAAGAAATCCTTGCTGAAATCGGTCTTGCCGTCTTCGGTCAGAGGGCGGGCATCGGGGTCCAGCGTGGTCACGCGGAACATCTCGCCCGCGCCCTCGGCGTCGCTGCCGGTGATCAGCGGGGTATGCACATACAGATAGCCCTTGTCATGGAAGAAACGATGGATAGCCTGAGCGGCCACGCTGCGCACGCGGAAGGCGCACTGGAAAAGGTTGGCGCGGGGGCGCAGGTGCTGGATCGTGCGCAGATACTCCAGCGTGTGGCGCTTCTTTTGCAGCGGATAGTCCGAGGGGCTCTCGCCCACGACGGTTACCGTCTCAGCCTTCAGTTCAAAGGGCTGCTTCATTTCAGGCGTCAGCGCCAGCGTGCCCTGAACCTCGATGGCCGCGCCGGTGGTGATGCGCTTGACGAGCTCCGCGTAGTCCGCGAGCTTCTCCGCTTCCAGGATGATCTGGAGGTTCTTGAAATAGCTGCCGTCGTTCAATTCGACGAACGCAAAGGCCTTGCTCTCGCGAATGGTGCGCACCCAGCCGCTCACCCGCACGCCGGCCACGTCCGCCGCGGGCTTGTTTGTATAGAGTTCCTTGATCAGATAATGTGCCATGCTTTTCCCTCTTTCGAGCCGATTATCGGTTTGCTTTCCAACATTATACTTGATTGAATGTTAAGTGTAAAGGGGTGAACTCCCCCGGTTTGCGGCGGATTTGCCCGCATTTTTTATGGTTTTAACGGGAATTGTGCAACTCTTCTGTCAAACTTGACATTCGCCGCCTTTTCAAAACCGGCGATTCATGGTAGAATGAGGACAATATACTGAAATTGACATACGATTGGGAGGCTCACTCCTTTGAAATTGATTACCTTCACCGTCCCATGCTACAACTCCGCGGCCTACATGGAAAAGTGCGTCCAGTCGCTGCTGCCCGCGGGCGAGGATGCGGAGATCATACTGGTGGACGACGGCTCCACCGACGAGACCGGCGCCATCGCCGATCGATACGCGGCGGAATACCCCGAAATCGTGCGGGCCATCCATCAGGAAAACGGCGGCCACGGCGAGGGCGTGAATCAGGGTCTCAAAAGCGCCGAGGGGCTCTACTTCAAGGTGGTGGATTCCGACGACTGGCTGGATGCTGAGGCGCTGGATAAGCTGATGGCGCTGCTGCGGCAAACTCCCGAAATGCCGTCGCCGCTGGATCTGATCATCTGCAACTATGTCTACGAGCACGTGGAGGACGACACCCGTCACGCGGTGCGCTACGAAAAGGTGATGCCCATCGGCGAGGTGTTCGGCTGGGACCGGCTCGGCCGTTTGAACGCCGCCCAGTTCGTCACGATGCACGCGGCGATATACCGCACGTCGGTGCTGCGCCAGTCGGGCGTCGTGCTGCCGAAGCACACCTTCTACGTGGACAACATCTTCGTCTATCATCCGCTGCCCACCGTCAAAACGCTCTACTATCTGGACGCGGATCTGTACCGCTACTTCATCGGCCGGGCGGATCAATCCGTCACCGAGGAAAATCTGATCCGCCGCATCGATCAGCAGATTCTGGTCTCCAAGATGATGGCCGACGCCCACGATCTGGAGGCGCTGGCGCGGGAGAACAAGCGGCTGGCGCTGTACATGTATCACTACCTGTCCATCATGCTGATGATCTGCACCATCTATCTGATGCTGCCCGGCACGCCGGAGCACCAGAAGAAGAGCGACGCGCTGTGGGCCTGGCTGAAGGAGACCCACCCCGCCACCTATCGCCACATGCGCTACCGCAGCGCCAACGTGGTGTTCCTGATCCCCGGCAAGGTGGGGCGGGATATCGACATCTTCTTCTATAAGCTGATCAGGAAGATCTACAAGTTCAACTGATCTCACTTTCTCGGCGGGAACACCGCTTCGTGGCTCCTCCCGTCGTCGACCATTCGTATAAAATCACCCTCGACCCCCGCGCCGTCCAGCGTCACCCGGACGGCGCTTCTTGCGCATGTCAGCCGATAACGGCTGCCGCCGAAGGGCACGGTCACGCTCGCGCGGGGCCAGTCGCCCAGCAGCGCGTTCAGTCGCACGCGATCGCCCCGGCGCTCGTAGCCCAGCAGTTCAAGGACGCAGACATACATCCACGCCGCCGAACCGGTATACCAGGTCCAACCGCCGCGACCCTCCGCGCCAGGGCGGTCGTACACGTCCGCCGCCATCACGTAGGGCTCCACGCGGTAGACCCGCGCCCTTTCAGGCGTATCGGAATGACTGGTCGGCAACAGCATCTGAAGCGCCCGGTGCGCCCGCCGCGCGTCGCCCAGGCGAATGAGCGCCAGCAGCAGCCACAGCGCCCCGTGGGTATACTGACCGCCGTTTTCCCGCACGCCCGCCGGATAGGCCCGGATATAGCCGGGATCGGAGCCGCGCCCCTCGAAGGGCGGCGTTAGCAGGCGAATGAGGCCGAGCCTTCCGTCCGCCAGATTCTCCCATGCGGCGTCCATCGCCATGCGGCAGCGCGCGCCGTCCAGCCCCGCCAGCACGGCCCACGCCTGGGAGATGGCGTCGATGCGGCACTCTCCGTTGTTCGCGCTGCCCAGCGGCGCGCCGTCGTCATCGTAGGCCCGCAGATACCAGCCGCCGTCCCAGCCGTTCACCTCGATGGCGATGCGCAAGCGGCGGGCCAGCGCCTCCAGCCAGGCCTGATCACCGGCATCCGGGGCGGTCTCGCGGTAGGCGTCCGCGCAGGCGACGGCAAACTGCGTCAGCCAAACGCTCTCTCCCCTTCCCGCCGCGCCCACGCGATCCATGCCGTCGTTCCAATCCCCCGCGCCCATCAGCAGCAGCCCGTGGCTGCCCGACCGCGCCGCGCGGAAGAAGGCCCGCATGCAGTGGTCGTGGAGCGTGCCCGCCGTCTTCCCCGGCTTCATCTCCCGGTAGACGTCCGCCCGTCCCTCAGGAATTGCCGCATCCTCCAGGTAGGGAATTTCTTCCTTCAACACCGCGCTGTCGCCGGTGGTCTTCACGTAGGCCGCCGTCACCCAGGGCAGGAACAGCATGTCGTCTGAGATGCGGGTGCGCACACCCAGATACGGCTCGTGCCACCAGTGCATGGCATCCCCGGCCTCAAACTGGCGGGCGGCGCAGCGCAGCAGGTGCGCGCGGACCCGCTGGGGCTCATCGTGCAGCAGCGCCAGCATGTCCTGTAACTGATCCCGAAAGCCGTAGGCTCCGCCGGGCTGATAGAACCCCGTGCGGCCCTGCACCCGGCTGGCGCGCACCTGATGAATCAAAAAGTCGTTCATCAGATGATCGAGAGCCGCGTCCGGCGTCTCGACGGTCAGCCCGGACGTCGCTTCCTGCTTCGCGGCCCAGGTCTCCCCGCGCAGCGCGTTCACGCGGGCGCTCGCCGCCGCCGCGTCTTCTGACCAGCCCAGCGCCAGGCGCGCCGCCGTCCTTTCACCGCGATTGACGCGCAGCGGCACGCTCAGCGTCCAACCCTCGCCCCGCGCGGGCAGATCGATCCCCTCCGGCAGCATCGCCGTACCGCGCCCCAAAAACGCGCGACGTCCCGGCCCCGGCAGCATGCCCGCGTCCAAGGCCGCGGCCCAGCCCACACCGGCGCCTGCCCCGGTAGCGAAGCACGCGCCGTCCGCGTGCCAGGTGCTCAGATACACCGCGTCCCGGCAGTCCGCGCCCATCAGCCAATCCACATAGCAGACGAGGCGCAGGGCCTCGTCCCGCAGGCCTCTGTTCTCAATGGCGACTTCAATGCGCGCCTCCGGCCCGTCCGCGGGCACCATGAAGCGCGTCTCACCCGCCACGCGACGCGCTTCAAAGGCATAGCGAATCGTGCCCGCGTCGTAGCGCGCGCGAAAGGGCAGCTGCGGACTGTCGCCCGGCAGCAGCCTCAAATACTCGTTTCGCTCATTCACCAGGTACAGCATCAATCCCCAGCCCTCGCGCAGCGCGTCGCCGGTATACGGCGTCAACCGTCCCATGCGACTGTTGCCCTGCCAGAAAAAGCCGCCGCCCCGCTCGGTGAGCAGCAGCCCGCCGCGATCATTCGCCAGCAGGTTGCTCCAGGGCGCGGGCGGCAGCGCGCCCGCCCTCAGATCGACGGCATAACCGCCCTCCGGCAGAAAGCCTCCGCAGCCGTTGTCCAGCAGCTTTTCGACGGGCCGCAGCGTCGACGCCCCCGTGAGCATTGGCCGCGGGGCTTCGCCTCGCGGCCCCTCAAGGCCCGACAACAGCGCCCGCGCCTGGGCATAGAAATCCCTGTGACCGGCAAACGCCGCGGAGGCTCCCCGGCGCAGCGCCCGCCGTTGCGCCGACGTCAGCTGGCCGCCCTCCAGGAGCCATACGCCGCCGGTCTCGCCTCGCAGCTGGTTCAGGTGGCTGGCGGCGATCAGGCTCTCCAACGCGTCCCGAACGGGCCGCGCATAGCCGCCCTCGCCGTCGTCCAGAAGTATGAGATCCGCCTTCAGTCCCGCCGCCCGGTAAAATTCATGAGCGCGGATGGCCTCCCGCGCGGCCGCTGCATCCTCCTCTCGATTGGCGGAGAACAGCAGCATCGGCCGCTCGCCGGAAATGCCCAGCGGCCACAGCGCTTCCCGCGAGACCGGCCCCTCGGCGCGCCGCGGGATCCTCGCATGCGCCGCCAGCCTGCCGTCCACCAGCAGCGCCGCCA
>JAFVBK010000239.1 GCA_017480045.1 Clostridia bacterium
ATTTGCGCCACAACCCCTCACTCCACACCCCACACCCCACACTCCACACTCCACTCTCCACTCTCCAATCTCCACACTCCACACTCCACACGACACACTCCGCACTCCACACTCCATTCTCCACACTCCACACTCCACACTTCACACTCCGCACTCCACACTCCACTCTCCACTCTCCACACTCCATTCTCATGCCCGCTACGAATCGACAAGGAGGGAAACCTATGTTGGCCCAAAATCCCCCCATGGGCTGGAACAGCTGGGATTGCTACGGCGCGGCGGTCACCGAAGCCGACGTACGCCGCAACGCCGAATACATGGCCGCGCATTTAAAGGCGCATGGCTGGGAATACGTGGTGGTTGACATCCAATGGTATCAGCCTACCGCTGATTCCCACGAATACGCCCCCTTCTCCGACGAGCGCATGGATGCCTACGGGCGCTTCCTGCCCGCCGAGAATCGCTTCCCAAGCGCGGCGGGCGACGCGGGCTTTAAGCCCCTGGCGGACTATATCCATTCCCTGGGGCTGAAATTCGGCATCCACATCATGCGGGGCATGCCCCGCGTGGCGGCGCACCGGCATCTGCCGATCTTCGGCAGCGCCTACAGCTGCGACCAGGTCGCGAACCCCAATTCCATCTGCGCCTGGAACCCGGACATGTACGGCCTGAAGTGCGACCATCCCGGCGCGCGGGACTACTACGACAGCATCTTCCGTCTCTACGCCGAGTGGGGCGTGGACTTCGTCAAATGCGACGACATCGCGCGGGAGTATCCCCACTGCCAGCGGGAAATCGAGCTGATTTCCCAGGCCTGCCGGGGCTGCGGCCGCGAGATCGTGCTCAGCCTCTCCCCCGGTCCCGCGCCGCTGGAGCGTGCGGAGCACCTGAAAAAATACGCCAACATGTGGCGCATCACCGACGACTTCTGGGACGACTGGCGGCTGCTCAAGGCCATGTTTGAGCGGGCGGAAAAGTGGTGCGTCCACGCCGGGCCGGGCCACTGGCCGGACGCGGACATGCTGCCCGTGGGCGCGCTGCGTCAGTGCTACGAGCAGCACCCCGACGGCGGCTGGACGAAGTTCACCCCGGCCGAGCAGCGCACGATGCTGACGCTGTGGTGCATGATGCGCTCGCCACTGATGATCGGCGGGGAAATGTCCAAAAATGACGAATTCACCCGCGCGCTGCTGACCAACGCGGCCGTGCTGGCCATCGAAAGGGAAAGCTGGTGCGCCCATCCGCTGTACACCACGGACGAGGAATGCGCCTGGATCGCGCCGCGCAAGGACGGCGCGGGCTGCTATGTAGCCGCCTTCAACCTCTCTGGCAAGGCCCGCAAAATCGCCGTCGATCCCGTTTATATCGAGCGCGGCTACAGATCCGCCACCGAACTGTGGAGCGGCAAGCCCGCGCGACATTTGACCGCCAAGCTCCCCGCCCACGACGCGGCGGTCTGGCGCGTGGAATTTTAAGCCCAGAATCGTTGAATTATTGAGTAGACGCTGATTCATTCACCCGTTCGCCGCTTGAATGAATCAGCGTCTATTTACGCGCAAACCACACGCGGGGATACCCGCCAATGCATATGCCCTTCACCTGGCGCGGTCACAGGCCGCGCCAGTCAATATCCAGCGCCTCCAAGGCTTTAACCAGCGTCTCCAGCCCCGCCTGATCCGCCTCGGAAAAGCGGTTCAGCACCGGGCTGTCGATGTCCAGCACGGCGACGACCGCGCCGTCCCGGTGAATCGGTATCACGATCTCGGAATTGGAGGCGCTGTCGCAAGCGATGTGCCCCGGAAAGGCGTGCACATCCGCCACGCGCTGGGTTTTGTCCTCGGCCACCGCCGTGCCGCACACGCCCTTCCCCACCGGGATGTGCACGCAGGCCAGCTTGCCCTGAAACGGCCCCAGCACCAGTTGGCCCTGCCGCATGACATAGAATCCCGCCCAGTTCAAATCGGCCATCGAGTCAAACAGCAGCGCCGCCGCGTTCGCCATCAGCGGCACATACCACCCGTCCGCCTCGGCAAAGCTCTTCACCTGCGCGCACAAAAGATTGTAGTCCATCTGAAAAACCTCCAATTCTCGTAAAGCTGCCAACATCATATAAAACAGGAGAAAATTTGTCAAGGCGCGTCAAGCTTCTGTAAACTCTCGCCGCTGTCAATCAAAATCACTTGACATCACCAGCAAAATCACCTATAATAATCAAGCTGTCAAGCGTTTTTGCTTGCTATGGCGGATGAACCCCTGCGGAGGCGCTGCGCAATGGCCGACATGGAAGAACGGGTGGAGCTGAACTATCTGCTGGACTTCTACGGCCCGCTGCTGACGGAGCACCGGCAGGAGCTGATGCGCCTCTACTGCGAGGAGGATCTCTCCCAGCAGGAGATCGCCGACCAGCTGAACATCACCCGCCAGGGCGTGTTTGACACCCTTGCCAAGGCGAAGCGGCAGCTGGCGGGCTACGAAGCGAAGCTGGGGCTGGTTCAGCGCCACCGCGCCCAGACCGAGGCCGCGCGCGCGTGTCTCGCGGCGCTCGCGGACGTACACCCCGCCGAGGCGGACGCTCCGGCGCTTCAGCGGGCGCGGAAAGCGCTGGAGGACATCATCGCCAAAGATTGACCTACACATATCGAATCGCGGAGGACATTCCATGGCATTCGAGGGATTGACCGATAAATTACAGGGCGCGTTTAAAAAGCTCAACAGCAAGGGCAAGCTGAGCGAGGCCGACGTCAAGGCCGCGATGCGCGAGGTGCGCATGGCCCTCTTGGAGGCGGACGTCAACTTCCTGGTGGTGAAGGACTTCGTCAAGAAGGTCACCGAGCGGGCCGTGGGCGCGGACATCATGCAGAGCCTGACGCCGGGCCAGCAGGTCATCAAGATCGTCAACGAAGAGCTGACCAACCTGATGGGCGGCACCAACGCCCGGCTGACCTACAGCCCCCAGGCGCCCACGATCTATATGATGGCGGGCCTGCAGGGCGCGGGCAAGACCACCATGTGCGCCAAGCTGGGCAACATGCTCAAGAAGGACAACAAGAAGCCCCTGCTGGTGGCCTGCGACGTGTATCGCCCCGCCGCCATCAAGCAGCTGCAGGTGGTCGGCGAGCAGGTGGGCGTCGAGGTGTTCGAGCGCGGCCAGGGCAACCCGGTGGAGATCGCCAAGGAGGCCGTGGAATACGCCCGCTATTACGGGCGCGACCCGGTGATCATCGATACCGCCGGCCGGCTGCACATCGACGAAAACCTGATGCAGGAGCTGCGCGACGTGCGCGCGGCGGTCAAGCCCAAGGAGATCCTGCTGGTGGTGGACGCCATGACCGGCCAGGACGCCGTGAACGTGGCCAAGACCTTCAACGAG
>JAFVBK010000240.1 GCA_017480045.1 Clostridia bacterium
AGATCGACGAGGCGTACATGTTCGTGCGCGACATCGCCCTGGAGGGCAAGAGCGTGCTGTTCGTCGGCACCAAGAAGCAGGCGCAGGAGTCCATCGAGGCCGAGGCGAAGCGCTGCGGCATGTACTACGTCAACAACCGCTGGCTGGGCGGCACGCTGACCAACTTCCGCACCATGCAGACCCGCATCAAGAGGCTGAACGACATCGACGCGATGGAGAAGAACGGCCAGTTCGACGTCCTGCCCAAGAAGGAAGTCATCAAGCTGTGCGCCGAGCGCGAAAAGCTGTTGAAGAACCTGGGCGGCATCCGCGAGATGAAGAAGCTCCCCGGCGCGCTGTTCATCGTCGACCCCCGCAAGGAGCGCATCGCCGTGGCGGAAGCCCGCACCCTGGGCATCCCGATCGTCGCGATCGTCGACACCAACTGCGACCCCGATGAGATCGACTACGTCATCCCCGGCAACGACGACGCCATCCGCGCTGTCAAGCTGATCGCCGGCAAGCTGGCCGACGCCGTTCTGGAGGGCAAGCAGGGCGAGCAGACCGAGGACGAGGCCGCGCCCGCAGCCGCCGAATAATTGAACTTATATTGATTCATGCGACATTCTGAAATACGCTTTCAGATGCCGCTTGAATCGCGTAATGGAGCGATTGGCGCTCCCCATGACAATCATTCTAGGAGGAATTCAAAATGGCAAACTTCACCGCTAAGGACGTTATGGATCTGCGCGGCCGCACCGGCTGTGGCATGATGGACTGCAAGAAGGCGCTGACCGAGTGCGACGGCGACGTCGAAAAGGCCATCGACTATCTGCGCGAAAAGGGCCTGGCCAAGGCCGACAAGAAGCAGAGCCGCATCGCGGCCGAGGGCCTGGTGGGCAGCTACATCTGCTCCAAGTGCGGCACCGGCGCCATCGTCGAGGTCAACTGTGAGACCGACTTCGTGGCCAACACCCCTGAATTCAAGGAAATGGTCACCGGCATCGCCCAGCAGATCGTGAAGGGCAATCCCGCCGACGTGGACGCCCTGCTGGCCGAGAAGTATCAGGACACCGATCAGACCGTGGCCGATATCATCACCGAGAAGACCGCCAAGATCGGCGAAAAGATCTCCATCCGCCGCTTCGCCCGCTATGAGTGCGGCGAGAACGGCTATGTGGACAGCTATATCCACATGGGCGGCAAGGTCGGCGTGCTGGTGAAGGCCGAGGTTCCTGAGGTCAACGACACCGTGAAGGAAGTGCTGCACGACGTGGCGCTGCAGATCGCTGCCGCCTCCCCCGTCGCGCCCGAGTACGTGACCCGCGATCAGGTCAATCCCGACCACCTGAACCACGAGGTCGAGATTCTGGCCGCGCAGGCCCGCAACGAGGGCAAGCCCGAGAAGATCATCGAGAAGATGGTGCAGGGCCGCATCAACAAGTTCTATCAGGAGGTCTGCCTGGTGGAGCAGGTCTTCGTCAAGGACGGCGAGACCCCCGTCGGCAAGATGATCGAGAAGAAGGCTCCCGGCATGAAGATCGTCGAATTTACCCGCTACAAGATGGGCGACGGTCTGGAGAAGAAGGTCTCCGACCTGGCCGCGGAAGTCGCCGAGCAGATTGGCAAGAAGTAAGCGATAATTTCAAAGGGAACGTGTTTTCACGTTCCCTTTTTTTCAGGGCATCGCCCGCGAGCCCACTCAAACAATGAGGTGATCCTCGTGAATGACGTCAAGAAAAAGCTGATCAGCATCGCAAAGGTGCTCAAAATCGCGGCCAACGTCGCGAAGGTCTTTGTGATCATCATGATGGTCGTCACGATCCTGCAAATCATCGCGGCTTTTTCCCTGAACATGCCCTTCATGGCCGGCTTCTTCGACGGCAAGCTGAGCGACATCGAGAGCATACTGGGCCGCAGCGCGATCTTCGCCGCGTTATTTGAAATCGCCGATTTGCGGACCATGGATCCTGTGTATCAAAAGGCCATCGAGCTATTCATCACGCTGCTGTCACTGATCGTGCTGCTGAACTACATCAGCTTTTTCAAGCAGCTGCTCTCCCACATCATAGAGCAGCAGCAGCCCTTCTCCCCCTCCACCGCGAAGCGGATGCGCAAGGGCTCCTACGGCCTGCTGCTGCTGGTGCTGATCAACCCGGTGCTGGGTGTCCTGCTGTTTTTGCTGGTGCGCTTCTTCGCCCTCATCTTTGAGTACGGCGCCTATTTGCAGGATAAGGCGGACAAGACCAGCCGCATCCAAGAGGAAGTGATCGTCTCCCTGGCGGAAATCACAGAGAACAAATCCGAGCAGACCGGCCAGCATATCCGAAGAGTTTCCGAGTATTCCCGGATTCTGGCCACACAGATGGGGCTTTCCGATGAGGCCGTGGAAAACCTGCGGCTGGCCTCCACGATGCACGATCTGGGCAAGCTGATGATTCCTTCAGAGATTCTGGAGAAGCCCGGCAGGCTCACCGACGATGAATTTGCCGAGATCAAGAAGCACCCCGCGTTCGGCGAGCATCTGCTGCACAACGTGGAGGGCGACACCATGACCCTGGCGCGGGAGATTGCCCTGGAGCACCACGAGCGCTACGATGGCCGCGGTTATCCCAACGGCGAAAGGGGCGAGGATATCAGCCTGGAGGGCCGCATCGTGGCCGTGGCGGACGTCTACGACGCCCTGACCAGCCGGCGCAGCTACAAGGACGCCTGGGACCCCAAGGAAGCCTACGATGAGATCGTGCGCTGCGGCGGCACCCAGTTTGACCCAAAGGTGGTGGAGGCCTTCGTGGCCGCCTATGACCAGATCGACGCCGCGCGGCGCAAGTACGCCGATGAACAGTTTGCGGCCAAAGCGGCCTGACAGAAAGGACGGATCGACCATGTATAAGCGCATCATTCTAAAGCTCAGCGGCGAGACGCTGGCACCCGAACACTTTTCCGCCGGCAATGCCTCCCACAGCTTTGAAACCGGCCGCGTGGAGCGCGCCGCGAAGGCCATCGTGGCGCTCAGCGACCTGGGCGTGCAGGTGGGCGTGGTAATGGGCGGCGGCAACATCTGGCGCGGCCGCTTCACCGACGAAATGAACCCGCTGCTAGCGGACCAGATGGGCATGCTGGCCACGATCATCAACGCACTGTGCGTGCAGGACGCCATCCAGCGACTGGGCCGCGGCGCCGCTGTATTCACCGCCCAGGAGATGACCCGCTTCGCGGAGCTCTACCGCGCCGACCGCGCCATTGCGCGGATGGAGGCGGGCGACATCGTGCTGCTGGCGGGCGGCAGCGGCAATCCCTTCTTCACCACCGACACCGCCGCCGCGCTGCGCGCCGCCGAGCTGGGCGCGGATGCCGTTTTCAAGGGCACCACCGTGGACGGCGTGTACGACGCCGACCCCCGCAAGAACCCCGACGCGAAGCTGATCAAGGACATCACCTACCAGGAAACCATCGACAGGGGCCTCAAGGTGATGGATACCTCCGCCTTCCAGCTGTGCAAGGAACAGCGCATCCCGGCCATCCGCGTCTTCAATATGGACGATCTGGACAACATCGTCCGCGTCGCCCAAGGCGCAGATATCGGCACCGTGGTACATATGTGAGGCAATTCCCCACGCCCCCGCAGGCGCTTTCGCCTTCAACGCAAAGATCCTTCGCGCGGCGCGAAGGATCTTTTTGCGTTTCTTATTCTATGAAACGCCGCTATTTTAGCCCCAGATACTCGTTCCAGAACGAGCGAGAGGTCATGATCGGCTGCGCCTCGCGATAGGCGCTTCCAACAGCCTTATAACGGCGCAGCAGCTTGAATGCCCGGTTGATGATGCCGCCCATAGCGGCCATGGTCTTTTTAAAGCTGCGGCGCGAGATGAAGCCCCGTTGCGTGATCTCATCGTAATTCAGCACGGCGCTCCTGCGATAGAAATTGCGTGGCCACACCGTACCGATGTTGACCACATTCGTGCCCTTCGGAGGCAGGAAAATACCGTTCAACAGGTAGATTCGCAGGGTGTTGACGAGACTCGGTTGCTTCTTCAGGCTCTTGATGTGCTTCTTTTCTTTGAATGGAATTTCCTTTTCCAACTGCTCCAACGGCAGAAATTTATCCGATTTTGCCAGGACCTCGCGGTGCACCGCCTCCGGATCCAGCCGCATCAGATAATCCGGGCCCGCCAGGAAGTCGTCGATGCCCTTGAACAGCAGCTCACAGTTGTTATAGCGATAGCGCACCGCGTTGCCGACAGTTCTGTGCACCAGCTCCCACGCCAGCTTCAGCGCGCTGATATCCGGCTTGTGCAGGGCGTTGAGTATCAAATCGTTGCGAACCTCATAATACTCCATGCTGGAGGCGTACTTGTTGTCGAAGGACTCGTGCCACAGGCAAACGCCGTTCAACGACAGTATATCGCTGCCGCTGCGGATGCCAAACTCCACGTCGTCGCGATGCACGAACAGCGGCAGCGGCAGATTGTCGTTTGAAATCTTCGACATGGGTATGCAGCTGTACCACCAGCCGTTGTAATGAATCGTCTCCTCTTGCTCATTCTTCAGCACGCATTTGATCTTACGCATGTCAAGCCCGTGCTTGCGGGGCTGGAGGATATAGCTGTTCATCACCGCGCCGTTTTCAAACTGCATATAGCGATTGTCCAGCCGCATCAGCGCGCCGGCGATAGTCTTGCCGGCGTATTCCGGCTTCAGCAGCCGCAGCAGACGGTAGGTGCGCAGGATGGCGTCGGAATTGATCAGCACGTCGTCGTCCATCACCAGCACGTGGGAAAACGCCTTGGGATGGTCGATGATCTCGATCATGCCGCGGGTAAAGCCGCCCGCGCCGCCGACATTTTTGTTGGGATAGATGTGCACGCGGTCGCTGGACAGCGCGTCCCGCTCCAGCGTATTGCCGTTGTCGGAGATAAAGACCTCCAGGTGCTCCCGAAGCTCGCAATCCGGGTTTTCCAGAATATCCCGGTTCAGCATGGCGATATTTCTGGTGACATAAGCCTCGCGCTTGAAGGTGCAGATATCCAAGGCGATGTCCACGTCGTTCAGTTCGCCCGCGTCCGCCTCGGTCACATAGCGGCCGCCGTGAAAGGCGCAGTCCTCCCCCAGGGCATACAGCGCGCAGCCGTAAACGCCGCGGGGCGCCAGTTCATCGGGAAAGGCCAGCTCAAAGCTCTCCCGCACGCCGGCGCGGCAGATTTGCTCCGCCACCACCACGCGCCTGCACTTGTCCCGAAGCCGCTGCCAGTGCACCAGCTGTACGCGGAATTCGCCGGACAGCTCCAGCCGCAGCTTCAAATTGTCCAGCCAGGTATACTTGCGCCATTTGCCGATGGAAAAGCTGTTGAAATAGGTGTCCAGATCCAGCGTACACCACTGAGGCACGCGGATCGCGCCCGCCTGGGGATCGGCATAGGCGTGCTTTAGCGCCGCATCCGTTCTATAGTACATTTCAAAGGCGGGGCATGTATTCAGATTTGGAAACAGCAGCTCCTGCAGTACGATCATTGTTCTTGTCCTTTCATCCAGTCCAGGTAGGCGTCGCAGACCTGCCCGGCGGGGCCGTCGGCCATGACGTGGCCGTGATCCAGCCAAATGGCGCGCTGGCACAGCTTCTTCACCTGATCCGTATCATGGGAGACGAACAGCAGCGTCCGCCCCTGCTTCAGCATCCGATCCATGCGCTTATAGCACTTCTGCTGGAAGTTGTAGTCGCCCACCGCCAGCACCTCGTCCACCACCAGGATATCGGCCTGCACGTGGGTGGCGATGGAAAAGCCCAGTCGGGCAATCATGCCGGAGGAATAGCTGCGCACGGGCACGTCGATGAACTGCTCCAGCTCGGCATATTCCACGATGCTGTCAAAATTCTCCTGCATGTAGCGCCGGCGATGGCCCAGCAGCGCACCGTTCAGAAACACGTTTTCCCGGCCGGTCAGATCCGGGTCAAAGCCCGCGCCCAGCTCGATCAGCGGCGCGATGCTGCCGTTGACCGTCACGCTGCCCTCGCTGGCATCCATCACGCCGGCGATGATCTTCAGCATCGTGCTCTTGCCGCTGCCGTTCTTGCCGATCAGCGCCACAGACTCGCCCTGCCCCACGCTGAAGCTGACATCGCTCAGCGCGGTAAAGCTGGAAAAGCGCAGCTTGCGCCGAACCAGCTTCACAACGTATTCCTTGAGCGTATTGGTGCGCTCCTGCTCCATGATGAAGTGCATGGAGGCGTTTTTGACGTCAATCACATTGCCCATAGACGTATCCTCCGGCCCATCAAATGTAGTAGATGAAGTCCTTGCGCATCCGATCGAACAGCAGCGCGCCAATCGCGAACATGAGCAGCGACGCCCCCGCGGCATACAGCCAGTTCAAAATCGGAGGGATGCGGCCGGACAGCATCAGCTCGCGAAACAGATAGATGATGGTGTAGATCGGATTCAGCTTGATGATGCGCGCCACGTTTGCCGGCAGCGCGTCGATCGGATAAAAGATGGGCGTGGCATACATCAGGATCATCGTGAACACGCTGTACAGGTGCGTCACATCCTGAAATTTCACCGCCAGGCCCGAAAGGATCATGCCCATGCCGCTGGCAAAGAACAGCAGGAAGATCAGCGGCACGAAGAAGAGCAGCATCGAGAAGTGGAACCGCACCCGCGTGAACACCATGACGATCAGCACCGCCACCAGACTCAGCGCCATGGTGGTGAAGCACGAGAGCACCCGCGCCAGCGGGAAGACGCACTTGGGCACGTACACCTTTTTGATCAGCGGGCCGTTCTGAATGATGCCGAACATCGCCTTGTTCGTGGATTCATTGAAGAAGTTGAAGATCGTCTGGCCGCAGATCAGATACAGCGGATAGTTTTCAATGTCGAAGCGGAACATGTAGGAAAACACGACCATCATCACCGACATCATCATCAGCGGATTCAGCAAGCTCCAAAAATAGCCCAAAAAGCTGCGCCTGTACTTCAGCTTCAAATCGCGCTTCACCAGCTCGGCGATCAAGTGCGCGTATCTGATCGTCATTTTGACTTCATGTATGATGCCCAATTGTATGCCTCATTCCCGCGTTCCTACGCATGATAATACATAACCATTTTTATTGTACAATAGATGTGATACCGGGTCAACCGCTTTTATCAAAATTTAGTATGACTTTTGCGCCGCCACAGGCCTTCCGGTTGACTTCCGGGGCGGTTGGATATATAATGAACACAACACATAAAGGGTGGTGAGCTTCATGCGGTCCCCAAACAGCGCGCCCTGGCGCGTCATATACATCGCGCGCGGCGAGGAGCAGGCCCATCAGATCGAAGCGCTGCTCAGTCAGGCGGGCTTCCTGTGCGACTGGAAGCGGCCCGCTCAGGGCGGCGGACGCACCGAGGACATAGAGATCAAGGCGCTGGAATCCGAGGCCGAGGAAGCCAGGCTCTACCTGATGGAGCAGGGCCTGTAATGGAGCATTGAAATAATGGAGAGCATCGTCGTCACCGGCATCGGCTCACAGCTGCAGGGCGTGGGCAGGCTCGCCGACGGGCGGGCGGTCTTTGTGCCCGGCGCCATCCCCGGCGAGCGGGTCGAGATCGAAATCACGCGGGAAAAGGGGCGCTTCTGTGAAGCGTCTCTTTCCGCTGTTTTGGAGCCGTCGCCCGACCGAATCGCCCCCATCTGCCCCCATGCGGGCGTCTGCGGCGGCTGTCAGGCGCGGCACATCCGCTACGAGCGCACGCTGGCACTGAAGGGGCAAATCGTCGCGGACGCCCTGACGCGCCTCGGCGGCATCGACGCGCCCAACGTGCTGGACGCGCTGGGCTGCGCGTCGCCGGATCGCTACCGCAACAAGGCGGAATATCCCATCGCGCGGCAGGATGGCTGCGCGGTGATCGGCATGCACGCCGCCGCCAGCAAGCGCGTCGTTCCCCTCGCCGACTGCCCGTTGCAGGCGTCCCAGAGCGTCCAGGCGCTGGAATGGCTCGCGGCGCGGCTGAATGGCCTCGCCTGCGCCAATCATTTGCGGTACCTGGTAACGCGGGTCAACCGGGCCGGAGCGCTGATGCTGGTGTT
Source organism: Clostridia bacterium (assembly GCA_017480045.1). Classification (GTDB taxonomy): domain Bacteria; phylum Bacillota; class Clostridia; order Christensenellales; family Aristaeellaceae; genus UBA2862. The sequence goes on from JAFVBK010000240.1 coordinate 8,050, forward strand.
CTGCGCCGACGCGCCGGTTCAGGGCGAGCTCGCGCCGCTGGTCCCCGCGCTGCGGGAAAGCCTGCCCGCGCTCAAATCGCTGTACTTCTGCCAGCTGAACCGCCGTCCCGCCCACGCGCTGGACGGGCGCTGCACAAAGCTCTGGGGCGCGGACGCGCTGACTGAGACGCTGCTGGGCCTGACGTTCAGCGTGTCGCCCCAGTCCTTCTTCCAGGTGAACCCAGCGCAGACCGAGCTGCTCTACGCGAAGGCGCTGGAGGCCGCGGGGATTGAGCCCGATTGCGGGCTAAACGTGCTGGACGCCTACTGCGGCGCGGGCACCATCACGCTGGCCGCCGCCCGGTGGGCAAGGTTCGCCACCGGCATCGAGATCGTGCCGCCCGCCATCGCCGACGCCAAGCGCAACGCGGCGCGCAACGGCCTTTCGGACAGGGCGCGCTTCATCTGCGCCGACGCCGTCCGAGAGATTCCCCGGCTGCTCGCGAAGGGCGAGCGCTTCGACGCCGCCATCCTCGACCCCCCCAGAAAGGGCGCGGACCCGGCGCTGCTGGAAGCCCTCGTCGCCGCGGAAATCCCCACCCTCGCCTACGTCTCCTGCAACCCCGCCACCCTCGCCCGGGATGTCAAAATACTCGCCGCCGGTGGCTACCGCCTGAAATGGGCTCAGCCGGTGGATATGTTTCCCTGGACGGGGCATATAGAAACAGTAGTATTAATGTCTCGATATGGGTCGAGGTAATAGAACTGTCGTCAGTAGATAAACTTATACTCTAATTCATTCAACCAGTGGTTTCTTCTCTTTTTCACGTATTCGCAGTATGATATGGATGAAAGAAAGAGGAGGTGCCACATATGGATCGCGCTTGTGTTGGCTTTGAAATAGAGGATTTGAAAACAGCGTGGAATCATATGCAATTTGAAATATTAGAAGACTATGGCGATTACGCATATGGACATTTTCTACACACATGGGATGCAGGCAAGAGAATGCTGGCAAAGTGCAAGAATTGTGGGGGATATATCCTGATTCAAAAATCAGAGTTTCATTCCTTTTCGGATGATGATAGCTATTATACGGACTATTTTCCGGTATCAGGGTCCCTTGCCGCAGCTGAGTTAAACAGAAAACATGATGGTTTCCAAATAGAACGTGAATTTCCATTAAGATTTATTCGTATGTCGAATCTAAGGCTAAGCTGGTCATCTCAACAGAAAGGGAGAAAATGAATATGAATGTTGAAAAAACAGGAGAAAACATAGCGCAGGCAAGAAAGAAGATTGGAATGACCCAGGAAGAGCTTGCAGAAAGAATTGGTGTTTCGGTTCAGGCCGTCAGTAAGTGGGAATGCGGAAAAAATCTTCCGGATATTGAGAATTTAATGCAAATTGCTGAGATTACCAACACACCCTATTCTATTTTATTCGGTGTTGATGAAAATGGAAGGTCCATGGAAAATACTAAATACAGAAGTCGCATCTTCCATGAAGAAAATATGTTTACCCGTATGAGATCTTTTGCATTATCGGAGCATTTAACCGAAACCTATAAGGCACTGTCATTCATGCGGGAAAAACACCTAGGACAGTTTCGCAAGAAAAGCAAATTCACGCAGGAACTCGTGCAATATATCAACCACCCACTTATGATGGCGTGCCAAGCGCACGCGCTGGGCGTTCGGGATGACTGCTTGTTGTCCGCCATCCTCCTTCATGATGTCGTGGAGGATACGGATACTTTGTTGGATGAATTGCCTTTTCCCGATGAAGTCAAGGAACTGGTGGATCTTGTAACATTTTCTGTGCCCGAATGCAGCACAAAAGAAGCCGCCAAAGAACTGTATTACCATACAATTCAGGAAAACGGTAAAGCCTGTGTCATCAAAATCATTGACAGATGCAACAATGTGTCAACAATGAGCGCAAGCTTCAGTCGTGCGAAAATGCTAAATTATATTGATGAGACTGAAAAATATATTCTTCCTTTGACAGACATCCTGAAAAACGAATATCCGGAGTATAGTGATCTTGCCTTCTTGATCAAATATCAGATTATCAGTATAATAGAAACTGTAAAAAGCCTGATTATCACCTGATAGTCTGCTTTGATAAAAACATCGATATGTCTTTGCTGTACGACTTTTGATTGTGAAATTTTGGGTGCGACCGTTGACGTCAAAATTGTTGTCTCAATGCACGTCGATGCGGTGTGTCTGTTGACACATCAAGCGTCCTGACGCGATCCTATCGCCAGCGACATAATCCGTAGTCAAAGCGGAAGAAAGGAGCATTGAGAAGAAATATGTCAGATCACAACAGCATGAAGGAAAGCAGGATCGAAAAGGTCTTTCTGAGCGAACGCTTCATGGCGTTTGTCTGCGTCTTTATGGTTGCCGCGGGCCTCGTTTCGCTCGCCTTTTGCCTGGTGGAGCGGGATTCCTTTGAGACGTTTGCGCTGCTGATAAAACTGGTGACGGCAGTTGCCATGTTTCAGGCCTTTCGATCCTTTAAGTGGGACGCGGCCAAGGGCCTCCTGGGAGGCGTTTTGTTTTGCCTGATGTATCAGGATGCGCACCTCGCGCTTGCCAAGCTCTGGGCGGAACAGGATTTTGACGCCTACTTGATCGCCGGCGTGCAGGGAAGCCTGTTTCTGGCAGGGGCGGGCATGAATCTTTTTATGACCGTCATCATCACGGTGAACCATTTCTTTATCAACTACTCAACGCGCGGCAATCCAAAAAATGTGATCTTCAACCGCATCGCCCTCGTCTTTAAATTCGCCGTCTGCGTTCTCCTCATTGCGGCCAACAGCCGGCTTGGTTTTTCATCATCCTTGCACTGGGCTCGGTCCATGCAGTATCTGATGGACATTGCGCTGCTGATGCTGGTGGCCTGCCTGGAAGCGCAGTTTGATTCCTTCAATGCGCTGCGCCAGGAGCTGAAAAGGCAAAAGCAGGAGAGGAAGACAGAAAAATGAGCCGTCGAGAGCGCATCTCCGGGATTTGGCTGATGTCCATGAATCTGCTGGCTTTGTTTGCCTTCACCTGCTATTTCGTTGCCCAGATGTGGTTGAACATCCTCCAGGCGGCATATCTCGCGCTGGTCGTGTTGCAGGGATTGGCGCTGACGATTTATATGTGGGGGCCGAAAAAGCTGAAATTCAGGTGGCAAAAGGCGCTGTACCGTATTTTGTACGCTTCCTCCTTCTTTGTCATTCCCGCCTTCCTGTTTATCTTTATGGGCCTCGTTTCTCAATATCACGTTCAGATTCCAGACAGCATTCCAGCCACGTCCATGCCGGCGGAAGAGCTCCTGCCCATGGAGAAGACGACGGTATACGATACCGGCACAGTTTATGTCATCTTTCCGGAGTATTCCCGCGTAAACCACGTGTGTGAGACGCGCCCGTCCAAATCAGACGCATCCATCACCTGGTGCAGCGGCGCGGCTTTTCAGCACACCGTCAGCCTGGGATTTTCTCAGGAGAATGTGGAGGGAGATCACGCCGTTCAGGGCACGCTCTATGAAAGCCCGTATAACTGGGACAGCTTTGCGGCCTTTACCTGCGTGGACGGCCAATTCTCCTTTGAGTTCGACGATCCCTCCGGAGCGATCAGAGCTGCCGCGGAGGCGGGCGGAAGTGGGTTCATGCAGTTTAGACTGATCCGGGACGGGGAAATCGTCATGGGCCTTAACCGTCCCCGGTCCCGCTGTTACCGGACGTTGGCTGAGCTGAACGGGAATCTGTGTATCATCGATTCCCGCAGGATGATGCAGTTTGATGATTTTATGGAAGAGGTACGTCGGCTCGGCGTAACCAACGCGCTTTATATGGACATGGGCGCCGGGTGGAATTATTCCTGGTACAGAAGCGCGGCAGGCAAGGTGATCACACTCTTCGGGCTACCGGTGCCCTGGTCCCATAACTGGGTCGTCTTTCAAAAATGATGCTCGTATCCCTGCACGATGCGCCGGTTGCGCGGCATACGCGCATCCTTGACGCGCCTGCGGCGGAAGGCATAATATCCCTTGCGGAAATCGATATGGAAATGCTGCGGTATTCCAGAGCCCATGAAGCGATGGAAAATCAATACCGGCATTTTAGAAACACACTCTGGACTTTTAATCCTACGAGGATGGAGCATTGTGAAATACGGGGACTTCACCACCGCGCTGGGCGTGGGCAAGCTGGTCACGTCGATCACGATGACCGCGTTCTACGCGCTCATGTACCACATCGGCTGCGCCTCTATTATCGCAATCGCGCGCAGACGGCCCGCTTCCGCCGGGTCTGGCTGTGGATACTGCTGTCCTTCGCCTTCTACATTCCGGCGGCGGTATTCGCCGGGGTTCTCCCCATCCTCGGCATGCTGATGCTCCCCAAAACCATATGCTACCTGGCGATGCTCTTCATCTTTTACGGAGCGGCCGCCAGGGACGAGGCGCGGCTCGCCTGACGCGAGGCCCGACAGACCACATTTGGGAGGTTACATCATGATGGATGCTACAGACAAGAACAACGGTCTCCGCCGCGGCCCCGCGGACGCCGCCGGGACAGCCGGTCGTTCCGCCGATTGCGCAAGCGCGCCGGGCCTCAAAAAAGCGCCTCCGATCTCAGCGGGGCGCGAGGACAGGTTTTATTATGAGATTTCAGACGCGTGCGTCCAGTGCGGCGCATGCGCCTCGGCCTGCCCCGTCGGGGCGATCGGAGCGGGCGATTCCAGGTACGGCATCGACCCCGCCGCCTGCATCGACTGCGGCACCTGCTCCGCCGTATGTCCGGTTGGCGCGGCGCGGCGAGCGCCTTTCATCCGAGAAAGCATTTCGGCCGCCGGGATCGATATGCGCCGGTGCTACTTCAACCCCGGCTGCGCCCTCAGCCTCTACAAGCCGGAGGTGCCGGGCCTGATGCTGGAGCTGCTGCGAGCGCATTTCGGCGATGTGCGGCTCCACAGCGTCTGCTGCCGGCACGATCCCGGCCTGGCCCCCGGTTCCACCATCATCAACAATTGCGCCGGGTGCGACCGCCGCTTTCGCTCGCTGTACGCGGGCGTCAATACGATTTCCTACTGGGAGATCATCGACAGCGTTCCCGATTTGAAGTTGCCCGACCACAGCGGCCTCACGGTCTCCGTGCACGATTCCTGCGGCTATCGCCACAAGCCCCAGGTGCACCGGGCAGTTCGAAGCCTGCTGCGCAGGATGAACATTGAAATCGAGGAATCGGCGTTCAGCGGCACGGAATCGGTCTGCTGCGGGGACAACTTCTACGGCGCCGTTCCCGACGCGCAGGTGGAGGCTCGAATTGCCATGCGGGCGTCGCAGCTGCCCCGCGAGGACGTGGTGGTATATTGCATCGGCTGCGTGCGGGCGATGATTTCCGCCGGAAAGCGCCCGCTTTACCTCCCCGACCTGCTGCTCGGCAGGGCGAGCGAGCCCATGCCCGACACCCTGCGCGAATACCATTCAAAGCTCGAAGCCTACATCGAGGGGCATTGAGGCGGCGCGCCGCCTCAATGCCCCTCGATGAGCGCCGCGATTAACGCCAGATTGCGGG
>JAFVBK010000241.1 GCA_017480045.1 Clostridia bacterium
ATTGTCATGCTCTCCGTGCCGCTGCGCACCGACATTTCCATTGGAGGAGATTGGCGTGCTTGCAAATAAGCCCTATGTGATCGGGCTGACGGGCGGCATTGGCTGTGGTAAATCCGAGGCCGCGCAGTATTTGAAGTCCCTGGGCGCGGCGCACATGGACGCGGATGAGATCTCCCGCGCGCTGACGGCTGAGGGCGGCGCGGCGTTGCCGGAAATCCGCCGGGTGTTCGGCGAGGCGGCCTTCAACGCGGATGGCTCGCTGGATCGGGTGAACCTGGGCAAGCTGGTGTTTGGCAGCGAGCCCGCCCGCCGGGCGCTGGAGGGCATCATTCATCCGCTGGTGCAGCGGGAGATGCTCGCGGGAATGGATGCCGCCGCCCAGGCCGGCGCGGCGGTGGTCATTCTGGACGTGCCGCTGCTGTTTGAGACGGGCATGGACGCCCTGTGCGACGAAACCTGGACGCTGTATCTGGAGCGAGACAAGCAAATCGCCCGCGTCGTGACGCGGGATGGGCTGACCCGTGAGGAAGCCGAGGCCCGTATCGACAGCCAGATGCCCACCGAGGCGCGCAACGCGCGGGCCACCCATGCCGTCAACACCGATCAGCCCATCGAGCGTACCCGCGCCGAGCTGGAGGGGCTCTATCGAGCGGCGCTGAAGAAGGCGAACTGATTTGCAGGGCAAATCAGTTCGCTGCGCGTGGAGATGAAATTGCCGTCCCTATATGATCGCGGCAGTCAATGCCGCAGAATAGCACGGAGTGATTATGACCCAAGAGGAAAGCAAAGCAAAGCCGAAGAGGGCAAAGCGGCCCAGGCTGTCCCGGCGGCGCGAGCGGGTGCGCAGGGCGCGGCTGATCCAAAGGATACTGGCGGCGTCGATGATCGTCGTCGTCGCGCTGGGCCTCGCGGGGCTGGGCATATGGCGGCTGCTGGACAGGCGTCCGGAGGCGACCATCCAGCTCTATCCGGTGGAGTTTGAGGCGCAAATCCGCCTGCGGGCGAAGGAAAACGGCCTCGACCCGGCCTACCCCGCGGCGGTGATCCTGGCGGAATCCAGCTATCAGACGGAGGCGATTTCCTCCGCCAACGCCCAGGGGCTCATGCAGCTGCTGCCCACCACGGCCGAGTGGATCGCCGAAAAGTTTGACGAGGTCTACGCGGAGGGCTGCCTGTTCGACCCGGAGACGAATATCAAATACGGCTGCTGGTATCTCGGCTATCTGACGCGGCGCTTTGACGGCGATATGGCCTGCGCCACCGCCGCCTATCACGCGGGACAGGGCCAGGTGGACGCCTGGCTCGCGAACCCGGAATACAGCGCGGATGGGAAGACGCTCACGCAGATTCCGTCGGAGGCGACGGATACCTATGTCAAGAGGGTATTGAAATATTATGAGAAATACTGCGAACTCTACGCGCCTGAGGCGGCTTAGCGCCGCGATGCTGGCGCTGCTGCTGGCGCTTGCGCCCTGGGCCCGTGCCGACGATCTGGCCTCGGATTTGGGCGGCGGCTTTCAGGCGGCCGCGCCGGAGGACGCCGGCCTGGCCGTGCAGGTGGATATGGAGAGCGCCGACGTGGTGATCGGCTATATCGATCCCGGCTATCTGGCGCTGAGCCCGCTCACCTGCGGCGACTGGAACCTGGTCAGCGTCAACCAGCTGGTATACGAGAGCGTGGTGGACTTCGACGAAAACATGAAGCCCATACCGATGCTGGCGGACAACTGGGTGCACGACGGCAAGACATGGACGTTTAACCTTCGCAGCGGCATACAGTTTCACAACGGCTACGAGCTGACGGCCTACGACGTGGTGCGCAGCTATCAGACGCTGACGCAGGCGGGATCCGCAAATCCCTATTACGCGCGGCTACAGATGATCGCCGGCATGGAGGCCACGGACATCTACGTGCTGACGGTGGACGCCAAGACCAACAGCCTGCTGACGCTTTACGCGATGAACTTTCCCGTCATGCAGTATGAGACGCTGTACGACGAGATGCCCCGCGGCACCGGCCCCTACTGGTACATACAGTACGACGAGGCGGGCACCGTGCGCCTGGAGGCCAACCCGCTGTGGTGGAAGCAGCAGCCGGCGGTAAAGAGCATACTGCTCAAGCGCTATGACGTGGCGGGCGACGCCATCGAGGCCATTCGCACGAACCAAATCGACATGCTGTCCACAAAGAGCCCCAAGGCGTCCCTCAGCCGCAGGCTGTCGGGCCTTACCAGCATGGATTACCCCACGCTGACCTACGAGATGCTGGTGCCGAATTTGGACGAGGATTCCTCGATCATGGCCGATGTGAACGTGCGTCAGGCGGTGATGTTCGCGGTGGACCGCTCGATCATCGCGTCCAACGGCTATCTGGACATGGCCATTCAGTGCGAGGTGCCCGTGGTGCCCACCTCATGGCTGTACGAGAGCCAGAGCGCCATCTACTACTACAGCCCGGAGCGCGCGCTGCAGCTGATGCACAACGCCGGCTGGGTGGATATGACCGGCAACGGCAAGCTGAACCGGCGCAGCGGCATCATGCTGGAGGAGCCGAGTATTCGCATCGTGACCTATAACGAGGGCACCAACAGCATGCGCGAAAACGCGGCGAACCTCATCAAGGAATATCTGGAGGCCGTGGGCTTCAACGTGCGGGTGTCGGTGCTCAGCCAGGAGGATGTGCGCGACGCCGTCCGCCATCACAACTACGATCTGGCGCTTATCGGCGTGAACCTCAGCGAGGTGCCGGATATCTCCGCAATTCTGGAGAGCGGCGGCGATCTGAACTATAACCGCTACAGCAACGAGGCGATGGATCAGCTGATTCAGCGCGCCAGAAGCGCCTCTGATGAAGCCACGCTGCAAAAGGTGTACAGCGACATTCAGATGACCGTGGTGCAGCGCCTGCCCATACTGGGCCTGCTGTTCAGAACGGGCACGGTGCTCTCCACCCGCTCCATCGGCGGGCTCACCGGGCTGCGGGCCTATGATAATTTCAATGGCTTTGAATTTTTGCAGGAGTAATACTAGAGTGTATTTCTAAATGCCGGGAGATGCAGTATCGAGCAGATGGAGTTGCATTTCAAGGCGGTTTTCCGCAGGTTTGCTGGCGGCAAATCAAGGGAAATCAACGTAGAAATGCAGCTTTAGATGCCGAAAATGCGCTTCAGGCATTTTAGAAACACACTCTAGATAAATAGCCTCGGCAGGAAGTCGTGGATACACCTGCGCCAGACGCTCCAGTCGTGCTCGCCGGGGAAGGTGCGCCGCAGCATCTCCACAGGTTTTTCGGCCAGCAGAGCGTCCTCCTCCAGGAAGCGATCGAAGAACTGATCCTCGGTGCCCATGGCGCGGTAGAACAGCTTAAAGCACTCCTTGAAGCGCGCGCCGTCGTCAAGCAGCGCCAGGTGCGCCTCCGACTCGCCGCCCCAGGGGGAGCGGAGGAAGCCGCTGAACAGCCCCGCCCAGCCGAACAGTTCGGGGTGCGTCAGCGTCACGCGGCTGGTCTGATAGCTGCCCATGCTCAGCCCCGCCATGGCGCGGTGCCACTTGTCCGTCAGAACGGGGTAGCTGGCCTCGATATAGGGGATGAGATCCGCCAGAAGGATATTCGGGAAGAGCTCCGCGGCGTGGGTTTTGACCGCGCCCTGAGCCATGCCGTTGCCCATCACGATCAGCATCTCCGCCATCTTGCCGTCGTGCAGTAGCCTGTCGGCGATGCGCCCCAGATGGCCCTGATATACCCATCCGGTCTCATTCTCGCCGTAGCCGTGCTGTAAATACAGCACGGGATATTTTTTTGCCGGATCATAGGCGGGCGGCGTGTAGACCAGGCAGATTTCCAGCTTGCCGGTCACGCTGGAGGGATAGTATCGGCGGGTGATCGCGCCGTGGGGGATGTCGGCGAGGGCGTCCCATTCCGTCTCGCCGGGCACGGGCACGTCCACGAAGTTCATCGGGCGGCAGCAGCCATAGCCGATGGGCAGGTAGGGGCTGAGCACGTCCGCGCCGTCGATCTGCAGAAAGAAGTACTTGAAGCCGCGGCCAAGATCCGCCACGCCCTCCCAGAAGCCATTCGCCGCCGGGGCGAGGGACGTCACCGAACCGAACTGGTCGATGGAGACCGCCTTTGCGCCGGGCGCCTTGAGTCGGAAAAACACCGTGCCGTCGTCCAGGATCTCATAGCCCTGCTCGCCGTCCCGGTCGCGCTCGCCATAGTAGGGGTCGAAGGATACAGCGGTATCCAGAGGCCATTGCTTTTTCATCGGTAAATCCTCCGCACTTTTGCTTTTTGGATTATTCTATCAGAAACGACGCGCCGTGGCAATCATGCGCGCTACAATATTGAAATGAAAGCGAAGCTTTTGAGAAATCAAGGATGAAAAATGATAAGCGCGGGGATTCGACGCCTCGGCCCGGCCCGGCGCTATTGCGCCGGGGTCAGCGCGAAGGTGAAGAAGCCTCTCGACACTGGCTGGGGCGTGGTCAGCGTCACCAGGTAGAGCGGACTGCCGACAGCGTCGCCAGAGGGAAAGCGCTGCTCCGTCCGCGCGATGTCGCAGCGCAGCTCGCCCTCCCAGGTGAGGTCTACGGGCCCCAATCGCACGCCGCTCATCAGGCGCTCCGGATTTTGGGGCGTGAAGAAGCGGAAGGCGATGGGCGCGGGCGTCTCCAGGTCGAAGGCGTCCACCAGTCGGAGCGCGTCCTCCCGGCGCAGCACCATGGCGGTGCGCTGCACGGAGCGCGCGCTCGCCGCCGCTGGATAGGCGCGGGTCAGGTCGACGCTCATCAGCTCCCTTTCGGGCTGAACCTCAAAATCCGCGGGGCACACGTCGCCGCCGAAGGCCGCTTCTGGGGCCTGCGCCCGCGGCGCGTCCAGTTGGGCGTGACCACCGATCAGCGGTACGCCCGCGCGGCCGGGCAGCTCTGCCAGGATGGGCTTTTCGCCGGCGAAGAACAGCAGACTGCCCGCGTTGCCGCGCCCGCCGCCGGTGTGCATAGCGCAGGTGAAGCCGCTGAACCGCGAGAGCATCAGCCGGTTGCGGGCGGTGGCGGCGTGCTTGAGCCGCGGGGGCTTGTTGCCCTCCGCCGCCAGCATGCCCGCGCAGGAGAGGTCGAGTATTCGGCCCGTAACCGTGGCCGAGGGCTGTTTGCGGGCGCGGTGCAGCCGCGCGCCGAGGGCCGTGAGGGCTTCGTCGTTCGCCGCCAGTCCCACGCGAAACAGCTCTTGCCCGGAGAGCGGGGGCCGCATATCGCCGGTGACGGGGTCGGCGAAGAAATCCGATTCCAGCCAGGCGAACAGAAGGCCGTCCAGCCAGTCGGGCGTGGGGTATTCCGCCGTCAGATCCACCTCGCAGCGGGTGAGCTTGCGCAACAGGAGGCACAGGTCGGTGATCGCGGCGGTCTCCGCCAGCTCGTCCGCCAGTGGAAGCGCCCGGTCCTCCCGGCTCTGAACGGCCTCGTCCAGCAGCCGCAGCGCCAGCTTCAGCACCGCGCCGCGCCGGGCCGCGTCCGTCTCCAGCAGGATGGCGGAGAGGAGGATGTCGCAGAGCACGCACATCGGTCGGTCGCAGCCGGCGCCGGGCAGGCCGGTGAAGCGCATGAAGGGATAGTCGCCGTGGGCCAGGAAGGGGGAAAACACCCGCCGGCGCGCCTCGTGCAGCAGCTTGGCGGACACGCGGGAGCCCAGCCGCTCGCCCAGCGCGCGCTGCGTCCATGCCAGCAGCATCAGCGTTTCCGCGCACTGGAAGTCGATCTCCGGGTGTTGCTCGTCGTCAAAGGGCGCGCCCTTGGCGTTTTGCGACCAGGCGGATTCCTCCGCGATCATGCAGATCAGATCGACGATGCGCTCCAGCGCCGCGCCGTCCGGCTCCACCAGTATCAGCGCCTCCAGCGCCTGCCGGCGTCCGCGCTGCAGGCGACGATAGGCCGCTGGGTCTGAAAGCCGCTGGGACAGGGGCATGCCGGGCAGGTCGCGCCCCATGGCCAGATAGGCCGCGGAATGCGCCCAGTCCTTTGCCGCGCCCGTCGCCTGGGGCGAGGGCAGACCCTCCGGGCGGGCCAGTGAGGAGAGTATGCCGTAGTGGCGCAGGAACATGAAGATACCCCCTTCGCGGGTAAAAAGTGGAGCGTAGCGTTGTAGCTTGCCGTTGTCGCGCGGATGCAGGGACGGTGTTGTTGCCGCCGGGCCGCTTCAGCCCTTGTTCATAAACGCGTAGGCGCCCACCGATACTGCCACGGCCAGGTTCAGCGAATCGATCTCCGGGCTCTGCGGAATGAATACGCTCTGTCCAAACTGCGCGAATTCCGGCGGCAGGCCGGTCTGCTCGTTGCCGAAGATCAGCGAGAAGGGCGGCTGAGCCTCCCGCGCCATCGCGTTCAGCGGCCTGGCGCCGTCCAGCATGAAGGGATACAGCGCGCGGTCGGGAAAGTCGGCGCGGTAGTCGTCGAAGCGGTCGTAAACCTTTACGCGCAGCTTGAAGAACGCGCCCATGGACGCGCGCAGCACATGGGGGTCGAACACATCCACGCAGGGGCGAATGACCGCCACATCCCGGATGCCGAACCCCAGCAGCGAGCGCATGGCCGTGCCGGCGTTGCCATTGTCGGTAATTTGGCACAGCACGGCGTGGCTGGCGTCGGGATCCAGAGCGCAGTCGTATTTTTTGAACACCAGTCCGGCGAAGCAGTTGTCCTTCTTCGATTCCCGGCGCAGCACCCGCTCCGCCAGTTCCTCCCGCACGCCCAGCTCGGCGCAGCGCGCCCGCAGCTTGATGACGCCCTCGTTTTTAAGCCCCTCCGGATGCAGCAGCAGCCGCTGGGCGCAGTCGGGCCGCGACTCCAGCAGCATCAGCGCCGGGAAAACCCCCAACTGATAGCTGTAGTCCAGCTTGCGGGAATAGGACTCTAATTTAGGCATAGAATGACACCTCAAACCGTATGATAATGGTAACCTGCCGCGGCAGCGGCGGGGCTCCAGCATTGAATTGCGCGCGACGGCATACACGCCGCGGGAAGCTTTGCCCGTCCGCAATCATTCGTTATAGCGCAACCAACCGCGCAGATAATCCCTGAGCGCCTTGCTGTGGGTCTCCATGGGGAAGTGGCCCGCGGAGGCGAGACGGTGGATTTCAGCGTCCGGCAGCAGGGCGCTTATCTGGCGCAGGCGCGTTTCGTCCAGCAGCGGGTCGCGCCCGCCCAGCAGCGCCATCGTAGGGCAGAAGCCCATGCCCAGCCTGGGCGGGACGGCGGACTGCGCCAGCATGCGCTCAAACGTGGCCTGCGCGCCTGGCCGGAGCAGCGGCGCGCGCATGCGGTCCACGATGTAGTCGTCCATCGGGAAGCCGGCGTAGCCTTCGATCATCCGTCGAAAGCTCGGAGCGCTCAAAATGTTGTCCCTGTACCACTGCGCTGTTGTGGCGGGGCGCTTTGCGGGCGGGGCCACGGTGAACAGCGGCGAAATATGTATCTGGGATTTTACGCTGTCCGGATATTGAACCGCCATGCGCAGAATCGCGGCGCAGGCGCTGCCGTGAGCAGCCAGATGCCACAGCGACATCGGCGTGCCGAGGCCTCTGTCCACGTCGTCCAGAACACCCCAGAGCAGGTTGGCCCGCATATCGGCGCTCTGGGGGGCGGGACAGTCGCTCCGGCCGAAGCCGGGCAGATCCGCCAGCACCGCCAGGCAGCCCAGCCCTGAGAGCTCCGGCAGCAGCTTGCGCCAGTGAAAGGTGTTTGTCAGCGGCGAGGACAACAGCAGCATCCGGCTGTGGATGGGGGTATCGGGCCGCACGACGCGGAAATGGAGGCGCACGCCCGAAAAGGACAGGTATCGGCTCTCCTCCGCCAAGCGCAACCACCCCGATTTCACAAGCTTTTGTATAATAATCCATTCATATTCTATCATATGGAGGGACGTTTGACAATCGAACGGGACGGAAAAGAGGAGAATAAAATGTGAAAGACAAATCCGCTGTCGATGGGGCGGGAACGGAGCCTGCTCCGCCGCGAAAAAGGTTAATTCTTTTTGACCAAATCAGTAAACAAGGGCTGACAAAAGTTCTGTTCCGGTAATAACCTCGTAAACAGTCTTGCCTGATGCCGCGAACTCATGTATAATAGAGGGTACGATGGAAATTATGGCGCGGCCTCGCGCCGGAGGACGATTTATGCCGGTATACGACTACAAATGCGTTCAGTGCGGCAATCGCTTTGATCTGCTGCGCTCCGTCTCCAGCCGGGACGATGTGAGGTGCCCCAAGTGCGGCGGCGATGTGGCGCGGGTATACGAGGGCAAGTGGTCGTCCCTTGGACGAGCGGCCGCCGGCGGCTGTAGCTGCGGGGGAAAGTGCCAGGGCTGTTCCGGCTGTGGACGCCAGGCTTGAGGATTTCCATATTGTTGAATTTTGCTTTTACCGGCGCCTTGGCGCTGTTTGATATGGAGCGGCCTGAACGGGCTGAATGGAGATAAGATGAAGGAAAAACTGCGCATTCACGGTGGGGCTCGCCTGGAGGGCGAGGTCATGGTCAGCGGCGGCAAAAATGCCGCGGTGGCCATTATTCCGGCTGCGCTGCTGGGGGATTCTCCCTCTGTGATTGAAAACGTCCCCGACATCAACGATGTGCATATCATTATCGACATGCTCAGATACCTGGGGGCTCAGGTCGATTTTAAGGACAATGTGATCACCATTGACCCCCGTACCGCCGACAAGTTCGATCCGCCCTACGACTTGGCTTGCCAGATGCGCGCGTCCTACTACTTCGCGCCGGTGCTGCTGGGCGTGTTCAAGCGGGCGGAGGTTCCCCTGCCCGGCGGCTGCGATTTGGGCCTTCGGCCCATCGACCAGACGATGAAGGGCATGCGCGCCCTGGGCGCGGAGGTGGATACTCCCGGCGGCGTGATCGTGGCCAGCGCCGACGAGCTGATCGGCGGCGATATCTTCCTGGATATGCCCAGCGTGGGCGCCACGGTGAACAGCATGCTCACCGCCGTGTCCGCCAGCGGCACGACCTGCATTCACAACGCGGCCAAGGAGCCCCACATTGTCGATCTGGCAAACTTCCTGTCCAGCATGGGCGCGGTGGTGAAGGGCGCGGGCACCGATGTGATCCGCATTCGCGGCGGGCGGCACCTGCACGGCACGAACTATACCGTCGTGCCCGATCAGATTGAGACAGGCACGCTGATGATTGCCGCGGCGGCTACCGGCGGCGACGTGGTCATCACCGGCGCGATTCCCACCCATATGGAGGCGCTCTCGGCCAAGCTCCTGGAGATGGGCGTGCATGTTTCCAGCGAGGACGACATCATCCACGTGCGCAGCAATCGCAATTTCCGCGCCGTGAACATCAAGACGCAGGGGTATCCCGGCTTTCCGACGGATTTGCAGCAGCCGCTTTCGGCGCTGCTGACCATCGCCAACGGCACAAGCATCGTCACCGAGACCATCTTCGAGAACCGCTTCCGATTCCTGGACGAGCTGCGGAAGATGGGCGCGAATTCCCGCGTGATCGAGACCACCGCCATCATCACAGGGGTGGACCACCTGTCGGGCGCGCGCGTGAACGCTACCGACCTGCGGGCGGGCGCTTCGCTGGTCATCGCGGCGCTGATGGCCGACGGCGTGACCGAGATTTCCGGCGTGGAATACATCATGCGCGGCTATGAGCGCTTCGCCGACAAGCTGCGCGCCCTGGGGGCTCATATCGAGCACCTGCGGGACGGAGAATTGGTAGGAGAACCGTCTTTTCTGCCGAATATATAACATATAATGTGATTTTTCAGGTAAAATCAGGTTGTAATATTCGCTGAAACGTGGTATAATGGCAATGATTGGGGAAACAGAGCGTTTTCCGGGTTGGCGGCGCAGGGAAGCGTAGCGAGCTGCGCGGCGCGCCGACAATCGTTGTATACGCGCGCTATGCGCCTGCTGCCTTGAACAACCGCCGATCTTCGGCGGTGTGTTTTTGAATGTTACCGCGACTTGCGAACGGGCTGGAACCGGTCGTCGCGCGGCTCGGCGGAGGCCGAGAGGCTTCGGCGGAAAACGCTGAGGCAGACTTATCGCATCTGAGGTGATATGATTGCCGGGTAAATCTATGCCGGTCAGGGAAGCAAAGCAAATTGCACAACGGATCGCTTCCGAAATGGACGTGGAGCTGGTCGACGTGGAGCTGGTCAAGGAGCCGACCGGCCATTTTCTGCGCTTTTATATCGAAAAGCCGGACGGCATCGCCCTGAACGATCTTGAGGCCTTCCATCGGCGGATACTGCCGCTGGTGGAGCGCGTGGATTACGACTACATGGAGGTTTCGTCGCCCGGCGCGGATCGCCCGTTGAAGACCGAGGCGGATTTTGAGCGCGCCCAGGGCATCCAGGTGGAGCTGAAGACCTATCGCCCGGTAAACGGCGGCAAGCAGTTTTCAGGCGAGCTGGTGGGCCTCGTTGACGGCGAGGTGGTCATCCGCGGCCAGGGGGGCGAGGAGTTGCGCTTTCCCCAGAAGGCCGTTGCTGTGGTACGGCCATTGATTGAATTCGACGAGGCGGACTTGCAGGACGACGCGCCCGCCAAGTGAGCCGCGACGGCATATCGCATTTGAAAAACATGTATCCGGCAAACCTTCGCGGACGGGCCGGGTGAAGGAACAGGAGGATGAAACCCATGGCAAACGGCGGAATCGATTCCAATGAATTTTTCAGCGCCCTGGACGCTTTGAGCAAGGAGCGGCGCATCAATAAGGATGTGCTCTTTAACGCGATTGAGGCCGCGCTGATTTCCGCATACAAGAAGAACTTTGGCAAGAACGCCAACGTGCGCGCCACCATCGACCCGGACAAGGGTGAGGTTGAGGTGCTCTCCCGCAAGACGGTGGTGGAGACGGTGGAGGATCCCCAGTGCGAAATGTCGCTGGAGGAGGCCAGCGCCATCCGCCAGAAGTATGAGATCGGCGACCTGGTCGAGGTGCAGGTGACGCCCAAGAACTTCGGCCGCATCGCGGCGCAGAC
>JAFVBK010000242.1 GCA_017480045.1 Clostridia bacterium
GCACTACGTCAAGGGCAGGCAGCAGAAACTTAACACTGCAAATCCCATCTCGGCACTCTACGGACTGCCGGAAGGGGCGGGTATGTGACAAGTTGCGTGACATGCACATTTCGGATGAATATATAGAAGGAAAAATTCAAAAAAGTGCATATAATTGACGTTCTGTGTGACATTTTGTGGGCTCTGTAGGACGAGGTCACTGATTTTTGCAGGATTAGATGTCAAGCCCTGCAAAAATCGGCCAAAAATATAAGAAAACCAGTCATTTCTGACTGGTTTAATGGAGCTGATGGCCGGATTCGAACCGGCGACCTCATCCTTACCAAGGATGCGCTCTACCTACTGAGCTACATCAGCGCAGTTCGCATTTCATCGAACGCAGGTGTTATTATACTACAGTGCGGGCAAAAATGCAATAGTTTCGCGGCAAAATAACGGGAATGCCGCGATTTTTTACATTTATCACCCGACGAATGCGATAATAGGCCGCGCAAAGCTATTGAGTGGGATTATAGTGGGCTATTGACATAAGCTATATTCCCGCGCCATTGACAAATTCCGATGAAAATGGTATGATATAGCCAATCCATCCGTGAAGGGAGTGCTGCATAATGGCGCGCATTTATACCGCCGCCGACCAGCTGATCGGCAAGACGCCTCTGCTTGAGCTGAAGCACATCGAAGCATCCGAGGGCCTGGGCGCCCGGCTGCTGGCCAAATTGGAATACTTCAATCCCGCAGGCAGCGTGAAGGATCGCATTGCCAAAGCCATGATCGACGAGGCCGAGGCTTCCGGCAAGCTGAAGCCGGGCGCGACGATCATCGAGCCCACCTCCGGCAACACTGGCATCGGCCTGGCCGCTGTGGCCGCGGCGCGGGGCTACAAGATCATCATCGTGATGCCCGAAACCATGTCTGTGGAGCGCCGCCAGCTGATCGCGGCCTACGGCGCACAGATCGTGCTCACCGAGGGCGCAAAGGGCATGAAAGGCGCCATCGCCAAGGCCGACGAGCTGGCCGCTGAGATCGAGGGCAGCTTCATCCCCGCTCAGTTTGACAACCCCGCCAACCCCCAGGCGCACCTGACCGGCACCGGCCCGGAGATCTACGAGGATACCGACGGCAAGGTGGATATCTTCGTGGCGGGCGTGGGCACCGGCGGCACCGTCACCGGCGTGGGCCAATACCTGAAATCAAAGAACCCCAACGTGAAGGTCGTTGCCGTGGAGCCCGCGAGCTCCGCCGTGCTCTCCACCGGCGTGGCCGGCGCGCACAAGATCCAGGGCATCGGCGCGGGCTTTGTGCCAAAGGTGTTGGATACCGACATCTACGACGAGATCATCACCGTCACCAATGAGGACGCCTTCGCCACCGGCAAGGCCATCGGCCGCCAGGAGGGCGTGTTGGTGGGCATCTCCTCCGGCGCGGCGGTCTGGGCGGGCATCCAGCTGGCCAAGCGGCCGGAGAACGCGGGCAAGACCATCGTGGCGCTGCTGCCCGACACCGGCGACCGCTACCTCTCTACCCCGCTGTTTACGAATTAAACCTATTCCATCAAAGCGCCCCGTCGCCCCGCATTGCTTGCGGGACGGCGGGGCTTTTGCTGTGACCTGCGACAAACGCCGCGGCTATGATTGAAATTGGTATTATACTAAATTTCTTCTAAAACATGTGCAAGGTCGGAGCGGATTTTTCGTTCCTGGGAAGCGTCGCAAAGCAGGAACGGAAAAGACGCCCGAAATTGTGCATGGTTAGATGGAATTTAGTATTAGTTCGTTCGGTCGATCCTCACGCTCGCGCAGCCATCAAAGGCGTCGTCCGCGATGCTGGTCACGCTGGCGGGGATGCGGACGTAGATCAGGCCGGCGCAATCGGCAAAGGCCCTCGCGCCAATGGTCGTGCAGCCATCTGGGATGATCACGGCCTGGCAGCTCAGCCCCATGAACGCCTCCCCCTCGATCTCCCGCAGGCCAGCGGGCAGACGCAGCACGTTCATGTCCTTCAGCGCCGGGATATCCCACAGCGTAACCGACTGCGGATCAAAGGCGCTGTTCTGGAACGTGACGGTATAGCGCGTTTCGCCCTCGATATCCTCCGCGGGCGATTGCTCCGCCGTCATCTCGGCCTGCGCGGTCTCCGTCTCGATGTGCGTGCTGTCCCTGGTGCAGACATGCGTAGCGGTGGCCTGAGAATAATCCGCGGACCATTCGTAGGTGACCGGTCCCCAGTCGTGCGTGACGCAGGGAACGGTGATTTCACATTCCGCGGATACGCCGTTCCCGCTCGTCACGCTGATCGTCGCGCGACCGGCGTCCACGGCGGTGATCAGGCCGCTCTGATCCACCGTCGCCACGGTATCGTCGCTGCTGGTGAAGGTGACCAGATGATTGACAAGGCTCTGCGTGCGCGCGGTCACGTTCGCGGTCAGGGCCAGCGTTTCGCCCACGGAGAGCGTGGCACTCGCGGGATCGAGGGCGATGGCCGTGACCGGATAGCAGACGTGCACGGCGCACTGGCGCGTGACGCCATACTCCGTGACGGCGGTGACGGTCGCGTCGCCGGGCTTCCTGCCCGACACGAGGCCGCTTTCATCCACGGTGGCGATAGAGGAATCCGAGGACGCCCAGGTCAGGCTGAGTTCCGCGCCCGCGGGAACGATGTCGGTCACCGCCAGCGTCACGGTATCCCTGGCCGCCAGCCAGACCTCATCCGGCAGTTCGAAGCCGGTGGCGCGGGCAAAGGTTCGCACCTCGACGCTGGCCGTGGCGCTGCCCACCGTGGCGGTGACGGTGGCAACGCCCGGCGCAAGGGCGGTCACCAGGCCGTCGTTGACGTCCACGACGCTCGGATCTGAGCTCGTCCACGTGACCGTGGGATGATCATGGTTCGGGAACACCAGCGGAGACAGCCGCGTCTCCTCGCCGCAGGCCATTTCAAAATCCTCGGTCAGGGAAACCGTGCGAATCGCGTCGATGTCGTCCACATACACCACTTTGTAGTTGTTTTCCTCCGCCCAGTAGTCGGCGTCGGAGAACTCGTAGCAGTAGATGGTCACGCCATCATTATATCCATATACAAAAATGTCGCTTCCGAAGGTCGTCACGCTCTCAGGAATGAAAACATACCTCAGCTCGTCGCAACTGGAAAACGCGCTGCTGCCGATTTCCGTCACGCCATCCATGATGGTAGCCTGCTTCAGATTCAATGCGCCATCGAAGGTGTTCGCACCAATGCTGGCGACGCTCCCCGGAATGGTAACCTCCGTCAGCGCATGGCAATAGGCAAACGCGAATTCGCCAATGCTGGTCACCTTCTCCGGAATATTGATCGATGTCAAACTGTCACAGCTACTAAACGCCCGTTCTCCAATGCTGGTCAGGCTTTCGGGAAGAACGATTTCTTTCAAACTGGTACATTCACTGAACGCATTGCTTTCGATCGTCTCGACGCCTTCCGGAATGACAATGCGTTCCAGACTGGCGCAACCAGAGAAAACGCCATTCTTGATCAATCTCACGCCCTCCGGAATGACGAACTCCTTCAGGCTGGCGCAGCTACCAAACGCATAACTTTCTATCTGCACGACCCCCGCGGGAATGTTCACCGCCGTCAGGCTCTTGCAGTCGTAAAACATACTATTTTTAATCTCTGTAATGCTCTCCGGCAGCACGACCTCCCGCAAACTGGTACAATCGTAAAACAAATAGGTGGTATCGATTTCGGTAACGCCATCGGGAATCACTATCGATTCGAGACTGCTACAAGAGAAAAACACAGAGTTACCTATAACAGTTACGCTGTCGGGGATGTCGATCTCTTGCAGGGAAGAACAGCTCAAAAACGCAGCCTCCCGAATCCCGATCAAGCCGTCCGGAAGCTGGACGCTGGTCAGCTTGGAACAGTCGGAGAACATACTGCTCGGAATTTCTGTAATACCAGCGGGTATGGCGATTTCCCGGAGCGCGGTACAATTTCTAAACGTGCCATAACCAATGGCGGTAACGCTGTCCGGAAGATTGACCTCCGCCAAGAGGTTGCAGCCCTCAAACGCGCTATCTCCAATGGAGCTTATGGTATTCGGAAGCACGGCCTGCGTCATTCTGGTGCAATTCTTGAGCGCTTCATTGACAATGATATTAACGCCGTACGGTATCTCCGCAATCTTGACATCCGCTTCCGCTGTAAGCAGATAATAAGCGGAATTCTCATATTTCAGCGTGAGCTTCGGCGCGCTGGGGTCGCGGTAATCGTAGCCCGCCTCACCCAGGGCCTTAGAGCTTTTTTTGAGCGTTTTGGCATAGCGAAGCGCGTCGCAGCCATTGAATACATCGAATGCTATATAGTATACGTCGTCCGGAATGGTGATTTCTGGCAGACCGGAGCAGCCGGAGAACGCGAACTCGCCGATGGTCTTCAGGCTGTCGGGCAGCTTGACCTCCGTCAGGCCGGTATAGCCGGAAAACACGTTGGCGGCGATGTCTGTCACGCCCTCAGGAACCTCGGCAATCGCAATGTCGCTGTCGGCGGCGGTCAGCGCAAGGGAGAAGAGCGTCTGATCGTATTTCAGGGTCAGCTTCGGCGCGCTGGGATCGCGGAAGTCATAGCCCGCCACGCCCAGGGCCTTGGCGGCGTCGCTCTTGGCGCCGGCAAAGCGGATGGCGGCGCAGTTATCGAACGCGTCCGCGCCGACGCTGGTCACGCCGTCCGGCAGGGTGATTTCGGGCAGGCCAGCGCAGCCGAAGAACGCGGAAGCGCCGATGTCGGTCAGGCTGCTGGGAAGGGTCACCGACGTCAAACCGGCGTTGCCGGAGAACGCCCCCTGCCCGATGGCCGTCACGCCCTCAGGAATCGCGGCGTTCACAATGTCGCCGTCGGCGGCGGTCAGCGTCAGGCTCAGCAAATCGGCGCTGTATTTCAGCGCCAGCTTCGGCATGCCGGGGTCACGGAAATCGTAGCCCGCCGCGGACAGGGCCTTTGCGGCGTCGCTGCCGATGGCGGCATAACGAATGGCGGCGCAGACGTCGAACGCGCCGCTGCCGACGCTGGTCACGCCGTCCGGCAGGGTGATTTCGGGCAGGCCGGCGCAGCCGAAGAACGCGGAAGCGCCGATGTCGGTCAGGCTGCTGGGAAGGGTCACCGACGTCAAACCAGCGTTGCCGGAGAAC
>JAFVBK010000243.1 GCA_017480045.1 Clostridia bacterium
ATCTCCGTCGCCCAGTCAGAGAAGGCCAGCGGCGCGGGTATGCTGCGCCGCGGCGCGTTCAAGCCCCGCACCTCGCCGTACGCCTTACCGGGCCTGAACGAAAAGGGCCTGGATCTGCTGCTGGAGGCCAAGAAGGCCACCGGGCTGCCCATCGTGACGGAGATCATGGAGGCCTCGCACCTGCCGCTGTTCGAAAACGTGGACGTGTTGCAGGTGGGCGCGCGCAACATGCAGACCTTTGAGCTGTTGAAGGAACTGGGCCAGACCCGCAAGACCATCCTGTTGAAGCGCGGCCTGGCGAACACACTGGAGGAGCTCTTGATGAGCGCCGAATACATCATGGCGGGCGGCAACAACAACGTGATCCTCTGTGAGCGCGGCATCCGAACCTTCGAAACCTATACCCGCAACACGCTGGATCTCTCCGCCATACCGGTGCTGCGGCGGCTGACCCACCTGCCCATTGTGGTGGATCCCAGCCACGGCACGGGCCACGCCTACCTGGTGAAGTCCATGGCCATGGCCGCCACCGTCGCCGGCGCCGACGGCCTGATCATCGAGGTGCACAACGATCCGCCCCACGCCCTGTGCGACGGCAAGCAGTCCCTCACCCCGGAGCAGTTCGACGATTTGGCCAGAGACGTGCGGAATGTGCTGCCGTATCAGGTGAGATAAAGTCACTGTCCTGATTGAGGATGGAAAGGAAACAATTATGAAAATCGGCATCATCGGCCTCGGTCTGATCGGCGGCTCGCTGGCAATGAGCATCCGCCGCCACACCGACCACACCGTATTCGGCTACGACATCGACAAGCAGGTGATGCTTCGGGCCAAGGCGGTAGAGGCCATTCACGACGAACTGACGGACGAGCTGCTGCCCACCTGCGACATCGTGCTGGTCAGCCTGTTCCCTCAGCTGTGCGCCGACTGGATCATCGCCCACGCGGATCAGTTCGGCAGGGGCGCGCTGGTGATCGACTGCGCGGGCGTGAAGCGCCACGTGTTCGCGCAGATCGCGCCCGTGGCGGAGGCCCACGACTGGATTTACATCGGCGGACACCCGATGGCTGGCCGGGAGTTCTCCGGCTTCACCGCCGCGCGGGCGGATCTGTTTGACAACGCCTCCATGATCCTCTGCCCCCCGGCGGACGCGCCCATCGAGGCGCGGGAGGCCGCCAAGGCCTTCTTCCTGGAGATGGGCTTCAAGCTGGTGCGCTTCTGCACCCCTGAAGCCCACGACCAGATGATCGCCTACACCAGCCAGCTGGCCCACATCGTCTCCGGCGCGTATATCAAGAATCCCCTGTCCGCCCAGCACAAGGGCTTCTCGGCGGGCAGCTTCATGGACATGACCCGCGTCGCCCGCATGAACGAGGCGATGTGGACGGAGCTGTTTCTGGAGAACAACGACCTGCTGCTCCCGGCGGTGGACGATCTGATCATGCGGCTGAACGAATACCGCGACGCGCTGGCCAGCGGCAATCCGGACAAGCTCCAGCCCGTGCTGCGGGAGGGAAGGATCGCGAAGGAAGCACTGGATTGATTTCTCCAATTCTCAATTCACCAAAGGGGGTTCCCGAAATGCGCACCATCCACATAAGCGCTTCGAAGGACTACGACGTATTGATCGGCGAGGGACTGCTGGACAAGTCCGGCGAGTTGACCCGTAAGGTGGTCAAGCCCTGCAAGTGCATGATCGTCTCCGACGACACCGTGGACGAGCTCTACGGCGACCGAGCGCAGATCAGCTTCAGCTATTCGGGCTTCGACGTGGTCCGCTTCTCCTTCCCCGCGGGGGAGGCCAGCAAAAACCTGGAGACGCTCACCGACCTGCTGAACGCCATGGGCGAGGCGAAGCTCTCACGCAGCGACCTGGTGGTCGCGCTGGGCGGCGGCGTCACCGGCGACATGGCCGGCTTCGCCGCGGCGATCTACACCCGCGGCATCCGCTTCGTGCAGATTCCCACCACGCTGCTGGCGGCGGTGGATTCCTCCGTGGGCGGCAAGACCGCCGTGGACATGCCCTTTGGCAAGAATATGGTCGGCGCGTTCCACCAGCCCAGCCTGGTGATCACCGATACCGACGTGCTGCGCGATTTGCCCGCCCTGCAGCTCTCAAACGGCGCGGCGGAGGCGATCAAGTGCGGCGTGCTGAACGACCCGGCGCTATTCGCGCTGCTGGAGGGCGGCGAATGGCTGGATCAGATCGACGAGGTCGTGGCGCGGTGCGTGGCCTACAAGCGGGACGTGGTGGCCGGGGATGAGTTCGACACCGGCAATCGCGCGTTCCTGAATTTGGGCCACACCTTCGGCCACGCCATCGAGATCTGTTCAGGGCTCAAGCTGCTGCACGGCCAGGCGGTGGGCATCGGCATGCTGATGGCGGCGGCGGCAGCCGGCTGTCCGGAGGCGCTGATCCGCCAAATCGCGAGCTGCTTGCGGGCCAACGGCCTGCCCACCCACTGCGACTACGGCGCGGCGGCGCTGGCGGAGGCCGCGCTCAACGACAAGAAGCGGGCGGGCGGCGCGATCACGCTGGTGCTGCCTGAGTCCGTCGGCGCCTGCTTCCTGAAGAAGGTTCCCGTCTCCGAGCTGTCCGGCTGCTTCGAAAGGGCGCTGGCCTCCCAGGCGGCGCTGGGCCTATGAACGCCGTCGTCAGTCCCGGCAGGCTCGCCGGAACTGTGCGCGTACCCGCCTCAAAGTCCGCCGCCCATCGCGCGCTGATCTGCGCCGCGCTGGCGGACGCGCCGACGCGCGTTCGCATCAGCGCCATGAATCGCGATATCGAGGCGACCATGGCCTGCCTGCGGGCGCTGGGCGCGGAAATCGCCGCGGAGGGCGACCTCTGGACGATCACCCCCGCCGCCCGTATCCCGGACGCGGTCGAACTGGACTGCGGCGAGAGCGGCTCCACGCTGCGCTTTCTGCTGCCGGTGGTCTGCGCGCTGAACGCAAGCGCCCGCGTCGTCGGCCACGGCCGGCTGCCCCTGCGCCCCAACGCGGCGCTCACGGACGCGCTTCGGAAACACGGCGCGGCGGTGGACTCCGACCTTCTGCCGATGAATCTGTCCGGCCCCATCGCGGGCGGCGTCTGGACGCTGCCGGGCAATGTATCCAGCCAGTATATCACCGGCCTGCTGTTCGCGCTGCCGCTGCTCAAAGGGGACAGCGAAATCGCGCTCACCACGAAGCTGGAATCCGCCGCTTATGTGGATATGACGCTGGACGCGCTGCGGCAGTTCGGCATTGCCGTCGAGCCCACCGACACCGGCTGGCGCGTGCCCGGCGGGCAGCTCTACCATTCCCCCGGCGAATTGGAGGTCGAGGGCGACTGGTCGGCGGCGGCGTTCTGGCTGACAGCCAAGGCGCTGGGCGCGGATGTCCAAATCACCGGCCTGCGGGATGACACCGCTCAGGGCGACCGCGCGGCCCTCGCGTTGCTGGGGCAGGCGAAAATCGACGCGAACAACGTGCCGGATCTGGTGCCCGCGCTGGCGGTTGCGGCGGCAAATCTGCCGCAGAAAACCCACATCACCGGCGCGGCGAGGCTGCGGCTGAAGGAGAGCGACCGGCTGGAGACCGTGCGGGCCATGCTCGCGGCGCTGGGACACCGCTGCGAGGTCACGCCCGACGGGCTGAACATCGAGGGCGGACCGCCCACGCCGTGCGAAGCGGACACCCGGACGGTGGACGGCGCGAACGACCACCGCATCGTGATGGCCGCGGCCGTCGCCGCCGCGTTCGCGGACAGGCCGGTGCGCATCCTCAGCGCGGAAGCCGTAGAGAAATCCTACCCGGATTTCTTCCGGGATTTTACTGAACTGGGAGGTCGGGTCCATGTCGAACACCCTGGGCAATAAATACCGCGTGACGATCTTCGGGCAGAGCCACTCCCCCGCCATCGGCGCGGTAATCGAGGGCATCCCCGCGGGCGTCGCGCCGGACATGGAGGCCATCGCCGCGTTCATGGCGCGGCGGGCCCCCGGCAACAGCAGCCTCTCCACCCCCCGCAAGGAGGCTGACATCCCGAAGATCATCTCCGGGCTGAACGAGCGGGGCGAGACCTGCGGCGCGCCGCTCGCCGCCGTCATCGAAAACACCAACACACGCAGCCAGGACTACGCCGCGCTGCGGGACGTGCCCCGGCCGGGCCACTCGGACTATCCCGCCGCGGTGAAGTTCAACGGTCACAACGACATCCGGGGCGGCGGGCAGTTCTCCGCCCGGCTGACCGCGCCGCTGTGCTTCGCCGGCGCGCTGGCGAAGCAGCTGCTGGCGGAGCGGGGCATCCGCGTTCGCGCCCGCGTGAAGCGCATCGCGGACATCGAGGACGCGCCCATGGATTTCGCCGATCCGGCCCTGGACGCCATATTGTCGTCGAGCGGCATCGACTGCGTGGACGCCGACGCCGCGCGGCGCATGGCCGAAGCCATCCTCGCCGCCAAGGCCGAGGGAGACTCCGTGGGCGGCGTGGTGGAGTGCTTTGCCACCGGCATCCCCGCCGGGCTGGGCGACGGAATGTTTGACGGCATGGAAAACCGCGTGGCGCGGGCGCTGTTTGGCGTCCCCGCCGTAAAGGGCGTGGAATTCGGCGCGGGCTTCGCCGCCGCCGGGATGCGGGGCAGCGCCCACAACGACCCCTTCCGCATGGAAGGCGGCGCGGTGATCACCGCAGGCAACAACCACGGCGGCGCGCTGGGCGGCATCACCACGGGCATGCCGCTGGTGGTTCGCGCGGCCCTCAAGCCCACGCCCTCCATCGCGCGCGAGCAGCGCTCCGTATCGCTGAGCAGGGGCGAAAATGCCGAGCTGGCCGTCAGGGGCCGCCACGATCCCTGCGTCGTGCCCCGCGCCGTGCCGGTGGTGGAAGCCGCGGTGGCGTGCGTGATATTGGATATGATATTGGAGGGCTAATAATATAAAACGGTCACGACTTCAAGGAGGTAATCCTATGGAACTCAACGAAATCCGCAACAACATCGACGCCCTTGACGACGAGCTGGTACAGCTGTTCATGAAGCGCATGGACTGCGCGAGAGAGGTTGCCGAGGCCAAGCAGCAGATCGGCCAGCCCATCCGCGACCACGCCCGCGAGCGCAGCGTCGTGAACCGGCTGACCGCCGCGGCGGGCGATACCTACGCCCCCTATGTGCGGGCGCTGTACAGCCACATCTTCGATCTCAGCCGCAGCTACCAGTCCGCGGTGTGGAAGCAGAAGAGCCCGCTGGCCACGAAGATCGCCCGCGCCCTGGAGGAGACCACGGGCAAGCGCCTGCCGGAGCACGCGCTGGTGGCCTGTCAGGGCACCGAGGGCGCTTACGCTCAGCAGGCCTGCGAGCGGCTGTTTCCCTATCCCGACATCCTCTACTTCGACAGCTTCGACGGCGTGTTCAGCGCCGTGGAGAAGGGCATGTGCCAGTACGGCATACTCCCCATCGACAACAGCACCGCCGGCTCGGTCACCCAGGTCTACGACCTGATGGAGAAGCACCACTTTTACATCGTCGGCGCGCACAAGCTGCGCATCGATCACCGACTGATGCGCAAAAACGGCGCCTCCGCGACGCCGATCACCGAGATCGTGTCCCACGAGCAGGCCCTGCGCCAGTGCTCCCACTTCCTGGCTGCCCACCCGGAGATCAAGACCACCGTGATGGAAAACACCGCCGTTGCCGCCGAATTCGTGGCGAACAGCGAGCGCGACGACATCGCCGTGATCGCCTCCCGCGCCTGCGCGGAGCTCTACGGTCTGGCCATCGTGAACGACGACGTGAGCAATCAGACGAACAACTTCACCCGCTTTATCTGCATCTCCCGGAAGCTGGAGGTCTATCCTCAGGCGCGGAAGATCTCGCTGATGCTGAATCTGGCCCACGAGCCCGGCGCGCTGAACGCCGTGGTTTCCCGGCTGTCCATCGCGGGCGTGAACCTTTTGAAGCTGGAGAGCCGTCCGCTGCCGGGCCGCGAATTCGAGTTCCGCTTCTTCTTCGACATGGCCGCCTCCGTGGCCGATCCGGACGTGGTGCGCCTGCTGGGCGAGCTGGAATCCCACTGCGAGCACTTCACCTTCCTGGGCTGCTACGACGAATATTAATGTGGCGAAGGAACGATCGAAGGCGAAGGAGGTCATCATGGATTTCGGCTTGATCGGCGCGAAGCTGGGCCACAGCTATTCCGTGCCCATCCACGCCCAGCTGGGCGATTACGACTACCGGCTGTACGAGCGCACCGAGGCCGAATTCACCGAGCTGATGCGCCGCCGGGACTTCAAGGGGCTGAACGTCACCATTCCCTACAAGAAGCTGGCGCTTGAGCTGTGCGACGCGCTGTCCGACACCGCCCGCGCGGTGGGCAGCGTCAACACCGTCGTCGTCCGCCCGGACGGCAGCCTCTACGGCCACAACACCGACATCGGCGGCTTCATCGCCCTCGCCCACCGCGCGGGCGTCGCCTTCGAGGGCAAAAAGGCCGTCGTCCTCGGCAGCGGCGGCACGTCCCTCACGGCCCGCGCCGCCTGCGAGCAGCTCGGCGCGCGGGAGATCGTGGTCGTGTCCCGCAAGGGGCCGGTGGACTACAACGCCCTCTACCGGGATCACGCCGACTGCGAGGTGCTCGTCAACACCACGCCGGTGGGCATGTACCCGAACAACGGTGAGCGCGCAGTAGATATCTCCCATCTCCCGAACCTCACCGGCGTGCTGGACGTGATCTACAACCCCGACAAGACCGCCCTGATCCTGGACGCCGAGGCGCGGGGACTACCCTGCGCGGGCGGGCTCTACATGCTGGTGGGCCAAGCGCGGGAGGCGGCGACACTGTTCACCGGGCGGGAGATCCCGGAATCGGAGACGGAGCGCATCTACGGCCTGCTCCGGAGCGAAGCCCTGAATCTAATCCTCGTCGGCATGCCCGGCAGCGGCAAGAGCACCATCGGAAGGGCGCTGGCAGAGCAGCTGAACAGGCCCTTTGTGGACTGCGACGCCGAGATCGTGCGCCGCGCGGGCAAGTCCATCCCCGATATCTTCGCCCAGGACGGCGAAACGGCCTTCCGGGCGCTGGAATCGCGAGTGGTGGCCGACCTGTGCAAGGAAAAGGGGCAGGTCGTCGCCACCGGCGGCGGCGCGGTGCTGCGGGCGGACAACGTGCAAGCCATGCGCCAGAACGGCGTGGTGCTGCTGCTGGAACGGGCGCTGGACGCGCTGAGCATGGACGGACGGCCCCTCTCCACCTCCCAGGAGGCGCTCAAGGGGATGTGGGCCGCGCGGGAGCCAAAGTATCGCGCCGCCGCGGACGCGGCCATCGACAACAACGCCGACCCGCAAGCCGCGGTTCAGGCGGCAAAGGAGGCATACCATGAAGCTGCTGGTCATTAACGGCCCGAATTTGAACATGCTGGGCATTCGGGAAAAGCATATCTACGGCGACCGGGACTACGATGCCCTGTGCCGCTACATCCGGGAAGAGGCCGCGAAGCTGGGCGCGGAGGTGGAGCTCTATCAGTCCAACCACGAGGGAGCGATTGTCGATCGCATCCAGCAGGCCTACTTTGACGGCACTCAGGGCATCGTCATCAACCCCGCCGCCTACACCCATACCTCCGTGGCGATACTGGACGCGCTGAAGGCCGTGCAGCTGCCCGCGGCGGAGGTGCACCTCTCCGACGTGAACGCCCGCGAGCCCTTCCGGCACCTCTCCTATGCCGGCATGGCCTGCGAGGCCCACTTCATCGGACTGGGATTCGAGGGATACAAGCGGGCGATGGAACATCTGTGCAATAGGGGTTAGATAAGTCAAAAAAACTGTAGGGGCGCCGTTGCGGTGGGTTTTCCACTGCAACGGCGCCCCTGTATTGATGCGCTCCGCCCCGCATTGACGCGCGACGCTACACCTCCAGCGTCCCTCCGCTGCCCAGCAGGCACAGCAGGCGCTGCTTCACCCTCATGCCGGTGATGCGCTCCAGCGCCAGGGCGTAGACCTTCAGCTGCTTTTCGTAGTGGGCGCGGAGGGCGTCCATGTCGTCGGTGCGGTCGGTCTTGTAGTCCAGCAGCACCCACTGGCCGTCCTCAATAAAGCAGCAGTCGATGGTGCCCTGCACCAGCAGCTCTCCCCCGCCGAAGCGCCCGGCCTCTTCGGGCGTCAGCGCGTCCGCCGCCTCCAGCCGCACGTTGAAGGGCCACTCCCGTCGAACGTCCCGCGCGGCGCGCAGCCGCAGCCCCACGTCGCTCTCCAGGAAGCGGGCCAGCCTCGACGGCCGCACCGCCTCCCGCTGGCCGTCCGCCAGCAGGCGCTTTTCGG
>JAFVBK010000244.1 GCA_017480045.1 Clostridia bacterium
AAGAGGGTACGGGTCGCGGCCTATGCTCGCGTCTCGACAGAACAGGACGAACAGCAGAACAGTTATGAAGCTCAAGTCAGCTTCTATACCCAACATATTCTCAGCAACCCCGATTGGGAGTTCGCAGGAGTTTACGCAGACGAAGGGATTAGCGGTACGAGTAGAAAACGCAGGAACGGGTTCAATAAAATGATGGAGGATGCTCTTGCTGGGAAGATTGATCTGATTCTGACGAAGTCGATTTCCCGATTCTCGCGCAATACCGTGGACACCCTGGTCGCAACGAGGGAGTTAAAGGAACACGGTGTTGAAGTACGGTTCGAAAAAGAGCATATAAGTTCATTCGACGCGAAAGCGGAGATGATGTTTACCGTATTCTGCTCGATGGCGCAGGAAGAGAGCCGAAGCATATCCGAGAACGTTCGCTGGGGAAAACAGAAAAGTATGCAGGATGGAAAAGTCCATGTTCCTTATAGTAAATTCCTTGGCTACAAGAAAGGTAAGGACGGGAATCTGGAAATCGTGCCGGAGGAAGCGGCTATCGTCCGAGAGATATACGATTTGTTCCTAAACGGAAAAACGATAAACAATATCGCTGATATCCTGACAAAAAGAGGGGCCAGGACCCCTGGCGGGAAAGATAAATGGTCAGTTTCTACGATTAGGAGTATCTTGTCGAACGAAAAGTATAAAGGCGATGCTTGCTTACAGAAAACTTTCGTGGTTGATTTTCTAACCAAGAAAGCTAAAAAGAATGAGGGCGAGAGGAAACAATATTACGTTCATAACCATCATCCCGCAATTATAGAACCGGAAGTGTTCGATCTGGCACAGGAGGAACTGAAGAAGCGAAGTAGGAACCAGCGTAAACTTAGCAACAACAGTCCGTTTACGACAAAGATTATCTGCGCTGACTGCGGCGGATTCTTTGGGCATAAAATACAACGACAGAAGCAGGTATGGTATTGCAACCATCGATACAAAGATAAGAACCATACCTGCGAAACGCCAATCATTCCTGAGGATAGCCTAAAGGCTTACTTTACCGAGGCGCTGGGGAAGGTTCTGGCCCGTGTCGCGGCCACAGAGGGCGCACACGGCCTCGATCCGGAGGCGGAGGCCAAGCGGACCGGGGAGCTGGAAAATGCCCGCCAAGCGGCGAAGAAAGCCCTCGAAACCGCGCTCGAGGAATTCCGGCAGGAATTCTGCGGATCGAGACGATGGGCGGATTCTGAGGAGTTCCAGAAAAGGCATACTCAGGTGATGGAAAAGATATAGAATCGGAAAGAGGCTTTGGAAGAAGCTGGTGCTGCAATTCTCGCCAATACCGCCAGAAAAGAGAGGTACCGCCGGTTTATCGAAGCTACTATTGGTCTTACGTCTGAAACCGTAGAATTCTCGGATGATCTGTTTACCGCTACGGTAGAAGAAATCCGAGTGTCCAAAGTCAAGAACGGAGCCTATGCACTTGAATATAGCTTTACAAATGGCGAGAAGGTGAGACTGGAAAAGTAAATTCTATGAGAACTATTGTTATTTGAGAGTGACCTCTCATTACGAAAATGATTGGTCGCTTTTTTGTTCCTGAATAGCTACGCGGAAGCGGAATTTGCCGTCCATCTACACGCCAAAAAGCATTTCCCTTATTTTGCTCAATGCACCAGTTTTTCTCCCACTTGTCAAGTGTGAAATACTAAGAATAAGCGTGATGAAAGCGATGTGAAGCTCTGATTCTAGAGCCGATTGGTGCAAGGATAGAAGAAAACCCCCGATAAATCAGGGGTTTTCTACACGGCACAATGACTCCATTGTGTCGTCATAACGTGGAGGTGCCACCCGGATTCGGACCGGGGAATGAAGGTTTTGCAGACCTTTGCCTTACCACTTGGCTATGGCACCACATTGCGGCGCACGCATATGCGTTCGCCGTAAAAAATGGAGCGGTAGACGAGACTCGGACTCGCGACCTCCACCTTGGCAAGGTGGCGCTCTACCAACTGAGCTACTACCGCAAATGGTGCCCAGGGACGGAATCGAACCATCGACACGTAGATTTTCAGTCTACTGCTCTACCGACTGAGCTACCTGGGCGAATGGCGATGCGGAAGGGGCTCGAACCCTCGACCTCCAGCGTGACAGGCTGGCATTCTAACCAACTGAACTACCGCACCATGATGGTGGGAACAACAGGGCTCGAACCTGTGACCCTTTGCTTGTAAGGCAAATGCTCTCCCAGCTGAGCTATGCTCCCATATTGTTCCTCATGCCGCGTTTCTCGCGGCGACATGAAATATAATACAACAAATCGCCGGGTTTGTCAATACCCTGAAGTCGCTTTTTTTCCATTAATGTCCTGTTAGGACGATTGCCACCCTGTTTCCACCGCCGCGGCGCGCTCAATCGCCGGCATTCTCCAGCGCCTGAATATCCGCCAGCGCGTCCGCCCCATCTTCCCCGCCGTACAGCTCGTAATCGTCATACCAGCCCTCGCTGACGCTTTCGACGATCTCCAGCGCGAATTCCAGGCTCAGCGCCGCCGCGGATTCGCGGGCAAAGCCAAAGGCCATCAGCTGATCCTCGTAGTTCAGGCGATAGATGGATATGGCGTCGTCGCTTTCGACGTACAGCGTGTCGAAAAAGCCCGCCGTATCGATGCCATAGTTCGACAGATTGGCCTCGGCCCAGTCGAGGACATCCTCGACATTCTCCGCCTCGACGCGCACCGCGAGCGCCGCGCCGCCGTCATCCTTCGCCGCGGCAAAGGCGGCGTCCTCCCCCGCCTCCGTCTGCGTCCAGCCGTCGGGCAGGCAGAATTCAACGCCCAGCGCCGGGATGTCCACCCATGTGCCGGTATAGCCCTCGTCGTCGAAATCAAAGCCAAACTCGTCCTCCGCCAGCGCCACCGCCGTCAACAGCAGCGCCGCAATGAGCAGCGCGGCCAGCATTCGCCGGATATTCACATGGATCGCTCCCTTCGCGCAATATCTGATGTATCCATTCCTTTGACGGCACGCAGCGCCGTTTTGTTCACAATTGCATTATAATTCGTCGGCGGTCAAAAGTCCAGCGGATGCCAAGAAACGTTCGAATTCCGCGCGAATCGCGCCACATTCGCCGCCTGAAGCGCCGGTGGTGCCGCCCGCCGGACCGGAGGCCTTTCGCCGGTCGACCAATCGCGCCCGTTCGCAGCGATTTCCGGCGAAGTCCCGCGGCTTCCGCGAGGTCGCGCCGACATCCAACAAGGAACCCGCCGACATCTGCTGCCGGCGGGAATTCTCCGAATGCTATTGAGTTTTTCTATTTGAAACTCCCTCCGGAGTATCAATGGGCGCCTGCATTTCCCGTGAGCAATCATTTCCGCTTCACATGATGACCTTATCGCTTCACTTGGAAATCCGGTCCCGATGAATTGTCATTTCTTAATCCTTCGGGAAATGCAGGCCTTGGACTGTGCTTCGCTATAGTACAATGGCATCGCCTCCCGTTCGTTTTATTGGAGATCTGCTATCTCCTAAGAGGTTTTGTGTTCTCCCTCTCTCTGGCTATATAATACCATGCAAGGCCGCGTTTGTCAACACATTTTTTACCCAAAATTATTCTTTTTAACAAAAGAATTTTTATTATAACATTACAAAACCTTCTCGTAGGCCACGCGCGCCGGATCGCCCTTCTTCACATAATAGTAGACCACGCCGCAATGCGCAAAGCCGTTCTTTTCCAGGAAGCGGCGCATGGCCAGATTGCCCGTGTGGGTATCCACGCGGATGCTCGCGCAGTCGTTTACCTCGGCAACGCGCCGCGCCTCCGCCAGCATGCGGCCGGCCAGACCGCCGCCCCGACTGGCATTGTCGACGGCCATGCGATGGACGGTCAGGTATTTCGCGCCCTCGCCGGTGATCCAGGCTCCCTCGATGTCGCCGTATACCGGCTCCGGCAGCAGCGACAGCGCCGCAACGGCGTGCACGCGCTTTCCGTCAGCGAACACATACAGCTGTCCGATCTCGATATCCCCCAGCAGCGTTTCCGGCTCCGGGTAGCCGTCCTGCCATTGATCGATGTCAAGCGTGCGCATAAAGGCCTGCGCCTCGTGAATCACGCGCATGATATCCGTTAAATCTTCCGGCGTCGCGCGGCGAAACGTCTCCATAGGTATATGCCTCCCCCTCAACGCCGGAGCAAGTCTACGGCGGGCCATTCGTTCGGCCCATTATAGCACCAACGGGGCGTTTTTTAAAGTGATTTCTGATTTACATTCACGCAAAACCATGGTAAACTATAGTCATCATCATATTATGCGGGAGGCTTCCCATGAAACGCAAACCAAAGGTGCTGGTCAGCGCCTGCCTGCTGGGCATCGCCTGTCGGTATGACGGCGGGGCAAAGTCCGTCGCGAGCCTTGAAGCGCTGCTGGAGCGGGCGGAACTGATTCCGTTCTGTCCAGAGCAGCTGGGCGGTCTGCCGACCCCAAGAATGCCCTCGGAGCGCCGGGGCGCGCGCGTGTTCAATCGCGAGGGCGCGGACGTGACCGACGCCTTTGAGCGGGGCTCGGTGCAGGCGCTGAAGCTCGCTCAGCTGTTCGGCGCGGAATACGCGCTGCTCAAAGCGCGCAGCCCCTCCTGCGGCAACCTCGAAATCTATGACGGCAGCTTCAGCGGCAGGACGATCCCAGGGCAAGGCGTCGCCGCCACGGCCCTGGAAGAGGCTGGCCTGGCCCTATTCAATGAAACACAGCTGGACGCGCTTTATGACGCGTTGAAAGGAACGGATAGATGATACGCTTCAACAGCGACTACCTGGAGGGGGCGCACCCCAGAATTCTGGAGCGCCTGATGGAGACCAACATGGCGCAGACGCCCGGCTACGGCGAGGACCGGTTCTGCGAGCGCGCCCGCGACATCATTCGCGCCCTGTGCGACGCGCCGGACGCCGACGTGCATTTCCTTGTGGGCGGCACCCAGACCAACGCCACCGTACTCTCCGCGGCGCTGCTGCCCTACCAGGGCGTGATCAGCGCAGACACCGGCCACATCGCCGTGCATGAGACCGGAGCCATCGAAGCCAGCGGGCATAAGGTCATCGCCCTGCCGGGCCGCGACGGCAAGCTGGACGCGGGCCAGGTTTCCGAGTATTGTCGGGAACACTTTGCCGATGAATCTCACGAGCACATGGTCATGCCCGCGGCAGTATACATCTCCAACCCCACTGAGGTGGGCACGCTCTACAGCCGGGACGAGCTGAACGCGCTGCGGGCGGTGTGCGACCGCTGGAGCCTTCTGCTGTTCCTGGACGGCGCGCGGCTCGGCTACGGGCTGGCCTCTCCGGAAAACACGCTGGATCTGCCCTTCATCGCCGGCGTCTGCGACGTGTTCTATATCGGCGGCACCAAGCAGGGGCTGCTCTTCGGCGAAGCGCTGGTGATTCAGAATGCCGCGCTCAAGCGCAATTTCCGATATAGCATCAAACAGAAGGGCGGCATGCTGGCCAAGGGGCGTCTGCTGGGCATACAGTTTGAGGAAATTCTGAAGGACGGACTGTATATGGAGCTGTCCGAGCATGCCATCGCCCTGGCAATGAAGCTAAAGGCCGCGCTGCGGGCGCTGAACGTGCCCTTCCTGGTCGACAGCCCCACGAACCAGCAGTTTCCCATACTGCCCAATGTGGTGCTGTCAATGCTCGGTCAAAAATACAGCTACGCCACCATCAAGCAGGTCGACGCCCAGCGCACCGCCGTGCGGTTCTGCACCAGCTGGGCCACGCGGGAAACGGACGTGGACAGGCTGATCGAGGATTTAAAAGCCCTGATACAATAGAGGGACCCTATAGAAAAGGATCGTCATGCCGAACCGCCGGGCGCTGGCGGCGCGGCACGACGCGCGATGATATCAAAACGAACAAATTCAAAAGGAGCGACGCGTATGCAACACATCAAATGGTTGTGCCTGTTACTGATCTGCGCGCTGCCGGCCACATGGCTCAGCGCGACGGCGGAGGCCGGAGAAACGCTCATACTGCCGGGCGGCATTGACATCGTCGACGAGGAGGCGCTCTACGGGTTGGAATCGGCGGAGGCCCTCGTCATCCCCGAAGGCGCGACGGAGCTCCTCTCCAGAGCCATCGCCTACGGCGGCCTGCGAGAGGTCACTCTGCCGCGAACGCTGGAATTCATCGCCGACGACGCCCTCGACGGCAACCCGCTGGAGAAGCTCCACGCGCAGGCGGGCTCCTATGCCTATCTGTGGGCTGTGGACCACGGCTACAGCCGTCAGCTGGCCGGCGACACGGGCGGGTTTGTGCGGGAGCTGTACGACGCCGCGGGCTATGGCTTCCCGCTGGAAAACGCCGCGCAGCCGTTTGTCACCGGCGCGGAGATGATGTCGCTGATGGACGCGCTGGTGCGGGTCGCCGCGCCAGACAGGGTCTCCGAGTGGCAGGGCAAATATGCCGGGCTTCGCGCTTTTGAGCAGCCTCTGCGCCGCTTTGACGCGATGGCTATGCTGTTTCTCACCTGTAGCTATATCGGTGGCTGGTGGGGAATGCCCGACGAAGCCCCGGACAACGGCGCGTATGATCGGCTGAATTTCCCCTGGGACAGCTATTATTTCAGCGAAGGCCTGTTTGACGGCATCGACGGTCCCGTCTATTCATTGCCGTATCGCGGCGATGCCAATTACCTGGATATCACAAGTCTGTATTTTGACCTGTGGCGGATTTCCGAAGCCTATGGCCAGTTCCCGTTCGCGCTGGACGAGGCCGCCAATTCCATCCATGAGAATGTCCCGCCGTCCTACGCGGAGGCCG
>JAFVBK010000245.1 GCA_017480045.1 Clostridia bacterium
ACGCAAGTGAATTCATTTTCACTTGCGTGGCGCGTTTGTACTGTCGGTATGCCGCGCTATTCCAGTTATAATACCATTCTCGAATTTAAATATCTCGCATTATATTCTGGAATAGTATTATATTTCTTGCGGCCGATACGTCCTCTGATTGCCGCGTTTTAGCTAATTACCCCAGGCATCGTAGGTCTTTTCTCCCTGTTTTGCTCTCCAATCATTAAACCCCTTGACAGCATTATATTCTTCTTTGGTCATCGCCTCTCCCCTTTGGTATTTTTCAATACCGCTGTTCAAAGTCTGGCGATACGAATCATCTGAGGAGCATGCCGTCAGTCCGACCATCATGGCAATAAGCAGCGCCACTGCCAAAAAACAAGCAACGTATCTCTTCATATTCTTCCCTCCATCTTTCCTATCTACATTCGCTTATTATAACCGTATGGTTATTATATGTCGATTATATCGCATATAAGCGTTATTGTCAATATATCCAAACGGTTATTTAGGGGAGTATGGACGATGGCGTATTACCGGCGAATTCGTGAAATGCGTGAAGATCATGATTTGACGCAAAGAGAAATAGCGGAAAAATTGATGATGAAACAGCCGCAGTATTTCCGTTATGAGCAGGGCTATCGTGACATTCCAACGGATATACTGATACAACTTGGAGATATATATAATGTTTCCGTCGACTATCTTTTAGGCAGAACAAACAACCCAAGGATAAACAAATAGCTTCTCGTCCCTCATCAACGCGGTCGAGAAGCTATTTGTTAATGTAGGGGCGTCGGCAATACCGCCGCCCCCACGGATGCTCATGCAGCTACACTTATTTAAATCTCGTCGTCGTTTTCCGGCGCTTTGACGATATCCTCGCCATCCTCCGCCTCTTCCTCCTCGGCCTCGGCGCGGGCCACGCACACCACCTTGCTGTCCTCCGCGACACGCATCAGGCGCACGCCCTGGGTGTTGCGGCTCAGCGTGGAGATGGAGCTGACCGGCGTGCGGATGATGGTGCCGTCATCGGTGATCAGCAGGATGTCCTCGGCCTCGTCCGCCAGCAGCTGACAGGTGAGCCGGCCGGTCTTGGCCGTCAGGTTCATGGCCTTGATGCCCTTGCCGCCGCGGCTCTGCACGCGATACTCGTCGATCTCGGTGAGCTTGCCGTAGCCGTTTTCAGTGATGGAAAGCACCTTCATGCCCTCAAAGACGGGGCACATATCCACCACGGCGTCGCCCTTGTTCAGCTCGATGGACTTCACGCCCATGGCCGCGCGGCCGATGGGCCGCATATCGGTCTCCGGGAAGCGAATGGC
Source organism: Clostridia bacterium (assembly GCA_017480045.1). Classification (GTDB taxonomy): domain Bacteria; phylum Bacillota; class Clostridia; order Christensenellales; family Aristaeellaceae; genus UBA2862. The sequence goes on from JAFVBK010000245.1 coordinate 1,317, forward strand.
CATGCCGTCGCGAGTGCCCAGCAGCAGCTCGTAGCTGCCGTCGGTCAACGCCACGCCGATCAGCTCGTCGTCCTCCCGCAGCACCAGCGCGATCAGGCCGGATTTGCGCAGATTCGTGAACTCGGAGAGCTCCGTGCGCTTGATGACGCCGTTCTTCGTCGCCATGATCAGGTAGTGGCCCGCCACTTTTTCCGCCGGCACTGGCAGCAGCGCCTTCACCTTCTCGCCAGGATCCAGCTGCAGCAGATTCACGATGGCGGTGCCCCTGGCGGTGCGCCCGGCCTCCGGAATCTGGTAGCAGTTCAGCTGGTACACGCGCCCGCGGTTGGTGAAGAACATCAGCGTGTCGTGGGTGTTGACCACATACATCTGCTCCACGAAGTCCTCCTCGCGGGTAGTGGCGCCCACGACGCCCTTGCCGCCGCGCTTCTGGGCGCGATAGGTGGCCTTGGGCAGGCGCTTCACATAGCCGTAGTGGGTCAGCGTGACCACCATATCCTCCTCGGCAATCAAATCCAGCATGTCGATCTCGCCGTCCAGCGCGGAAATCTCCGTGCGGCGCTCGTCGGCGTACTTGCGCTTGATCTCCAGGATCTCGTCCTTGATGATGCCCAGCACCATGCTCTCGTTGGCCAGGACTTCCTTGTAGTAGGCGATCAGCTTTTGCAGCTCCGCGTACTCGGCCTCGATCTTGTCGCGCTCCAAGCCGGTCAGGCGCTGGAGCCGCATGTCCAGTATCGCCTGGGCCTGGCGCTCGGAGAGGCCGAAGCGGCTCATCAAGCCATCCTTGGCCTCCTGGCCGGTGCGGCTGCCCCTGATCAGCGCGATGACCTCGTCGATGTTGTCCAGCGCGATGATCAGGCCCTCTAAAATGTGGCTGCGAGCCTCGGCCTTGTTCAGGTCGTACTGGGTGCGGCGGCGAATCACGTCCTCCTGGTGCTCCAGATAGTGGTGGATCATCTGCCTGAGGCTCAGAATGCGAGGCGTGCCGTCCACCAGCGCCAGCATGATGGCGCCGAAGGTGTCCTGGAGCTGGGTGTGCTTGTACAGCGTGTTCAACACCACGTTGGCGTTCACGTCGCGCTTCAGCTCGATGACGATGCGCATGCCCTGACGGTCGGATTCGTCGCGGATATCGCTGATGCCCTCCACGGTCTTTTCGTGCACCATCTCGGCGATCTTCTCGATCAGCTTGGCCTTGTTGACCATGTAGGGAATCTCGGTGACGACGATGCGCTGGCGGCCCTGGCCCATTTCCTCGATTTCGCTCTTGGCCCGCACGATGATGCGGCCCCGGCCCTCGTGGTAGGCGTCGTAGATGCCGCGCTTGCCCAAGATCACGCCGCCGGTGGGGAAATCCGGGCCCTTCACGAACTGCATCAGGTCGTCCACGGTGCAATCCGGGTTGTCGATCATGTGCACGCAGGCGTCGATCACCTCGCCCAGGTTGTGGGGCGGAATGTTCGTGGCCATGCCCACCGCGATGCCGCTGGAGCCGTTCACCAGCAGGTTCGGAAACCGGCTGGGCATGACGGCGGGCTGCATCAGGGTTTCGTCGAAGTTCGGGTAGAAATCGACGGTCTCCTTGTCGATGTCGCGCACCATCTCCATGCTGAGCTTCGAGAGCCGCGCCTCAGTGTAACGCATGGCGGCCGCGCCGTCGCCGTCCACGGAACCAAAGTTGCCCTGGCCCTCCACCAGCGTATAGCGGATGGAGAAATCCTGGGCCAGGCGCACCATGGCGTCGTAGACGCTGCTGTCGCCGTGGGGATGGTATTTACCGAGCACGTCGCCCACGATGCGCGCGGACTTCCTGTAGGGCTTGTCCGGAGTGATGCCCATCTCGTTCATCGAGTACAGGATGCGCCGATGCACCGGCTTCAGGCCGTCCCGCACGTCCGGCAGGGCGCGCGTCACGATGACGGCCATGGCGTAGGAAATGAACGATTTTTTAAGTTCGTCCTCGATGTTGAGGGGCGTAAGCTTGCCAATATTGAATTCGTCAGCCAAGAGTTATGCCTCCATTTCTGAAAGAGGTGCTCGGAAAAGAGGGATCAGTGACTGGGGATTAGGGATCAGAAATAGTTAAAATACTATATATCCCTGCTCCTCTCAGCCTCAGACCTTCATTCTCCCAGTTTTGCAATAAGCACGTTCAACATTCTTCCGACTTTATGACCTAGAGTGTGTTTCAACGACCAATTCCATAGATCGTTTCCATGCAATCGACTCGCGATAATTATTCACTCTGCCATATCCGGCTTCGACTTTCACTATTTCTAATCCCTATTCCCTAGACTATATGTCGAGATCCGCCACCAGCTTGGCGTTCTGCTCGATGAACTCCCTTCTCGGCTCCACCTGGTCGCCCATGAGCAGGGTGAACAGCTCGTCGGCGGCGATGGCGTCCTTCATCTCCACGCGGTACATACTGCGGGTTTCGGGGTTCATGGTGGTGTCCCAGAGCTGCTGATAGCTCATCTCGCCAAGGCCCTTGTAGCGCTGGATTTCGGGCTTGGCGTCGCGACCCATCTCGTCCAGCAGCTTTTGCAGCTGGGAATCGGAATAGACGTACTGCTCCTGCTTGCCGCGGGTCACCTTGTACAGCGGCGGCTGAGCGGCGTAGACGTAGCCGTCCTCGATCAGCTTCGGCATAAACCGATAGAAGAACGTGAGCAGCAGGATGCGGATATGGTTGCCGTCCACGTCGGCATCGGTCATGCAGACGATGCGGTGATAGCGCAGCTTGGAAGGATCGAACTCCTTGCCGAAGCCCGCGCCGAAGGCGGTAATCATGGCCTTGATCTCGGCATTGCCCAGCGCGCGGTCGATGCGGGTCTTCTCCACGTTCAAAATTTTGCCGCGCAGGGGCAGAATGGCCTGGAAGTGCCTGTCGCGGCCCTGCTTGGCGCTGCCGCCGGCGCTGTCGCCCTCGACGATGAAAATCTCGCACTTGGCCGGGTCGCGCTCAGAACAGTCCGCCAGCTTGCCAGGCAGCGCCGCGCTCTCCAGCGCGGTCTTGCGGCGGGTCAGGTCGCGGGCCTTGCGAGCAGCCTCGCGAGCGCGGGCGGCGGAGAGGCACTTATCCAGCACCGCGCGGGCGGAGCCGGGGTTTTCCTCCAGATAAGTCGCCATCTTTTCGCTGACCATGGAATCCACCAGCGGGCGAATCTCGCTGTTGCCCAGCTTGGTCTTGGTCTGGCCCTCAAACTGGGGCTCCACCAGCTTGACGGACACGATGGCGGTCAGACCCTCGCGCACGTCGTCTCCGGTCAGGTTGGCATCGTTGGCCTTGAGCATGCCGTTCTTGCGGGCATAATCGTTGATCACGCGGGTCAGCGCATTGCGGAAGCCCGCCAGGTGCGTGCCGCCCTCCGGCGTGTGGATGTTGTTGGCGAAGGAAAACACGCTCTCGTTGAAGCTGTCATTCCACTGCAGCGCCACCTCCACTGTGGAGCCGTTCTTCAGTCCGGAGATATACACCGGCGGGGCAAACAGCGGCGTCTTATGGCGGTTCAGGTATTCCACGAAGGACACGATGCCGCCCTCATAGTGGAACACCTCCGTGCGAGGCTCCTCGCCGCGATCGTCGGTCAGCTCGATGCGGATGCCGGCGTTCAAAAACGCCATCTCGCGGAAGCGGGTCTTGAGGGTATCGAAGTCGAAATCGCCGGTCTCAAAGATGCCGGGCTCCGGGTCCTCACCGGTCTTGACGTCCGGCCAGAAGCGGATGGTGGTTCCGGTGCGGTCGGTCTCCCCCACGACCTTCAGGTCATAGAGAATTTTGCCGCGCTCATACTCCTGCTGGTAGACCTTGCCGTCCTGATAGACGTTCACCTGCAAATGGCTGCTGAGTCCATTGACCACGGACGCGCCCACGCCGTGCAGGCCGCCGGACACCTTATAGCCCTCGCCGCCGAACTTGCCGCCGGCGTGCAGCACCGTCAGGCACACCTCCACCGCCGGTCGGCCCATCTTGGGATGGATGCCCACGGGGAAGCCGCGGCCGTTGTCCTTCACGGTCACGGACCCGTCCTTGCACAGCGTCACTTCGATGTTATCGCAGAAGCCGGCCAGCGCCTCGTCGATGGCGTTGTCCACGATTTCATACACCAGATGGTGCAGACCGCGCTCATCGGTGGAACCGATGTACATGCCCGGACGGCGGCGCACTGCCTCCAGTCCCTCCAGCACCTGTATCTGGCTCTCGTCGTAATGATTTTCTCTCTGCATGATATGGCCTTTCCCACCGCCGGAAAGGGCGGCTCTGAAATATTTTTCTTCTTATAATTATTATACCACTTTTTGCCCCTTTCAGACTTGCATAAACAGGTTAAGGAAGAGATGAAAATATACATTTAACGCGGGGTTTCGACGGGCGCATATTTATGCCATAATTCAGCGCGCGAATGCGCAAAGAGGCCCGCTTATCCCGGTTTGGGTGCGCCAAAACCCCCGTCGGTAAGGTCTCCTTCGCCTTCCTTTGGATGCGCCCTCTTCCGCCTGCGGCTCGCACCCAAAGGCATGGCGTCGCGCTTCGCGCGCCGCGGCCTTCGGCCGAACCCTTTTGCTGCGCAAAGAGGCCCGCTTATCCCGGTTTTGGCGCACCCAAAGGGATTCGAACCCCTGACCTACCGCTTAGGAG
>JAFVBK010000246.1 GCA_017480045.1 Clostridia bacterium
GGGCAGCGACGCCACGAATCGCAGTGCCCAGGAGGCGATGGAGCTGTCTGGGCGGGCGGCTTTGAATTTGCTCTCGAGCTCAGGCGTCAGCTTTGCCAGTGTGCCGCCCTTTACCGGTTCCATGATGACCATGGGGATGTTTCGCCGGTGAAGGATTTCATACAGCTGTCCAGACTGCACGACCGGATTCTCCCAATCGGCATAGTTCAGCTGAATCTGCACGAATTCGATCTCGGGATGAGCGTCCAGGGTCTTTTCCAGATACTCCGGACTGCCGTGGAAGGAGAAACCGAAGTGCCGGATCCTGCCCTCCGCCTTCTTCTGCATACCCCATTCGTAGCAGTTCAGCCGCTCGTAGGTTTCGCCGTTGCCGCCGTCCTCTATGGAATGCAGCAGGTAGAAGTCAAAGTAATCCACGCCGCAGCGCTCAAGCTGCTCGTTAAAGATGCGATCCCGGTCGGCTTCGCTTTTCATGCACCAGGCGGGCAGCTTCGTGGCGAGCATGAAGCTTTCCCGGGGGTGGCGCTTGGCCAGCGCTTCCTTCACGATTTTTTCCGAGTTGCCGCCGTGGTACACATAGGCGGTGTCGAAGTAGTTCATGCCCGCGTCCAGATAGGCGTCCACCATTTGACAGACTTGCTCAAGGTCGATCCGGCCGTCCTGCTCCGGCAGCCGCATCAGGCCAAAGCCCAGCTTCGGCATTTTCGAAATGTTGATGCTCATGTATCTTCCTCCTCTGAATGATGGTTGTAATTGAGCTGCGCTCTCATCGACACATCCAGTATAACATGTTATGATTGATTTGCAACGGTATATTTATTGAAGTATCGATACATACTTGCCTGAATTGGGAGAAAAAGGCATGGCGAGCATCAATCACAGAATCGCTGAGTATCTGAGCTTTCCTCAGACAGCCACTTCTCCCGCACATTCAGGGCGTGTACCGGACAGACGCCCACCCAGTTTCGCAGGGAGAACGATCAACGGCGCCGGGGGGCAAGGTCCGAGGACGATACCCAGGCGTGAGACCTTTCGAGTTTTCCAGAAGTGATGCGAGCCCCCGTCTGCGCTGCGAGACTGCGGCTCCAGCGCGGTTTTTTTGCGTTTATCCGGGTAAGAGTCTGGACAGGACTTTGAGAATGTGATAGGATAAATTTGGGGTTTTGTATGCGCCCGGTGGCCTGGCGCCGCAGAACGCCGACTGTTTTGAAAAATACAAGCGCATAGGAAAATGTGAAATGAGCAAGAAAAAATCCGCCGGTCGCCGCGTGCGGCCGGGTCGCCTGATTGCCGCCGCGGTGTTCGCGGCGCTGGTCCTCACGCTCGGCTGGCTGCTGGATCGGAGCGGGTGGACGCGTCTTCGCGGCGAAACGCCTGCCGGGCTGGCCGCGCTGCGCATCAGCGAGGTTCAAAACCACAATGTGCTTACGCTGAGGGATGCCGCGGGGGACGCGCCTGCCTGGATCGAAATTGAGAACGCGGGAGACGCGGCCGTGTCCCTGCGGGGCGTGTGCCTTGCCAGGGACGAGAAGTTCAACAAGACGTTCGTCTTCCCCGACATGACCCTCGAGGCCGGCGGTTTTGCGCTGGTTCTGGCCGATGGCAAGGCCTCTACGGCGAGCGAGCTGCACGCGGCGTTCAGCCTTCCGGCCGCCGGCGGCAGCGAGTTGTATCTGTTTGACGCGGCACAGCGGTTGCTGGATGGCACGACGGCGCCCCGCACCGAGGCGGATGCTTCCTGGTGTCGCGACGAGGGAGGAGAGTGGACGGTCAGCGAGATCGCGACGCCAGGAGCGGCCAATCGCGTCGCCGCGGAGCGCAACGCCCAGGTGAAGGGCGGAGACGTCGAGCTTAGCGAGCTGATGAGCGCGAATACCGTGATTTTTCCCGACGAGGACGGCGTTTGCGGCGATTATATCGAGGTGCGCAACCGGACGGATCACAGCATCAGCCTGGGCGGCTACTGGTTGTCGGATAGCGCCGCCAGGCCGGACAAGTGGCAGTTCCCGGAGGTGACGCTTCCCGCGGGCGGATATCTGGCCGTGCATTGCTCGGGACGAAGCCTCACGGAGGACGCGAATCACCTGCATGCCGGATTCAAGCTGTCCGAGGGCGAGACCGTCTATCTGGCGGAGCCGGGCGGCGCGATCGTCTCGGCGGTCACGCTGCCGGAGCTGGCCGACGGCCAGGCGCTCTCCCTGACGGACCAGGGCTGGGTCACGAATCTTGGACCCACGCCCAATATGGAGAATACCTATGAAGCCGCCGCGCGGACGGACGCGCTGGAGCGCGAGCGGCGTGGCCCGGGCGTGATCATCAGCGAAATGGCCGCCCTGCCCGAGGGCAACCAGTACGATTGGGTGGAGGTGTATAACCCCGGCGACGCGGATATCGACCTGGGCGGCTGGGGTCTGTCCGACAATCCCGGCCATCCCCGCAAATGGCAGTTCCCGGAGGGCACGATTCTGCCCGCTCAGGGCTATCAGGCCGTGCTGATGACCGGCACGGGCGTGGCCTACAGCGGCGCGTATCTGTCCGCGCCCTTTGCCTTGTCCGGCGAGGGCGGA
>JAFVBK010000247.1 GCA_017480045.1 Clostridia bacterium
CGCCTCCCCGGCCTTGCGCAGCTTTGCCACAAAGTGGCCGTCGCCGCGCACACGATGGGGCCAAAGCCGCAGCATGCCCGCCTCGGAGCCGCCGACGACGGGCAGCGCGAAGTCCTCCGGGGAGAAATCCGGATGTCGCGCCAGGAAACCGCGGACGCTGCCCTCATTTTCGAGTGAATTGAAGGTGCAGGTGGAATAGACCAACCGGCCGCCGGGGCGCAGCAGTTTGGCCGCCTGATCCAGTATTTCAGCCTGCCGCTTCGCGCAGCCCTCCGGTGAGGCGGGACTCCACTCGGCCCTGGAATCCGGGTCGCGCCGGAACATCCCCTCGCCGGAGCAGGGGGCGTCCACCAGCACGGCGTCGAAGTATTCGGGCCAGGCGGCGGCGAGGCGGTCCGGCAGCGCATTGACCACCAGACTATTGGCAGTGCCCATGCGCTCCAGATTGCCGGCCAGGGTCTTCGCGCGGGCCGGTTCCGGGTCGTTGGACACCAGCAGCCCCAGCCCCTCCAGCGCGGCGGCGATCTGCGTGCTCTTGCCGCCCGGCGCGGCGCACAGATCCAATATGACCTCGCCGGGCTGGGCATCCAGCACGGCGGCGCTGGCCATGGCGCTGGCCTCCTGCATGTAAAAGGCTCCGGCCGCGTGGGCGATGGAGCCGCCGGGCTTGAGACTCGCGTCTGCGCGCAGGTACCGGCCCCAAATCGCCCAGGGCACTTGCCCGTCGATGAAATCCGCCGCGGCAGCCTCCGCCCCGGCGCGCCTGGGATTCAGACGCAGCGCCAGCGCGGGCGGCGCGTTCAGCGCGCGCAAAAATGCCGGGTATTCATCGCCCAGCATTTCCCGCATATTGTTCAAAAACTCCGGTTGCAGTGGAACCATTGCGGAGGCCTCATTTCTCCAAATAGGCGTTCAATTCTTCAAAATTGTGAACCACTGGGCCATCCCACAGCTGTGCCGGCAGGGTCTCCGAGCGGGCCATCTGTACGGCCTGCATGCCGGCGGCGACGGCGCCCTCCAGGTTGCAGGGGCGGTCGTCCACAAAAAGGCATTCCGCGGGCGCGGCGCTCAGCGCCTCCAGTATGGCGGCGTACAAGCGCGGGTCGGGCTTGATGGCCCCCACGTGGGTGGAGATCACCGCGGCGTCGAACAGCCCCAGTATGCCGTACCGCTCCATGAACAGGAGTATGGAAGGCATGGCGTCGGAGAGTATGCCCAGGGAATAGCGCCGCTTCCAGCGGGCCAGCCAGGGCTTCACGTCGTCGAAGAAGCCATAGCGGTCGATATTGTCGGTGAAATCGTCGGCCAGGCGCTCAATTTCATCGCCGGTCATGTGCCAATCCATGCGCACGTCCATTGCCCGCACGTATTCCCTGCGCAGCGCCCGCTCCGCCTCCACGTCCTTCACCAGCCTGGCCTCGTCCAGCCAAGCCTCGGATTGGCGCTGGGCAAGCAGATATTTGGCGGTGTGGATGTCGCGGGCGCGCTCGCCCAGTATCTCTGCGATTCCAAAGGGCAGCATCCAGTCGCCCAGGCGGGGGTATACCAGCACGCCGCCGCAGTCCAGTATCAGGTGCTTCATGCCTCTTTCTCCTTGGGTAAAGCTTCGGGGGCGGAGATATAGCTGTCCGTTTCGGCGGGCAGCCCCCGCGCCCGCAGGCGCTGATCGATGATCGTCCGCGCGATGGCGTAGATCAGCGCGAAGGTGGGCACGCTCAGCAGCATTCCCGCGAAGCCGAACAGCCCGCCGCCGACGGTGATCGACAGCATGATCCAGAAGGCCGACAAGCCCACGTGGTCGCCGAGGACCAGCGGGCCGATGATGTTCCCGTCGATCTGCTGCAGCAGCAGTATAAAGATGCCGAACCACAGCGCGCTCAGAGGGTTGACCAGCAGCAGGAAGAGTATGCTGGGAATCGCGCCGATATAGGGGCCGAAGAAGGGAATGACGTTCGTCACGCCCACGATGACGCTGATCAGCAGCGGATATTCAATGCTGAACAACAGCATGCACACATAGCAGATCACGCCGATGATCAGCGAATCCAGTATCTTGCCCGTGATGAAGCCGGCGAATATATCGCTGGCCCGGCGCGTCCAGTAGATCAGCGTCTCGCAGGTAGGCCGCTTCATGATGGCGTAGCAAATCTTTTTCGCCTGGGCGCAGAAGCGCTCCCGATCCATCAGCATGTAGATGGAGGCGATCAAGCCCACCAGCGCGTGGAACAGCACGCTGTAGATGCTGCTGGAGATGCTGCTGGCGATGGCCAGCAGGTTGTTGATCAGCAGACTTGTGTAGGTGCTCAGCTGGGAAAGGTGGGCGCTCAGCTGGCTGATCATGTCGTCAAATACCGCAAGGACCTGCTCGGAATCGAGGCCGAGGCGCTGAAGGAATGCGGACCTTTCCAGCATGTCGCGCAGCTCCTGCATGCTGCCGGGAAGCGCGTTGGTGATGATGATCACAACCGACTTCAGCGAGCTGATCACCTGGGGCACCAGGATCGCGAAAAAGCCCGACAGCAGCGCCAGCATCAAAAGGTATGCGATGACGATTGCCAGTATTCGGCTCAGCTTCGGGTGGGGCTTGCGGCGGAATATCAGCTTTGCAAAGAAACTCTCCACGCGATTGACGGCGGGCAGCAGTATGAATGCGATGGCAAAGCCGATGAAGATCGGCATGGCCGCATGCGTGACCATCCTGACGATGCGCCACAGCTGCCCAATATGCAGCACCGCGGCGGCCACGACGATACCGACACATACCACAATGATGTTGGATATGGTCTTTCCGCGCAAATCCTCAGGAATCGGCGATTTCATGGGCGCCTCCGTCTGTCATCGATCGATGTTCCGCGCCAGGGCGGGATAAAACAACGCTTTATTAATCGATATTTATTATATCACACAATGCCGTCCCCCTCAAGGCCTGTCACTATTTCGTCGTTTTTTGTCCAGATTTCTTCCTATTAAATAGACGCGTTTGTAGAGCCAATTTCCGCGCGTTTTGAGAGCTGCCAGGAATTAATGTTCGGATTTTTTGTCAGCTGATCGGCGAACGACTGCCAAAGCGCCGAGGATTCCGCGGCGTCGTCGATAAATTTCCGAACAATGCTTTCGGCGCTTTTTGGCCACGCCATGTCAAAGCAGTTGGGCGCGGCCAGGCCCGTCCCGCGCAGCACCGCCTCCATTTGCGCCAGTGGATCAGTCGATGGGTAGCCTGACAGCGCGCCCGTCACGCTGAAGGCTCCAGCCTGGCCGAGCGCGCCCTGGCTCTCGTCCTCAAGCAGGCAGTCCAGGAATTCAAGGCACAGCTGCCTCTGCGCGTCGGCGTCCGGCTTGCTGACGACGCTCAGGCATTGCAGCTGATCCGTAAACGCGGCGCCCGTGGCGGACAGCCGCCAGTCCGGCCCCTTGCCCTGATCGGAAAGCGCCTGCAGGCGGCGAACCTCCCGTTGCGTCACCGGCAACGCCGCGGCCTCGCCATTGATAAAGCGCCGCCAAGCATCTCCGTCGAAGGAGAAGTCCGCCGGCAGCCGACAGGGCAGCGTCTCACCGGCGACTTCGGGGGTCGATCGCGGCGCGGGCGTCTCTGGGGCGGTCAATCCCAGGTCCATGCCCGGAAGCTCGATGTCGGATTGCGTTTCCACCTCAGCGGGCGTCTTTGCATAGCGTCCGGCGCACAGCGCCAGCAGCGCCGCCTCCCAGTGGCGGTAGGGCTCCGCCTCCGGTACGGCCAGCGCGGCGTCGATCTCCCGCCAGCTGCCGGGGATGCCGTCGATCAGCGCGGTGTTCCATGCCCAGATGTAGCCGCCCATCGCGACGGGCACGGCATAGGTCGCGCCGTTCCAAGCGCCGCAGTGTGCCAGCTCCGTTCGCAGCGCGTCGGGCGCCGTCAGCGGCAGAAGCCCGCGCGGCGAATCCAGCACTCCCGGTGGAAACAACAGCATATCCGGAGGCAGTATGCCGGTATCGTTCAGATTGGAAAGCGCGCCGGCTTCCACGGTCTGCGGCTGCACGTATACGCCGGGATGGCGCTTCTCAAACCGCGCGATGCACTTGTTTAGCCAGGCGGACAGGCTTCCTGCGCCGCTCTGCCAGCCCTCGAATACCCAGAGCCGCAGCACGCCGCTCCAGCCCGCGTATTTCTCGGCCACCAGGGGCGCATTGTCAATCGGCAATATATGCCAGGCATGGATCAGCAGGGGAACGAGCAGCGCCAGACACAGCGCGCACAGCGCTGAACGGGGCTTTCGCACACAAAAAACCTCCCATCTATTGGTGTAATCGAAGACATCCTGCATTTCATCACAGACTATGCAGCATTTCCACGAAAAAGGCCCCAAATCAGGCGAAGTTTGTTAACTGTTCGTAAAACATGAAATTTGCCATTGACAAGGAAAAAACGTTTTGATATACTAATCAAGCTGTCGCGAGGACAGGGGGTAAGCCGCCTGAGAGA
>JAFVBK010000248.1 GCA_017480045.1 Clostridia bacterium
GGCGGCGCCGATCGTCGCCGACCCCGTCGCCACCGCGCGACTGAGCCAGAAGACCCGTCTGTATGAGGGCGCCGACGAATCCGTCGCCGCGCTGACTACCCTGCCCGCGGGCGCGACCGTAGAGGTTTACGCCGTTCAGGGCGACTGGGCCGCCATCGGCAGCGGCGGCGTCTACGGCTTCGCCCACACCGACGCCCTCGCCGATTTCGCGCTGCTGGGCGTCACTGCCGCGCAGGTGAAGAACGAGACGCTGGCAAAGGTGGGCGCGGATGTGGATGTGCTGCAGCTGCCCGTCGAAGGCGCGAAGGCGCTGGACAGCCTCTCCGGCGGCGACAGCGTGCGCCTGAACGGCTATACCGATGCCTGGGCTCAAATCACCACCCAGGGCGGCATAGACGGCTTCATTCCGCGGAACGCGCTGACATTGCAGGCAGAGGGCGACAGCGCCGCGGACGGCGAGATCGTCACCGCCCCGGAAAACCTGATCGCCCTGCTCACCGAGGAGGCGGGCCTGTACGTCAACGCCGACGATTCCATGCCTGCCCGCGACGCGCTGGCCTCCGGCGAATACGTGCAAATCCTCGCCTACAACCGCGCCTGGGCCTACGTCCGCACGACGGACGGCCTGACCGGCTATATGAAGCTCAGCGGCCTGTCGGCGGTGGAGCCTGAACCAGAGAACGCGAAGCCGGAACAGGCGAATGCCGGCGAGGACGCCGCGATCACCGTGGTTGAGGGCGTCGAATACCGCTATGTCAGCGCCGACGCGCTGCCGATGTTTGAAAAAAACGACTCCAATTCCGCTGTGCTGGCCACGCTGGGTGCCGGTGAGCAGGTGCGCCTGGGCGCGTATAACGATGAATGGGCCTGCGTGCGGGTGGACGGCCTGACCGGCTTTGTGCTGCTCAGCGGCCTCACCGAAGAGGCCCCCGCCCTCTCCAGCGAAATCGAAGGCGGCGAGGTCACCGTCCTCAAGGACGCCCAGTATGCCACCGTCATCGCGGATAACGCCGCGCTGTATCCCAGCTGGGACGCCTCTCAGGAGCCCCTCACCCGGCTCCGGCAGGGCGAGCGGGTGCAGCTGGGCGCGTACAACGCCCGCTGGGCCTGCGTGCGGGTGGACGGCGTGACCGGCTTCATGCTGGTCGAGGCGCTGGAGCTCTCCGCCGACGACGCGCCGCGGCAGGACGACGGCGTCAACTATCTGGAATGCGAGGCCGAGGCCACCGCCCGGCTGGAGCTGTATGAAAACGCCAATTTCACCGGCGATGTGCTGGCCGAGCTGAACAAGGGCGCGCGGCTGCACGTCTACGCCTTCGATCGCGCCACGGCCTACGTGGAATACAACGGCGTGCGCGGCTTTGTGGCGCTGCGGTATCTGAACAAGGTCGATTGACATTGCAAAAATGCATTTGATGCGGTACAATGATATGGAAGCCGCAATGTAACGCGCCGTAACACATCAGAATATATTCCGCCGAGGGGAAACAGATTGCCACGTCGTCGCTTCGCTCCTCCTCGCAATGACATACGCGCATTCGGCTTCGCGCAACGTCATTGCGGGGAAGCCTGCAGGGCTGACGTGGCAATCTGGAATTTCAAGATCAAGCCGCGGATCCACTTTTAGCGCTATCCATGGTAAAAAAGGCGCGCGTCTCCCCCTGCAACGCAATTATTTCGATTCGCCCAATGAAGAGGTACGTGATATGAGATTGCAAAAATACCTTGCCTGTTGTCTCGTCCTATCGTTCCTGTCCGCCGCCCTGGCCGAGCCGCTGGATACCGAATACCTGGTGGATATGACCGCCGATGAGGTCTATCAGCTGGAGGAGCGCCTGTCGGCGCTGGGCTATCTGTCCGGCGAATACGACGGCGTGTTTGACGCCGAGACCAGCGCGGCCCTGGAGAGCTTCCAGCAGGCAAACGGGCTGGAGGTCACCGGTTCGGCGGACGGCACCACGCTGGATCGTTTAAACAGCGCCGACGCGCTTTCCCGACAGGACTACCTGGCCCGCTTCGCCAACGCCTATGCCCAGATGACGCCGCTGGAAAAAGGCAGCACCAGCAACGATGTGCTGTCCGTACAGCGAAAGCTGAAGGAGTACGGCTACTTCCTGGGCGACCCTGACGGCGTATTCGGCGACAGCACCCAGCAGGCGGTGGAAAAATTTCAGATGGTCAACGGCCTGACCGTAAGCGGCGTGGCCGACGGTGCGGTACTGATGCGCCTGATGGCGGATTCCCCCATCACCTGGTCCGCGTATCTGACGGAGATGAGCGCCGCCGAAGGCGATACCGGTCTCAACGTATACGCGCTGCAAAAGAAGCTGCAAGCGCTGGGCTATTTCACGGGCAGCTGCACCGCGTCCTTTGGCGAGCTGACCCGCGAGGCGGTGCTGGCCTATCAGGTCGATATGCGTCTGGAGCAAAACGGTCAGGCCGACGCCGCCACCTGGGCGGCCCTCTACGCCGTCAACGCCGCCGACGCGGCCTCCGACGCGCTGAAAACCGGCGATTACGGCGACGAAATCCGCGAGCTTCAGGAACGGCTGAACGCGCTGGGCTTTTTCGACCACGAGATCACCGGCAGCTACGGCTACACCACCGAGACCGCCGTACGCCTCTTCCAAATGGCCGCCAACCTGCCCGCCACCGGCGAAATTGACGCCGAGACCCTGGCCCAGCTGACCGGCGATTCCGCCGCCTCGATGCTGGACGGCATCGTGCAGCAGCGCTTCCAGCTGATGCTGGACGCCGCCAGCGTCGATACGCAATCCGCCATAGCCAGTCTGGCGAACGGCCTGATCGGCGCCTCCTTCGGCAGCGCGGACGACGAGCTGTACCCTGGCTACGCCTTTGTGCAGTATGTGTGCGTGGCGGCGGGGCTGCCCGTTACCTTCCCGGAGGACCTCATTCGCATGGCCGATCTTCAAGTGGAGACGATCAAGGCCGTGGACGCGGGCGACATCGTGGCCTTCCAGAGCGCCAGCGCCGACACCGTCACCATCCAGCTGGCCATCGGCGCGGGCGACGGCAAGGTGATCTGCACCACTGAAAGCGGCGGCTGGGTGGTGCTCAGCTACATGGACCAGATGGAGGGCGCCACCATCTATTGCTGGGATGCCATAGACGGTTTCGGTGAATGATCGATGCGCGCGGCGAAGACCCATCGCCCCCGCCAGTTTATGCCAAGCTATGAAAAACAGCGGCGCAAGTGATGAAACATGACGATTGAACTCCTTCCCGGCGAACGCCTGGACGATTTGCAGTGCGACGGGCTGAAGCTGATTCAGCGGCCTGACGCCTTCCGCTTCGGCACGGACAGCGTGCTGCTGGCAGACTTTGCCGCGCCGCGGAAGGGCGATCGCGCCGTGGATTTGGGCTGCGGCACCGGGGCCATCGCGCTGCTGATGGCCGGTCACCAGCCTGGTCTGACGGTAGAGGCCGTGGAAATCCAGGCCGAGATCGCGGATATGGCCCGGCGCAGCGTTGCCCTCAACGGCATGGAGGACCGCGTGCGGGTGCACGCGATGGACATGCGCGAGGCCTGGCGAACCCTCGGCGCCGGACGCCATTCCCTGGCCGTGTGCAACCCGCCCTACGGGCGCAGCGGCGCGGCGCTGGAGAGCCGGAACGAGTCCAAGCGCATCGCCCGCCACGAGGGCGACCTCACCCCGGCGGATCTCGCCCACGCCGCCGCGATGCTGCTCAAGAACGGCGGGCGCTTCTGCGCCGTCTATCCAGCCCCCAGGGCATACGAGCTCATGCGGGCCATGGACGGGGCCGGCATCGCTCCCAAGCGCCTGCGCACCGTGCACGGCGTCGCGGGCCGCGCGCCGAAATTCGTGCTGCTGGAGGGCGTCAAGCAGGGCGGCGAGGGCCTGCACTGGCTTTCTCCGCTGGTGCTGCGCGACGAGAACGGCGAATTTACGGAGGAATGGCATCGGATATACGATGCGTGAATCACCGTTTGTCGCTTTGCGGTAAACTGGAATTTACACATCGTGCTTGACACCTGCCCCGCGCAGGCATACAATATACACAACCGCTGGGGGCGCCGAAAGGCTGAGATGGGCGACGCAGTCGCCCGGTCCCTTGGAACCTGAAGTGGATAATCCCACCGTAGGGAAGCGGAGCGCCGCTTGGCGTCCGTTTCCCGCGTGTACGAAAGTACATGCGGGTTTCTTTTGCGGAATTACGCGAAGGGAAGATGATACCCATGAAGAAACTGATTGCCCTGCTGACCGCGCTGCTGCTGGCGCTGCTGCTCGTGACGCCCGCCCTGGCGGAAGCTGCCGACGCCGCCGGAGCGACCGCCGAGGAAGCCGTCGAAACCGTCGAAGAGACGGCTGAAGCTGCCGGCGAGGCGGCGGCGGAGGCCGCGGAAGCCGTCGAGGAGGGCGCTGAGGAGGCCGAATCGGCCGCCGCCGTGTCCCCCATGTTTGAAAAGCTCACCGAGGTGCCGTGGTACACCTGGGTGGTGCTGGCCGCGCTGGTCGTCGCCGGCATCCTGCTGGCCGCGGGCGCGAAGAACGCCAAGTGGGACAGCCGCCGCCTCGCCATGGGCGCGATGTGCATCGCCATCGCCTTCGTGCTCAGCTGCATCCGCCTGTTCCGCATGCCCCAGGGCGGCTCCATCACCCCCGCGGCCATGCTGCCGCTGGTGATGTTCATGGTGGCCTGCGGGCCGCTGCAGGGCTTCGTGGTGGGCTGTGCCTTCGGCCTCTTGCAGCTGATCACCGACCCCTACGTCATTCATCCCATCCAGCTGCTGGTGGACTATCCGCTCGCCTACGGCGCGATGATCCTGGGCTGCCTCGTGACGATCCTGCCCATCAAGAAGCAGTGGAAGCTGCCCGTGGCCGCGCTGCTGGCGGGCGTGGGCCGCTACGTGATGGCGGTGCTGTCCGGCGCGATCTTCTTCGCCGAATATGCCGGCGAGCAGAACGCCTGGGTCTATTCGCTGGTCTACAACATCAGCTACATCGGCCCGGACGTGCTGGTGTGCATGGTCGTGGCCTGCATTCCCGGCATGTCTCGCCTGGTGGACATGATCAAGAAGAAGGGCTGATATCTCCTATAGGGCAGCTCTAAAAACGCTTGTCGGCGTCATCTCATGTCAGCCCGGCATTTCAATGCGCGGGATTGAGTTGCCCGCAGTCTGCTCCGCGGACTGAAAACCCATTGGTTTTCGCTTTGTCGCCCCGGAAAACGTTCTGCTTTCCGGGGCGTGCCAAATCTGAAAAAGGCCGCTTTCGCGGTCTTTTTTATACTAGGGCGTGTTTCTAAATGCCCGAAGCGCATTATGCCTCCGGCATGAAAACATCCTCCCGGCCCTGTTCCACCAGCTGCATCGCGGCGGAGAGCAGCAGCGCCAGGTGCTGATCGGGGTCGTCGATGGGAATGTCGAAGTCCTCGCGCATCCGCTTGACCCGGTAGAGCACGGTATTGCGATGGGTATATAGCCGGGCGCAGGTCTCCTGGAGCGAATGGTGGCATATCAAATATGTATACAGCGTCAGGCAGTACAGTGTGCCCTCCTCCCGGTCCCGCTCCCCCAGCGCCCGCACCGAGGGCAGCGCCAAATCTCGCCGCCCCTCCAGCGGCTGCAGCTGCATCAGCGCCTGATAGGCCTCGGCCATCACGGCAAAGGGGTGAGGCATCCGCGGCAACAGCAGCGCCATCAGCGCGCGGGTGGCGGCGTACACCTCCGGCAGGCGGAACAGCCGCCCGATGGGCGCTGAAATCACGATGCGCAGGTTGAATTGGGCCGACAGGTCCCTGAACAGGTGCATGTCGGGGTCGCTGTTTAAAAAGAACACCACGCCGCCGTCGTGCATCAGCGGCTTGGACATGGGAAACACGTCCAGGATCGTGCTGCGCAGGGCGTTCTCCGACCAGCTGGCGCTGCGGTACAGCTCCAGATTTGCCAGCGCGACGCGCCGCGGGGCCAGGTACTTCAGCCCCGCGCTGGCGGCCTGCAGCTCGAACAGCGATTCATCGGTAAACCGGCCCTCCAGCAGATGCTGCAACACCGATTCCTCCGTGCTCTGCATGCTGCTGCCCCGGTTCAGCTACAGCATCAGCTGCTTGGCCAGCGCCGATTCCACGGCGGAAAACACCCGCGCGTCCTCAAACTCCAGCCGGTTGCCCACGTCCACCAGGATCAGATACCCCACCGGCGCGCCGCCGGTCACCAGCAGCGAAAAGCGCCGCCGATAGGGGCTATCCGTCAGCGAGACATAATGGGCCTGGCCGTCGCTGCCCGCCAGAATGCTGCCGGTCTCGTAGCTCAGGCTGCCGCTTTCGATGGATAATCGAAAGGGCAAATCCTCAAAGTCCGCGGGCGCGTGCCATGAGACCGCGTGAAACGCCATATCCACCACCATCGCTGGGCAGTCGAACAGCGCGCTGACATCCCGGACCAGCAACTCCAGATCGTCGCTGTTCATGAAATCGTCCAAAAACGTTTTAAGGTCCATAACGCTCACCACCTATGCTGTGCTGGCAGCACAAATCTCTTTGCGAATATTATACTCCAAGCATGGTGCAAAATCAAGCGCGACGGCTATAATATAAAGCGTACCGGGCAAGCGGTACACACCATCCAATCCACGCCGGCAACGCCCGCGCCGCGGATTGGCGCCAAGCAGAAAGGATGCGATATTATGATGCTTCTGAAGAATGCGAAGGATATAGATAATCTGGTTGAGGCCGTGAGCAAGTGCCGTGACGACGTGATCCTGCGCTCCACTGACGGCCGGGAGGAGTTCAACCTGAAGAGCGTGCTCTCCCGCTACATGGCCATCGGCGAGCTGTGCAAGGACCACGGCGACCGCTACGAGCTGTTCTGCATGAACCGCGCCGACGAGGGCTACATGCTCCAGTTCTTCCAGAACCTGGGCCACGTGAACGCCCAGTGCGCGTAAACAACGGCCAAAAGGAAGTTTATCCAGGCGAGGGCCCCGCGTCGCGGGGGCCTCGCTTCAGGCTATTGAAAAGCATCCCAGGCCTTTCGACCTGGGATTTTGGTGGTCGCAACAGGACTCGAACCTGTGGTCTCGCTGCGCTTCGCTTGCTCGGTCAGCTTCGCAATGATCGCCTCGCGGCGCTGCCGCTTGCAATGCTCCCCTGCTCAGTACGCCTCCGCCTCGCTTCATCCCGCACTGCGGGCGCTCGGCTCCGGCGCCCCATCGATGTGAACAATGTGCTCTGCCGAACCGGTTCCTAAGCATGGACCGGATTATCCCATCTTTCGCTGTAATCTGGCAATCCTCTGGTTTCGCCGGGCAACCGCCTGCATCAGGGCAGCGTATTGTTCCGGCGTGGCTACGGGATCGATCTCAGGATTATCCTCGTCATGCTCTGCGGGCAGACTGCGCGCCGCCTCGATCATGGCGATTTCATCCTCTGTCAGCGCCGTTTCAGGCTTCAGCTTGAAACTGACTTCCTTTCCCATGGTAACAGCCTCCCTTCCATCAATATCTCCCGATGATGTTGTTATTGTATGCGTTGCGTTCAAGGTTGGTTGCCAGTCGTGCCGAAATAATCCGAATGTCGGTGTTGCCTGTCTCGCGGTTTGCTCTGTCGCAATAAACCACCGTCAGCACATCATGTACCAATCCAATGGTGCGCCAGCGCTCCTCGTTCTGACTATGCTCGGGGTCGGGATACTCCAAACGCAGCGCATCCTCGAACACCCTTGCTGCAATGGAGAAAGAGATACCATGCTTCCTGATGTTCTTCGCGTTTTTATCCTCATCCCATACAAAGGTGAATTCGCTGTAGGAATAATAGCGATCTGGCATGGTGCTCACTCCTCTGGCACAATAATAGCATATCGAAGCAAATTTAGCAAGGTCGGAAATGAGTCAAGGAACCTGTCCCCGTGACTCTCGAAGGAAGTTTCTCTCATTCGAACTGCTCTCTTATATCATAGGTTTCATATGAATTATACCTTGCGACGGACCGACCCGCAAGGCATAAAAGCATCCCAGGCCTTTCGACCTGGGATTTTGGTGGTCGCAACAGGACTCGAACCTGTGACCCCATCGATGTGAACGATGTGCTCTACCAACTGAGCCATGCGACCAAATATTCAACTGGCGTCGTCTTGACGACAAAAGGTATTATAGCACCTTCCGGCGGGATTGTCAAGCCGTGCGGGACAATTTTTCATAATTTTGGGAATCAGGCGTCAAGTCCACCCGATTCCCAAGTGATCACGCCGCCTCCAACGGCAGGCGCACGGTAAAGGCAGCGCCCTCGCCGGGGGTGCTTTCCACGGTCACGTTGCCGCCGCAGAGATCCACGATGCGCTTGACCAAGCTCAGTCCCAGGCCGTTGCCCTCGGTAGCGTGGGCAGTATCGCCCTGATAGAACTTCTCGAAGATGCGCCGCCGGGTATCCGCGTCCATGCCGGGGCCGGCGTCCTTCACCCGCGCCACCGCCGCGCCATCCTCCCGCCACAGCCGCACGCTCAGCGGCGCGCCCTGGGGCGAGAACTTGACGGCGTTATTCAGCAGATTCACCCACACGTGGTTCATCATTTCCTCGTTGCCGTAGTACTCCACCGCCTCCAGATCCACGTCAAGCTCGATTTCCTTCTCCGTCCACTGCTTTTCCAGCAGCAATATCGCGCGGCGCAGCTGCTCGTCCAGCGCGTAGCTGGCCTTGTCGGTCACGATGGTCTGGTTCTCCAGCTTCGAGAGCAGCAGCACGTTGCTGGCCATGTTGGCCAGCCGGTCCGACTCGCTGACGATGATATCCAGATACTCCCGGCGCTGCGCCTCGGTCAGGTCGTCCCGCTCCAGCTGCTTGGCGAAGCCGCGAATGGACACGATGGGCGTCTTGAACTCGTGGCTGAAGTTGTTGATGAAGTCCTTGCGGAACAGCTCCAGGCCGCCCAGCTCCGTGGCCATGTCGTTGAAGCTGCTGGCCAGCTCGCCCATGTCGCCGGGCACGTTCTCCGCGTCCACCCGCACGGAAAAATCGCCCTGGGACACCGCGTGCATCGCGTGCACCAGGTCGTTCATGGGCCGCAGCTTGCTGCGCCCCATGCCCGCCGCCAGCATCAGTATGAACACCATCAGCAGCGTGGGCATGGCCAGCATTCGATAGAACGGATTCACCAGCAGCCCAAAGAACACCAAAAAGCCGTAGGCCGCCGCGGCCATCAGCCCCGCCGTCAGTATCACGCCGCAGAGGAACGTCCACAGCGTCATATACAAGCTCTCCCGCCGGGGCAGATTGTGCCAGCCGGGCAGGGTCTGCCACCACCGGCGGGCCTCCTCCTTGCAGGCGGGCAGGTCGGAGGCCGCGCGGCGCTTGAACGGATTCCTCACTCGCGCTTCACCGCCTTGTAGCCCAGGCCGCGCACGGTGACGATCTCAAAATCGTCGCTGCCTCGGAAGTGATCCCGCAGGCGGTTGATGTGCACGTCCACGGTGCGCTCGTCGGTATCGGAATCCATATCCCAGATCTCGTCCATCAGCTGCCGCCGGGTGAATATCTTGTTCGGGTAGCTCAGCAGCTTGAACAGCAGCATGAACTCCTTCTTCGGCAGCGTGCGCTCCCCCGCCGCCGTGGTGACCGACAGCGCGTCGTAATCCAGCCGGGTGCCGCCCACGGTCAGCTTGTGCTCGTTGACGATGCGGGAGCGCCGCAGCAGCGCCGCAATGCGCAGCACCATCTCCTCCTCGTCCACGGGCTTGACCATGTAGTCGTCCGTGCCGATCTGGAAGCCCTTGTGCTTGTCGGCGGGCTTTTCCTTGGCGGTGACCATCAGGATCGGCAGCTCGCAGCCCGATTCCCGCAGCGTGCGGGTAAACTCGTAGCCGTCCATGCGGGGCATCATGATGTCCAGCACGATCAGGTCCACGTGCTTGCGATCCAGCACCTCCAGCGCCTCGATGCCGTCCCGCGCCAAAATGGGCTGATAGCCGTGCTGCGTCAGCACCGCCTCCATCAGCTTGCGGGTATTGGCGTTGTCCTCCACCACCAGAATGTGGAACATATCCTTCACCTCGGAATTGAGCGGTATTCTCTGTTTCTATTCTCCCACAGGCAGATAAACTGATTATTAAGGGCCTTCGGGCGCGATCCGGGATAATTTGGCGGCCAGCCCTTGCCAAGACCGCCGGTGAATGATACAATCAGAGCAGCATATTACCGGAGGAATGAGCGCATGGATCAGCAGAACCAGAATCCCACGCCGAAGCGCGTGCCCACCGAAGCGGAGATCGCCCGGCTGGAGGCCGAGGCCGCTGCCGCCATCCAGCGGGGAGACCTTCCCGTCCGCAATGAAGCCCCTGCCCCAACGGAAGCGCCTGCCCAGGCCGATGCCCCGCGCCCGGAGGAGACGCCCGCGCCCGGCCCGGACTTCGTGCCCTACGTGGACGACGTGGCGGATGCGCCCCAGCCGAAGTCCGCGTCCGCCGAGATCGACGGGGACGACGATGAAGGGGAATATATTCCCGGACCGTGGGAGAAGCGCGTGGACGCCCTGTCGCCAAAGCAGTGGAAGCTCGCGCAGATCGCTGGCGGCACGGCGCTGGGCCTGGCGGCCGTGGCGCTGCTGTTCATTGGTGGCGACGAGCTTTCCACCTACCGGCTGATCGTTGCGGCGCTGCTGGCGCTGTTCGCGCCCCGCTATCTGGAGCGCGTGCTGCGCCGCCCGCTGAACGTCGGTCGCCGGGCCATGCTCATCGCCATGGTGGCGGCGCTGGCGGTCGTCGCCATCGTCATTGCCCTGCGCGGTGGATTTACGCCGACGGCAACGAAGTGACCTGGCCCACCCCATCGCGGGGCCAATCGCGCCCGCGCGGCCCTCAACATCATCGAAAGGTCGGAATTCCTTGATGGATAACACGTTATGTTCCGCTGGCAGATGCCATCAGGGCGAATTTGAGCGCCGCTATCTCGACGCGCTGCGCGCGGAGACCGCGCTGATGGCCACATTGCCCTCGATCGACCCATCCTCATGCTTCGCGGATCAGCTCTACGACGATCGCGCGTGGTTCGAGCAAGCCACAGCTCTGTTGCGCCAGGGAAGCGAGGCCGGCGAACCGAATATGATGTTCCTCTATGCCCGCTATTGCCACTTTTCCTTCCTGTACGCCCAGCTCTCCGGAGACATTCTGGATGAGTGGGACACAGCGGAGGCCATCCTGGGAGAGACGCTGGAGGACTATGACGCCAACGCGCAGCGCCCCCACATCCAACGCGAAATAGCCCGGCGATACCTGGACGCGGCGGCGGGCTCGCCCCTGGCGGCGCTCTGGTGCGCCTATTGCCATGACGTGGAAAAGCCGGGATTTGCGGACAAATTCATCCCCGCGGCCTGGAGGGCGAAGCACATTGCGATCGCGGGAGATACGGCGCTTCCCGGACAGTCCATCCTGACGGAGGCGTTTTTTGCCCTGCGACATCAGGCACACGAAGCTTCCCTATCGGAGGATTACGCCGCGGCGTACTATCCCGGCGACGAGGAGGCGCTGCCCAATCCTGACTGGGAAACGCTCCGCTACCGGATCAACGAACTGGCGGAATATATGCTGCGTCTCGGCATGAACGGCATCGGGGCCGAGAAGCCTCTCAACAACCTCTGGCGCACGGCGCGTATGGCCCTCGGCTCGGCGGTAACGGAGGAAGCCGAACAATGGCGACTCTGGCTGCGGAAAACGCAGGGGAAAAATGGACCTGACGCATAGGGCGCACAGCCGATAGGATATCGGCAATCATCGCGGAACTTTTAGGGACGCCATTTCCGGCGTCCCTCAGGATGTCGACAAAGTCAACAGACTGACAGGCCGCTGAAAAGCCTGCAAGGCAAGGAAAGAAGTCCTGCAATGAGGGCGCTTACATGACCGTAAGTAACCGAATTTGCAGGGCTTTCTTGACGCCGCAAGCGGAAATTGCCCCCTTATGGAAGCTCTTTTCAGCAATTTCCGCGTTTGCGGGCTTTGTCAGCGGTCTGAGAGACGCCATTTCCGGCACTCCTACGGACGGCTGTGCCGCGGCGTCCGGTCTCAGCTCTTAGCTTCCCCGTCCTCAGCCCTCCACCCTGTCCAGCGCCTTCACGACCTTCCGCGCGCGCTGCTCCAGGGCGTCCAGCTCGGCCTCGGTCTGGCCGAGCCGCTGGCGCATGCGCTGGATGGACTCGTCGAAGCGGGCAAAGTCCTGCTTCATCCCGGTGAGCATGCTCAGTACCTCGCCGCTGCGCTGCTCCAGCGTGGCCGTGCGCAGGCCCATTTGAAGGCTCGTCAGAAGCGCGCACAGCGTCGCGGGGCCGGAGATCAGCACCCGATACCGCTCCTGCACCCGCTCGATCAGGCCGTCCCGGCGGGCGACCTCGGCATATAAGCTCTCCGTGGGCAGGAACATCACCGCGAAGTCGGTGGTTTGGGGCGGCTGGATGTACTTGTCGTGGATGCGCTTGGCCTGCTCCAACACGGCCCGCTCCAGCTGCGTCGCGCAGCGCTTGGCCGTCTCCGCATCCCCGGTCTCCGTCGCCTCGATCAAGCGCAGATAGTCCTCCTGGGGAAACTTCGAGTCAATGGGCAGCAGCGGCGCCGCTTCCCCCGCCGTGGGCATCCGAAGCGCAAACTCCACCCGGTTCTGGGAGAGCGCCGGAATGGCCGCGTTTTCCAGATACTGCTCCGGCGCGAACAGCTGCTCCAGCAGCGCCCGGAGCTGCACTTCGCCCCAGATGCCGCGGGTCTTGACGCCGCCCAGCATCTTTTTCAGGTCCGTCAC
>JAFVBK010000249.1 GCA_017480045.1 Clostridia bacterium
CGGCGGACAGGATACATAGCGCGCCTGCGCGGCGCGGCTGTTAATCCGTGGAATCAGCGCCTGGATGTCCACCGTCCGCCGGGCTTGCAGCGCCGCGCCGATGGACCCGGAATAAAGCGCGTCCGCCGGATGAACGCCGCGGATGTTCAGCGCCTTGTCAAAGCAGTCCCGCAGCTCGCTGAAAAAGGTCAGCGGGCCGCCGAGGTAGACCACGTTTCCGGCGATCTCCCGGCCCTGGGCCAGGCCGGCGATGGTCTGGCCCGCCACGGCTTCAAAGATGCTGCGGGCGACGTCCTCCTTCCGGGCGCCCTGGTTCAGCAGGGGCTGAATATCCGATTTGGCGAACACGCCGCAGCGTGACGCAATGGCATAGCTGCGCTGGTGATCCCGGGAAAGCGCGTCCAGGCGCTCGACGGGCACATCCATCAGCGTCGCCATCTGGTCGATAAACGCGCCGGTGCCGCCGGCGCAGGTGCCGTTCATGCGCACTTCCAGCCCGCCCGCGCCCGTCAAGAACAATATCTTGGCGTCCTCACCGCCCAGCTCGATGGCCACGTCGGCCTTGGGAGCCAGCTTCCTGAGGGCCACGCGGGTGGCGTAAACCTCCTGGAGGAAGTCGATGTCCAGCTCCTCCGCCATGCCCATGCCCGCCGAGCCGGAGATGCCCAGCTGAAAGACCTCGCCGGGGAACCGCGTCATAATGGCATGCAGCAGCACCTCGCTGAGCATCGCGATCTGGGCGCGATGGCGCTCATAGCGGCGGAATACGAGTTCCCCCGCGTCATTCAGCACGACGGCCTTGATCGTGGTCGATCCGATGTCCAATCCTATCCTCATACGCTGCTCCGGCGGCCTCCGCCCGTTGTGATTTCATGTATGGCTATAACACCATTATACAGCATAGCGCACAAATATGAAGCAAAAATGAATGGAAGTTTAATTGATTCAGATTTATCCCCCTCGACAAGTTTGAATCAATCATACCTCTCCAAAAAGCTATGCGCCGCCCCGCCGCTCGTCCACTCCGGGAAGGTATCCAGGCAGACGGCGTGGATAGCGTTGAACAGGCTCTTTTCAATGTCGGGGTTATCCCGCTTCAAGTCCTTCAACAGCGCCCGGATCGCCTGCCGGTCGGACGCATCACCGGCATCGGCGACAGGCGGGAATGTCAGGCCGTTGTAGCGCTGCCAGGCGACGGCGTCGTCCTCGTGTACGCAGTACAGGGGCCGGATCAGCGCCATGCCCACGCGGCCTGCGGCGCGCTCCTTGGGCATCAGACCCTCCAGCCGCCCGCCGCAGAACATCGCCGTCGCCGTGGTCTCGATCACGTCGTTGAGCAGATGTCCCAGCGCAAGCTTGTTGCAGCCCCATTCCCCGGCGCCTTCGATCAGCGCTTCCAAAATGGGCCCCGGTCGCGGCGCGTCGATGAAGGTCGCCGGCACGCCCAGCAGCGCCGCGTTCGCCTCCGCCTGTCGGCGCTCGACGGCGCTCCAGCCGGTATCCAGCGTCAAAAACGCCAGTTCGAAGTCCGCGTCGCCATAGCGCTTGAGCAGCTGCAATAGCTTCGCCAGCAGCATGGAATCCCTGCCGCCGGAGACGCCCACGGCAATCCGGTCCCCCGGCTGAATCAGCGCGTAGCGCTTCACGGCGGCAATGAAGGGCGACCACAGCTCCTTCCGGTATTTCTTCTGGATGCTGCGTTCGATCAGCTGGCGGGCGTCGAGTTGTCGGCTCATGGCTATTCCTCCGGTTTTCTGGCGATTCCCGGATATTTTAGCACGTTTGGGAATAGGATTCAATCGTTTGACGGACATCCCGTCCGGTGTTATAATGATACAAATTCCAATACGGGAGTGATTTTAGTGAAGGTATTGCTCATCAACGGCAGCCCCAAGGCCAACGGCAACACCGCCCTCGCCCTCAAGGAGATGGCCGCGATCTTCGCCCAGCAGGGCATCGAGACCGAGACGATCCACGTGGGCAACAAGCCCATCCGCGGCTGCGTCGCCTGCGGCGGCTGCGCGAAGAATGGCAAGTGCGTATTTGACGACCTGGTGAACGAGACCGCGCCCAAGTTCGAGGCGGCGGACGGCATCGTGGTGGGCAGCCCGGTATACTATGCCGGCCCCAACGCCACCGTCACGGCGTTCCTGGATCGGCTGTTCTACTCCACCCACTTCGACAAGACCATGAAGGTCGGCGCGGCGGCGGTGGTCTGTCGCCGGGGCGGCGCATCCGCCTCCTTCGACCGGTTGAACAAATATTTCACCATCTCCGGCATGCCCGTGGCCTCCAGCCAGTATTGGAACAGCGTGCACGGCCGCGCGCCGGGCGAGGCCGCCCAGGACGAGGAGGGCCTGCAGACCATGCGGGCGCTGGCGCGAAACATGGCCTTCCTGATCAAGAGCATCGCCCTGGGCAAGGAGGCCTACGGCCTGCCGGAGAAGGAGCCCTGGAAGCCCACGCATTTTATC
This sequence comes from Clostridia bacterium, assembly GCA_017480045.1. Taxonomy (GTDB): domain Bacteria; phylum Bacillota; class Clostridia; order Christensenellales; family Aristaeellaceae; genus UBA2862. Next base: position 2,475 of record JAFVBK010000249.1, read on the forward strand.
AGATAGGAATTGAGCGAAGTCATGTACAACGAACTGAGCGAGGTCGACATCCGCAAGATGCAGGAGGAGATCGACTACAGGACGCGGGTGGTGCGTCCCAAGTGCATCGAGGATTTGAAGACCGCCCGCGGCTTCGGCGATCTGAGCGAGAACTACGAATACAAGGCCGCCAAGCAGGAGCTGCGCCGCTGCGACAGCCGGCTGCGCTACCTGAAGCGGATGATCGCCACCGCGAAGGTCATCAAGGCCGACGGCCGCGAGGGCGTGGCCGGTCTGTTTGACAAGGTGGAGATCGAGTATGAGGAGGACGGCGACAGAGAGGTCATTACCCTGATGACCACCCTGCGGGAGGACGCCGTGAACGGCATCATCAGCAAGGAATCGCCCCTGGGCAAGGCCGTGATGGGCAGAAAGGTGGGCGAGCGGGCGCTGGTGCGGGTGAACGACGATATCCAGTACCACATCCGCATTCTGAGCATCACCAAGGGCAAGGACGACGAAAGCCTGCCGATCAGCAGCTTTTGAGCTCTCCCCTTAAGGGCGCCTCTAAAAACAATTGCGGCGTCCGGCGAGAAGCGTTTTTCGAGGTGTCCTTAACCAACTCTTAACCTTCGCGGCTATTGACAAAGGTTGCCGCAGGCCCTAAAATCAATTTGATACAATTAATCATTCCGAAGGAATAGAGGCGATTCATATGCACTACGACATGCCCACCCAGACCGTCTGTTCCCAGATGATCAGCTTTGATCTGGACGACAACGTGGTCTCCAACATCGTCTTCACGGGCGGCTGCAACGGCAACCTGAAGGCGATTTCGAAGCTGGTAGACGGTTGGACCGTGGAAAAGATCGAGGAATACCTGCTGGGCAACCTGTGCGGCCGCCGGCCCACCTCCTGCGCGGATCAGCTGGCCAAGGTCGTGCGCAAGGCCTATGAGGAACAAAAGAGAGGAGCTTGAATCATGAGAATCGACGTACGTTATTTCAGCAAGAACGGCGGCACCAAGAAGCTGGCCGAGGCCATCGCCAGCGCCGTGGGCGCCGAGGCCAAGACCGTGGACGCGAAGCTTGAAAAGTACGCGGACGTGGTGTTCCTGGGCAGCAGCGTCTACGGCGGCAAGCCTGACCCGGCCGTGACGAAGTTCATCAGCGAGAACGCCAAGAACATCGGCAAGATCGTGGTGTTCGGCAGCGCTTGCACCGGCAAGAGCACCTATCCGGCCATCAAGTCCGCCGCGGCGGGCCAGGCCGTGAAGACCGCCGAGATGTTCTTCCAGTGCAAGGGACAGTTCCTGTTCTTCAACAAGAATCGGCCCAACGATCAGGACTGCGCCGCCGCGGCGGACTTCGCCAAGAAGCAGATCAAGATCCTCGGAGTCACCTGATGATGGACCGGGAGAATTTCGATCCCCTGCTGCTTGAAAACCAGCTGTGCTTTCCGCTGTACGCCTGCGCCCGCGAGGTGGTCAAGCGCTACAAGCCCTTCATGGACGCCCTCGACCTCACCTACACCCAGTACATCACGATGATGGTGCTCTGGGAGGCGGGCGAGACCACCTCCAAGGAGATCGGCGAGCGGCTGCACCTGGATTCCGGCACGCTGACTCCGGTCATCAAGAAGCTGGAGGAGAAGGGCCTGGCCACCCGCAACCGCTGCAAGGAGGATGAGCGCAACCTGTCCGTCGCCATCACCGACGCTGGGCGGGCGCTGAAGACTCAGGCCAAGCACATTCCCGGTCAGGTGGGCCAATGCGTCAACCTGAGCCCGGAGGACGCCGCCGCGCTGTACGCGCTTCTCTACAAGCTGCTGGGAAATTTGGATTGAGAACTCACAATTGCAAAACCGAACGAACGCTGTTCGTTCGGTTTTGTGTCGAATGAAGCGGTCTGCCAACGCCTCTTTTTCTTGACATTGTCTAGAACAAACTCTATAATAATTATAATCAAAAGATAGGGAGGATTCCATCATGAAAAGAACTGTCGCTATTCTCCTCTCCCTCGCGCTGATGCTGTTCGGCATAAGTGCGCTCGCCGAGGAGACTCAGTCGTTCACGCCGGGCACCTACACCGGCGAGGGACAGGGCATCCGCTCCACCATCAAGGTTGAAGTGACCTTCAGCGAAGACGCTATCACCGACATTCAGCTCATCGAACACGGCGAAACCCGCAATATTGCCGACGCCGCGATCGATGCGATCCCGGCAGCGGTGCTGGAAAGCCAGAGCATCGCGGTAGACGCCGTCTCCTCCGTCACCTTCACCAGCCGCGGCCTGCTGGCCGCCATACAGGACGCCTGCGAGCAGGCCGGCGGCAATCTGGATTTGCTGAAGCAGAAGCCTGAAATCGCCCCTGCCGAGGATGAGGAGCTGACCACAGACGTCGTAGTGGTCGGCATGGGTCTCGCCGGTGTAGCCGCATCCCTGAGCGCTCTGGACGAAGGTGCGCAGGTGATCGCCATCGAAAAGGCGAGCGCGCCTGGTGGTTCCTCAAAGTATTCTGGCGGCTTCATCACAGGTATCGGCACCGAGCTCCAGCAGGAGATCGGCTTCGACATGGATGTGGACGCCTACATGGATTACTTCAACAGTCAGGAAGACATGTCCGTGAAAGCGGACGAAACCGATCGCGACGCCACGCGAGCCATGATCGAGCGCTCCGCCGCCGACATCGAGTTCCTCGAAGCTCACGGCGATCCCATCACAGGCCCCGACGGCTTCGGTTCTCCCTTCACCGTGTGGCACTATCCGGCCACACGCACCAACGCTTTTGACGGCGAAGCCGCAGGCGCGGACCACATCGTGGCCCTGATGAAGACGCTGAATGAGAACGAGAATTTCTCCATCCACTATGACGCCCGGGCAACCGAAATCCTAACCGACGAGGACGGCAAGGCCTGCGGTATCGTCGCCACCCGCAAGGATGGCTCCACGCTAACCGTCCGTGCCGGCGCAGTGGTGCTAGCCACCGGCGGCTGGGCCGCCTCCAAAGAACTGATGGAACGCTTCGCCCCCAGCTTCCCGCAGGAATGGGTGCTGCCCTACACCACCTCCTCCATGCAGAACACCGGCGATGGTATCCTGATGGCCGAAGCCATTGGCGCCGACATCTATGAGGATGGCTGGTGGATGGATTTGGCCATCGGCATCGATGCGGGCGGCTATGCCACCTACTTCCCGGACACTCTGAACGGCCTGATCAACTACAACAACTACTACGTCGTGGATGGCGAGGGTGCTCGCATATTCAACGTGAATTCGCTGTACGGCCCGCGTTCCATCGCATTCTCCGACGCCATGGCCCGTACCGGCAAGATCTTCTCCATCATGACTGCCGAAGGCTTCCCAGCTGGTATTGAATACATCGAAAATAACGACCGAGTGGACAACAAGAACGTCTTTAAGGCCGACACTCTTGAAGAGCTGGCCGAGCTGACTGGCATGGATGTTGAGACCTTCGTGGCGGGTGTCGAGCGCTACAACGGCTTCTGCGAGACTGGCGTGGACGAAGACATGGGGCAGATGACCTTGATCCCCATCGGCGATGGTCCCTACTATGCTCTCAATATCAAGACCATCACCATGGGCACCATCGGCGGCGTCAAGACAGACGATGACAACCGTGTGCTCAATCAGGAAGGCGAGGCCATCGACGGCCTGTTCGCCGCGGGCGAAATCATCAATGGCAAGTACTTCAATCAGGTGTACGTCTCCGGCTGCGCGCAGCTGCTGTGCACCGACTCCGGCATCCTCGCCGGCCGCGGCGCGGCGCAGGCTGCCCTGCAGTAATCCTTCCCGGTAATAATGAAGCCCAGCGCCCTCCCGCTTTTGTGGGAGGGCGCTTTCCTGCGGTTTTTTTCTTGCTTTTTCCGCGAATATGGATTATATTAGGTGGGTAGACAATTTAGTTGAGCTAAACCGACAAAATCGAGGGCGGCTATGGACAAGGAAAAGGAAAAGATCAGAGCGCGCAGCGGTCAGGACAACGACGAGCGCCTGCTCCTGCTGCAAAAGGGCAAGCGCGGCATACTGAACGTGATCTTCGGACGCACGATGCTGATCGTGCTGATGCTGGCGGCGCAGATCGCGCTGCTGGTGCTGCTGTTCAGCTCGCTGCGCTCGTGGATGCCGTACTACTACAGCCTCATTCTGGTGCTGTACGGCGCGCTGATCCTGCACCTGGTGAACAAGCCCACCGAGCCCACCACCAAGATCACATGGATACTGCTGGTCGTGCTGGTGCCAGCGGTGGGCGTGGCGCTGTATCTGTTCGTGGAGCTGGACATCGGCCACCGGATGCTGAACCGACGCCTGAGCGCGCTGATCGATGAGACCTCTGCCTTCCTGCCGCAGGCCCCCAAAATTGACGCAGAAATGGTTCAGGCCGCCCCGGAGCTGGAGGGCCTCACTCGCTACACCTGGGCCCACGGTAAATATCCGGCCTATGGCAATACACGGGTTAACTATCTCTCAAGCGGCGAGGCCTCTCTTGAGGCCATGCTGCAAGATCTCAAGGCGGCAAAGGACTTCATCTTTCTGGAGTTTTTCATCATCGACGAGGGCTATATGTGGGGCCGGGTGTTGAAAATCCTGGAGGAGAAGGTGCAGCAGGGCGTGGAGGTGCGCGTGATGTACGACGGCACCTGCGCCATCTTCCGCCTGCCCTACCGCTATCCGGAGATGCTGAAAAAGCTGGGCATCCCCTGCAAGATGTTCTCTCCCATCCGGCCGATGATCTCCACGCACTACAACAACCGGGATCATCGCAAGATACTGGTGATCGACGGCAAGGTGGCCTACACCGGCGGCGTGAACCTGGCGGACGAGTACATCAATCGCGGTTCCCGCTTCGGCCACTGGAAGGACGTATCCATGCGCCTGGAGGGCGAGGCGGTGCGCTCCTTTACGCTGATGTTTCTGCAGATGTGGAACGTGGACGAGAGCGGCGAAAACTTCGCCCGCTATCTGGACGCGCCCGCTGGCGGAGCCATCGCGGACGCGCCGGGCTGGGTGCTGCCCTACGGCGACAGCCCGCTGGACAACGAGCGCGTGGGCGAGATGGTGTACATGGACATATTGAACCGCGCCCAGCGCTATGTGCACATCATGACGCCCTATCTGATCCTGGACAGCGAAATGACCACGGCGCTGACCTTCGCGGCCAAGCGGGGCGTGGAGGTATCGATCATACTGCCGCACATCCCGGACAAGAAGTACGCCTTCGCCCTGGCCAAGACCCACTATCGGGAGCTGCTGGAGGCGGGCGTGCGCATCTACGAATACACCCCCGGCTTCATACACGCCAAGACCTTCGTCAGCGACGACTGCAAGGCCGTGGTGGGCACCATCAATCTGGACTATCGCAGCTTTTACCTGCATTTTGAGTGCGCGGCCTACCTGCGGGACATGCCCGCCGTGCTGGATGTCGAGCGGGACTTCCAGGCGACCCGCGCCAGGTGCCAGGAAATCCACCTGGAGGATTTGAAGGACATCCCTCTCTCCTATCGCGTGGCGGGCTGGCTGCTGAAGGTATTTGCGCCGGTAATGTAATACTATGGCGGCGGGGGAAGGATTCCCTCGCCGCCGCTTTCGCGTTCCCCGGCGCACACGCCGCCGGGGCCGATTTTATGTCGGGGCTCCGCCCCTGGAGTATGTTTCTCTACAGCGCCTTAAAGATGGCCGCCTTCAGGTCGTCAAACTCGGTAAAGGCCTGTAAATCGGGATTGTCCGCGATGATCTTCTCGGTGGAGCGGAACAGGAAGCCAGCCTTGCTGGCGCGAATCATGCCCAGATCGTTGTAGCTGTCGCCGCAGGCGATGGTGTCGAAGCCCACGGATTGCAGCGCCTTCACGGTGCTCAGCTTGGACTGCTCTGTGCGGATCCTATAGCCGGTGATCTCGCCGTCAGGGGCAACCTCCAGCGCGTTGCACAGCAGCGTCGGCCAGCCCAGCTTCTCCATCAGGGGCTTGGCGAACTGGGTGAAGGTATCGCTGAGAATCACCGCCTGAGTGCGCTCGCGCAGCGCGTCCAGGAATTCCCGCGCGCCGGGCAGCGGATCGATGGTGCCGATGGTCCGCTGGACGTCCTTTAGGCCCAGGCCGTGCTCCTTCAGGATGCCCAGCCGCCAGCGCATCAGCTTGTCGTAGTCCGGCTCATCCCGCGTCGTGCGGCGCAGCTCCGGAATGCCGCTGGCCTCTGAAAAGGCGATCCAAATCTCCGGTACCAGCACGCCCTCCAAATCCAGGCAGACGATGTTCAGTTCGCTCATGATATGCCCTCGCTTTCGTTGATGGAATTCTGATTTGGCGGGCTATGCACGGCAAATCAGAACAATTGAAGATGGAGGATCGGAAATTACAGACATCTGCTGCCGCGATCATGCAGGAGCGCCGTTGCGGCGCCCGCCCTGTAAGAAGCGCAGCACTGTTTCTGACGGGCGGCGCAACGCCGCCCCTACACAGTAATATGGCCGCTCGCGGGAAGCACAGATTGTCGGCGCGCGATCCTTCGAGCGCCGCTTTCCGCAATTCCTCATCCCTAATTCTTCATTATCCTGATTAGTTTACCATACACATCGGCAAAACTCAACCCTCAATAACTTCCTGTGCCATATTCCCCAAATTAAATCCTTCTCAAATCCGCCTCGGCGGTATCATCGTCGATGGCAATCAGCTCCGTGCCGGTCAAGTGGGCGAACATGGCGATATCCTCGCGGGTCAGGGCCGTGGAGACCACGCTGCCACAACGCCTGCCTCCAGGTCTCCACCTTCAAGAGCGTCGGCGCGACGCCCCGGAAGCTGAACCTCCCCGGCAGCGAGCGCTGCGTCGACGCGGCATCCTTTTTGAAAAACCAGAGCGTCGCGTGCGAGAACGTGGTCTTCATCGGCGGCGGGAGAAGCAGCAAAAAATGAGCCTGATAATCATGGAGCAGACGGTGCCGGAAAATCATCTTCTACGGAAAGTAGACAGGGCGGTTGATTTCAGCTTCATCTACGAACTGTGCGCGCCGCTGTACTGCGCGGACAACGGACGGCCCGCGGCCGATCCAGAGATACTGTTTCGGATGCTGCTGGTATCAAGAGGCTGGTCGCCTCGCCGTTCTTCTATACCCAGAAGGCCCTCATGGGTTCCGGCGCTTCGGCAAAGCCCCGGCTGGGAATGACGCGCACGGCCGCCCTATCAGCCGCATTTCCTCGTCCGCCAGCTCCATCCGGGTGTTGATCCCGCCCATGTCGATGCCGAGGATCATGCTTCCGCCTCGTCAAATTCCGCCAGGATCTTGAGACCCGCGCTCGTGCCGATGCGCTCCGCTCCGGCCTCGATCATGGCCCGGCAGGTGACCCAATCGCGGATGCCGCCCGCGGCCTTGATCTTGACCGCGCCCTGGACCGTCTCGCGCATCAGCTTCACGTCCTCCACCGTCGCGCCGCCGGCGCCAAAGCCCGTAGAGGTCTTGATGAAGTCGGGCTTGACCTCCCGCGCGATTTCCGCCAGGCGGACAATCTCATCCCTGGTCAGGTAGCAGTTCTCGAAGATCACCTTGCAGATCGCGCCGCCCTTGCGGCAGGCCGCCACGATGCGCTCCATCTCATCCCGGACATAGGCCCAATCGCCGTCCTTGACCGCCGTCTGGTTCACCACGTAGTCGATCTCGTCCGCGCCGTTCTGAATGGCGTTCTCCGTCTCAAATACCTTCGTCTCGACGGTCGTTTGGCCCAGGGGGAAGCTGATGGCCGCGCCGACGTGCACCGGCGTGTCCTTGAGCAGTGCCTTGCACAGCGCGGTCTGCGCTGAGTTGATGGCAACCATTGCAAAGCCGTTCTCCCGCGCCTCGCCGCAGAGCTTGCGCATGGCCGCAGTATCGGCATAAGCCTTCAGGTTGGTGTGGTCGATCATCGCGGCCAATTCATTTCTCTTCATCGCTCATCCCTCGATCCAGTGAATTCGATTCTCGTCATAGCGATTCTGCTGGGGGCGGCTCTCCGCGGGATAGCCCACGGGAAAGGTGGCGAACGCTCGCAGCCCCTCCGGCAAGCCCACGATGGCCTCCACGGCCTTCATGCGCGCCTCGATGGGCGCGATGCCCAGCCAGACGCCGCCGAGGCCCTGCGCGTCCGTCTCCAACCACAGGTTCTCCATGGCGGCGGACAGGTCGATCTGGGCGTATTCGGGCATCACGCAGTCCTCCCGATAGGCCGCGACGATCACCGTCGGCGCGCCCTTCGTGCAGCCCGCGTAGGGGCTGACCTTCGACAATTTCTCGATGATTCCTTTCTCCGTCACCACCCAGAATTCCCAGGGCCGCTGGTTGCCCGCGGAGGGCGCCTGCATGGCGGCCCGGAGGATGGCTTCGATCTTCTGTTTCTCAACAGGCTTGTCCTGGTATTTCCTGACGCTAATGCGATGATAGATGCTGCTCATATTCTCCTCCTTATCTACCCGTTCAGGCACTTTTCCAGCAGGTGCTCCAGGGTCTCCAACTCCCGATCCGTCAGCGGCGCGATAAGCTCCGCCGGATCGCCCATGCCGTGGTGCAACCGGTGGCCGCACTCCCGCAGCAGACGAACGGCCTTCAAAGCGTCGTCATGCGCGCCATGCCCATGGCCATGCTCGCGCGCGGCGTGTCCACGCCGTTCCTGACGGCCTTCGCCGTTTTCCGGCAGGCCGAAATACGCCCGTCCCCGGTCGCAGTGCAGATCGCTTGCGAGACAATGCCGTCCACAATTCGGGCAAGTCTGTTCCATGTTCAATCCTCCGTTTCATCTCTCATGATATAGGATCCACCTTGTTTTTCAGCTCACGCCTCATGGCCCACAGCACATACAGCATCGCGGCAAGCTCGGCCACCCACATGGCGAACCACGCGCCGGGCAGGCCGACGGTCTTGAGCAATATATAGAAGCAGGGCAGCAGCAGGATCACCTGGCGAATGCCCGTGCCCAGCATGTTCACCACGCCGTTGCCCAGGCCGGAGGCGCACATGCCCAGGATGGTCGTCACCGAGCAGAGCGCGAAGGTGACGCAGATGATGCGCACGGCGGGGATGCCGATTTTAAGCATCTCCTCGCTGGCGTTGAACAGCTTGAGCAGCGGGCCGGGAATCGCCATGAACAGAATGGTACCGACAATGCCGATGCCGATGCCCCAGATCATGCCGGTTTTAACGGTCTCCTTGATGCGCTTCCCCTGCTTCGCGCCGTAGTTGAAGCCCACCACGGGCAGGCAGGCCTGCCCCAGGCCGTTCATCGGCATGAACAGGAAGTTCTGGAGCTTGTAGTACGCGCCGAAGAAGGCCACCGCCGTGGCGTTTGCCAGCATACCGTTGATGCCGAAGTTCATTACGCTGCCCATGGCCTGCATGAGGATGGTCGGCAGACCTACCTTGTAGATGGCGGCGACCATGCTCCCCTCCAGCTTGAAGCCCTTGAAGGACACCTGCACGTCGGGATTGCGGAAGCGGTTCAACAGCAGCGCCACCGCCGCGCCGACCCACTGGCCGATGACCGTGGCGATGGCCGCGCCCCGGATGCCCATCGCAGGGCAGCCCAGGTAGCCGAAGATCATGATGGGGTCGAGGATGATATTCGTCACCGCGCCGACGATCAGCGAGACCATGCTCAGCGTCGTACGCCCGGAGGCCTGTAAAAAGCGCTGGGCCACCGTCTCCAGAAAGATGCCGTAGCAGAACACCATGCAGACGAACAGGTACTGCCCGCACAGGTCGGCGATCTCCGCGTTGGCCGTCAAGCCGTGGGCGATCTTCTGCGCGCCGACGAGGCCGACCGCCATGAACAGCGCCGCGCTCAGTATCGCCAGCACGATGCCCGTGGCGGCGGCTTTGCCGACCTCTTCGCGCTTCCCCGCGCCCAGCAGGCGGGAGATCAGCGCGTTGATGCCCACGCCGGTACCGACGGAGAGCGCGATCATCAATATCTGCACCGGATAGGCCAGCGACGTGGCCGTCAGCGCCTTTTCGCTCAATCGCGCCACGAAGATGGAATCCACGATGTTGTACAGCGACTGCACCACCAGCGACAGCATTAGCGGTATTGCCATCGTGAGCAGCAGCTTCTTGATGGGCATCACGCCCATCTTGTTTTGCGTCTTTGACATATCACATCACCGCTTTAAGTATAGCATGATTGTCGGCGTCTTTCCCTTCGGGTGCCGCCGACCCGGCCAACCGCCCCGCTGGGGCCGGTTACCTAATCATCAGTATATCAGAAAACGTACCGAGATGCCAAGTGGCCCGCGGATCGTCCTTCGCGTCGCCCATGGCGGCGCAATCGAAGCCCCCGGCTACGGCGGCCTGAACGCCCGCGTGAGCGTCCTCCACCACCAGGCATTCAGCGGGCGGCAGGCCCAGCATCTGCGCGGCCTTCAAAAACACTTCCGGGTCCGGCTTGGAATGAGTAATGTTGTTGCCGTCGGACACCGCGTCAAAGAAGCCCGCGAGCCCGATGCGCTCCAGTATGAAGGGCGTGTTCTTGCTGGAGGAGCCGATGGCCAGCGCCAAGCCCTTGTTGCGCAAGACATTTAGTGTGGCTTCCACTTCCTCCGAGAGATCGGCCGTGCTCATCTGTCCCAGCAGCTCCCGGTAGAGGGCGTTCTTCACTTCGGCAAATTGCGCCTTCTCCGCGTCGGAATACACCTTGTTGGACTTCTCCAGCACGATCTCCAGGCTCTCCATGCGGCTCACGCCCCGGAGCCGGTTGTTGATTTGCCGGTCAAACTCGATGCCCAGCTGGTCGGCCAGCGCCTTCCACGCCAGATAGTGGTATTCGTCCGTGGAACAGATCACGCCGTCCAGGTCGAAGATGATGCCCTTGTATCTCATTTTCCCGCCTCCTTCGTGATCGCGTCGATCCAATCCAGCACCTCGCCGGGATAGTCCGCCTCGCTGTGGGGCGCGTCCCACACGTAGGCGAAGTCCACGGGCAGGCCCGCGTTTTGAAGCTTCAATGCCAGCGTCATGGCGATGGAGAAGGACGTATCCGCGTCGCTCGCGCCCAGGCGTACGCGGAAGAATTTCGCCTGTCTGCTCTCCCCCACCCCGATGAAGTTCATGGGGTTGACGAGGAACACGCGCTCCGCGAGAGCTGCGTCGCCGGACACGTCGAAGGCCCCTTCATACCGCTTCGCTTCATCGGGGAACTGCCCGGCAATGGCGCGAATCGCCGCGCCGATAGCCGGATTGAAGTGAACGTAATCCACGGTCCCGCTGCCGAACTCCTGGTTCTCGCCGCTGTCCATGTCCAGCTTGTCGAAGGAAGTGCAGGGCTTCATGCGCCGCCGGTGATTGAGCACATAGGCGTCCAAGCCGGTGATCGTCGCCTTTTCGCCGTCCCATTTAAGCCACGCCCGCTTGTCCTTCCCACGTCGCGTCTCCATGAGCGGCTTCTTCATCGGCGCTTCCTGGCCCTTCGGCGGCCTGGACACCAGCTCGCCCAGGCTCAGCGGTTTGTCCGGCAGCGCCACGTCTCCGCCGGCGTGATGGGCGGCAGACGGCATCGGCACAGGCGCTTCGTAGGTGTAGTTGCCGGTCAGGTAGTCCTCAACCGTCAGCCCCTGACCGAGGCGCTTCAGATGCTTTGTGGCGGAGGCGTTGAGGCAGTCCATCAGATAGTCATAGAACGTACCGCCACGCCCGCCCTTGTCCAGCGTCAGCGCTTCACCTGTGGCCGGGTGTTTCAATCCCAGACCGTTCACATAGTCCACGTAATCCGCGGCCAATTTCTTCGACAGCGCCGCCTTGAAGAGCGTCATGGTCTCGGCGGGACCCGCCGGGGAATCCTCGCATTCCCGGTCCGCGCCGAAGCACCACTCGTAGGCCAGATCGGCGTGCTCCAGATCGACGATGGGGCAGTAGATTTGCGCGGCAAATACCGCGTCGCTCTCATCCATGAACGCGCCGTTTTCCTCGAGGTGCTTGTCATAGCGGAGGTTGTCGCCGGTGACGCCCAGCAGCGCGGACATCGCCCCGCCGGCGCTCCAGCCCACGGAGACGACCTTCTCCCAGTCCCCCGGCAGCGCCTCCCGGTTGTGGCGCAGGAAGCGAATCGCCGTTTTAAGGTCGACCAGCGAAACGGGCGACTTACCGACGAACCGGCCCGCAGCGTCCACGCTGTCCCGCCCACGGCACCCGCAGGTGACGTAGACGAGGCCATGCTTCAAATACGGTTCCGCGTAGCAGCGCGGCCCATCCAGCCAGGTGTGTGGCATCTGCATGTAACCCGCGGAGTTGTTTTCAAACACCACGGGGACCGCCCTGCTCGCCGCTGTGGGCGTGCCGTCGGGGCTCATCAGCGCCTTCGGCACAAAGACCGAGAGTCGCTGGAACTTCGGCACATTTGCCCTCTCCGTGTACAGCACGTCCTCCAGGCACCAGCAATTTCTCTTTTCATCGAAGGTCCACTGATCCCGACAGTCGGAGAGTTCCATCGTGGAATTAATGATATTGATGCTCATATTTTCACCTCAAAGCCTCGTGTCCGCCAGTCCGCAGAAGGCGTCCACGGGGCTGACGCCGGTAAAGGGGCCGCCGTCCGCCAGCTTGTCGATCACCGTCTCAATCACTGTCCGCGTGGCGGTGTAGGCGTTGATGTAAATCGGCACCCGCGGCACGTCCTGCAACAGATACGGATTCGCAAGCGACACGAATACGCAGGGCTCTTCATTCAGGAATCTCGGCCCGTCCAGCGCGTGCTTTTTGCACCACTCGACGCGCACCGTGGTCTGGTTGCTGGCCTGCTCGTAGTTTGCCAGATACAGCGTCAGCCGCCGGTCGGTCAGCTTCGACGTGCCGTGCAGGTCATCCTCATAGGGCTGGTATAATTCAGCGTCAAAGCCCTTCTTCCGCAAAGCCTCCAAGCCGATTTCAGAAACCTTCCCGTCCAGAATGTCATCCTTGCCCAGCACGATCAGCCGGACTTCAGGATAGCGCTGAGGCGTCACCGGCAGCACGTCCGGCCGGTTGTTCTTGACCAGCGTGATCGCCTGCTCCGCCGCCTCCCGGTGCCACTTGGCCCCGTCGGCCTCCGTCTCGCAGGGCGGCGCGAAGCACACCTTCGCCTTCAGCGCCAGCACGCGGGTCACGGCCTCGTCCAGCCGCCCGGCGCTGACGGTTCCTTCGCGCACGCCCGCCAGCAGGTAGCCGTAGTCCTCCTTGAAATCAGTGTTGAACACCAGCACGTCGCAGCCCGCGGCGATGGACTGCGGGATGGCCCGACGGCGCTCCATGGCCATGGTATAGCCGCCCATGATGGTGGCGTCGGTGGTGATGACGCCGTTGAAGCCGAATTTTCCGCGCAGCACGCCGTTGAGCAGCTCCGGGCTCAGGGACGCGGGCAGGCAGTCCTCAAATCGCAGCTCCGGATTGACTTCCATGGAGACGTTCGGCTGGCAGATGTGCCCCACCATCACGCTCATCAGGCCTCCGTCGATCAGGTTCCGGTAGATCGCGCCGTAGGTGTCGTACCACGCCGCCGCCGGGAGGCTGTTGTAGGTGGGATGCAGGTGCTGGTCGCGGAAGTCCACGCCGTCGCCGGGAAAGTGCTTGGCGCAGGCCGCCATGCCGCAGCCCTGAACCGCCTCCATGTACCTGCGGGAAAGGCGCGTGACCCGCGCCGGGTCGCTGCCGTAGGTGCGCACGTTGGTGATGGGATTGCGAAAGTTCATGTCGATGTCGCAGACCGGGCTGAACGTCCAGTTGATGCCGGCGCCGCGCCCCTCGACGGCGCAGACCCGGCCGAACTTCTCCACGACGGCCTCATCGTCGGTGGCGGCGGCGAGCATCGGCCAGCCGAACAGCGTGCCGTCGGTAATGCCACCCGTGCCGCCCTCCTCCAGATTAGCCGCTTTGAGCAGCGGCACCTTCGCGGCTTCGTCCAGCGGCGCGAAGCGATTCCGGATGCTCTGGGCGGGTTCCGGGCGGAACAGGATGCCGCCGACCTTCTCACGGGCAACCATGTCCCGAAGCGCGTCCGGCGCGTAGTCCTGGCCCATGACGCAGAACAGCTGGCCCACCTTTTCCTCGGTGGACATCCCCGCAAGGGTATTTTCGACCCACTTGACCTGCTCCGCCGTCAGGTAAAAGGGCTTTTCCGTCAATCGAACCATCCTCGATACCTCCGTTTCTAGAGTGTGTTTCTAAATGCCGGGAGATGCAGTATCGAGCAGATGGAGTTGCATTTCAAGGCGATTTTCCGCAGGTTTGCTGGCGGCAAATCAAGGGAAGTCAACGTAGAAATGCAGCTTTAGATGCCGAAAATGCGCTTCAGACATTTTAGAAACACACTCTAAGGGCGGGGGACCCGCGCCAGGCAGGTCCCCCGATTTCTCGTTAATGGATTGGTCAGTCCGCGATGGCGTCGGCGATCTCGTTGCCCGCCAGGTAGCCGAACACGAAGGCATCGCCGGTGCCGGAGCCGTCCACGCGCTTGGTGCCGTGGAAGCCGCCGGTGACCTCGCCCGCCGCGTACAGGCCTGCGATGGGCTGCTCGTCCTGATCCAGCACCTGCGTCTTTTCGTTGATGAGCACGCCGCCCATCATGTAGTGCGCGCCCACGCCGAAGGCGTAGCCGTAGAGCTTGCCCGTAAGCGGCTTGAGGTTCTGACGGTCAAACTGGCTGTCCTTGCCCGCGTCGCAGTCCGCGTTCCACTGCTCGATGGTCGCCGCCAGCGCCGCGCCGTCCAGACCCAGCTGCTCCGCCAGTTCCTCGGCGGTCTCGCCGTTCTTCACCAGGCCGCGGCCCTCCAGGCGCTTCAAATCGTCGTTCATGTCGTCCTCGGAGAAGATGACATAGGCGTGCGCCTGGGCCAGGGTATCGGGGATGGTGGGATCAAAGCCCTCGGTGGTGTAGCGCGCGGCGTCCTGATTGACGAACAGCGCGGTGGTCATGAAGCCGCCGGGCATGCCCATGGGAGAAAGCCAGGTGTCGCCCACCGGCACGTGCGGGAAGGTCTGCATCTCGCCCATGTCCACGGTCTTGGCGCCGATGGCCTCGGCCATGACGATGCCGTCGCCGGTGGTGGGAGCGATCTCGTCGGTGATGGCATTGGCGAAGTCGGGCCGGTACTCCACGACCATGTCATGGTTCTGGCCAAAGCCGCCCGTCGCCAGCAGCACCGCCTTGCCGGTGAAGGTCAGCTCGCTGCCGTCGGCGGCGATGGCCTTCACGCCCACGACCGCGCCGCTTTCGTCGGTAACCAGTTCGGTGGCCTCGGTGTTCACGTACAGGGTCACGCCCGCCGCGTCGATGGACTTCGACAGGGCGTTGATGATGGTGTTGGAGGTGAAGCCGTCCGCGTCGGCGCGCACCATGAACAGATCGCCGCCGGAGGGATGGTCCACGCCCACGCTGTCCAGCGGATTCTCCGGGTCCACGCGCTCGCCGGTCTGGCCGCTGAATTCAACGCCCAGCTCGTCCGCGAACCAGTCCACGGCCTTGCCGCTGTTCTCCACATAGGCGTCCACCAGGTTCTCCCGGCCGCCCCACTGCATCTGGGCTTCCTTGAGCAACTCGCCGGTGGCAAACGCCATGTCAAGGCCCGCCTGCACCTTGGAATCCGCGGCGTTGATGCCCATCTGGGAGCAGAGGGAGTTGCCGCCGATGACGCCGGACTTCTCCAGGATGATAACGCTCGCGCCCTTGTCGGAGGCCGCCTTGGCCGCCGTCAGGCCCGCGCCGCCCGCGCCGACGATGACGATATCGGCCTCGGTCACATCGTAGTTCACTTCGGCGGGCGCGATGGTCTTTTCTTTCAGAGCCTCTACGTCGCCGCCCGCCTGCTTCACGCAGTCCTCCAGCGCCGCCTTGAAGGCGTCGGAGACCAGGGTCGCGCCGGACACGGCGTCCAGATCCAGGGACTGGTTGTCCAGCGCCAGCGCGGTCAACTGTTCGATGGCCACATCGCCGATGGAGGGCGTCTCCTCGTGGGTCACCTGGATGTCGGTGATTTCACTGTCGGTAAAGGTCGCGGTCACGGTCACATCGCCGTTTCGGCCCTGAGCCGTGGCGCTGTAGGTGCCGGGGTTGGCGAAGGTCGCGCCCTCCGCTATGCCGCCCATGCTCATCAGCAGCATGCCGCCGACCAGCAATATCGCAAATGCCTTTTTCATGTCAATAATGCTCCTCTCTCTGTGATTCAGGCGGCTATCCGCAACGGAAGCCGCCGATTATTTATGATTAGCGGACGGGCCGGGAACCGGCCGTCGCGCGGGTCGGCGGCCTTCCAAAGAAGGACGTCGACAATCATTACACCAGACTCAGTCCCCCGCTCAGGTCCAGCACGGTGCCGGTCACATAGGCCGATTCCTCGCTGGCCAGATAGCAGATGGCCTCCGCCAGGTCCTTGGGCGTGCCCATGCGTCCCTGAGGGATGTAGGGCAGCAGGGCGCTCATGTCCTTGAACACCGGCGCGCCCGGATGAGGCGGCGGCGCGAGGCGCTCGATCGCGCCCTTCTGGATGCAGTTGACGTTGATGCGCTCCGGCGCCAGCCGGGCCGCGCAGTTTTTCGCCAGCGACACCACCGCTCCCTTGGCCACGGCGTTGACGAAGCTCTCCAGCCTGCCGCCGCGCACGCCCTCCACGGTGGTCATGAAGATCACCCGGGGCGCAGCGCTCTTGCGCAGGTAGGGCAGCGCGCACTTGAGCATGCCGTAGGCCCCGCCCAGCAGGTGGTTGGTGTCCTTGAGCAGCTGTTCCACAGGCACCGTGTCGATGCTGTTGTCAAAGCCGTCGCCGCCGGTGTTGCTGATGACCACGTCAATGCCGCCGAACTGCTCCGCAATCCCGCGGAACACCTCCTCGTCGGAGATCGGGGGCGTCTGAACATTGCCATCCTGCACCGCCACGCACTTGCCGGGGTAGCCGGCCTGTTCAATCTCGTCCAGCAGCTTCTGTGCCTGAGCGGGCTGGTGGGTCATCATGACCACGTTCATGCCGCCCTGGCACAGCGCCTTGACGGCCTCCACGCCGTCGCCGCCGCTGGCGCCCGCGAATACCGCGGTTCTTCCCTTCAATGTCTGCATATCGTCACCTCATTCTCAGCTTCGTTCTCTCCGGCGGGCGGCGCAACGCCGCCCCTACGAAGGAGGGGAAATTAAGCGAACTTCTTGAGCCAGTCCGCCATGTAGTCGTAGAGGGCTTTCTCGGTGTCGCCGAAGGGTCCGTAGATCTTCTCCGCGTCCCGGTTCGGGAAGAACATGTGGGTCGCGCCGCGCACGAAGGCGATGGTCTTGTCCGCCATCTTCGCGTGGTTCCAGATCATCTCGCTGGCCAGATACTCGTAGCCGCCGGTCATGCCCACGAACAGCGCGGGCGCGGCGATATGCTCGATGTTGCCGATGGGCGAGGCGTAGCTGGAGTTCCAGTCGACGCCCACCACCTCGTCCGCCGTCACGGCGAAATCCTCGGTGGTGCGGATGGCCTGAGAGCTGAGGAAGCCCTTGACGGTGTTCTTGTTCACGCCCATGCCATAGGTCATGGAGAAGCAGCGATCCATCTCCGGCGTGCGCAGGCACTGGATCGGCTCGTGGGTCACGCTGCCGTCGCCGTGAATGAGGTCGTACGCGCCCTTGGTGTGGCTCAAAAGGTGCAGGTCCTCCGGCAGCAGCCGGTTGTTGGGCTTGGGCTGGTCCGCGGCGGTGATCATCAGAGGCTCGTCGTCCACGTAGTCGCCCTCGCCCTTGTTGATCTTCTCAAGCCTGTCCAGCGCGAAGGCGATGATGCGGTCGTTGCGCTCCCGCTGGGCCTTCTGGTACATGGCGATGAATTCCGGGGAGTAGTTCGCGCCGTTTTTGTCGTAGCCGTTGGCCGGATCGAAGATGTCGTACTTGGGGTCCAGCTTCATGCCGTTGCCCTCT
The DNA here is from genome assembly GCA_017480045.1 of Clostridia bacterium. Taxonomy (GTDB): domain Bacteria; phylum Bacillota; class Clostridia; order Christensenellales; family Aristaeellaceae; genus UBA2862. The sequence goes on from JAFVBK010000249.1 coordinate 20,337, forward strand.
TCGATGACCGCCGGATCCATGCTCAACAGGCTCATCACGGCGTTTCCGTAGTTGGCGTCGATCAGCATGATGCCGTCGGCCTTTTCCAGCGGCTCCTTCACGGTGCACTTGTAGATCATCCCGTCGCCCTGGAACACCTGCGCGCCGTTCTCGGCGATGGCCTGGTAGGCGGTCATCAGGGTCGCGCCGCCGCTGTGGCCCATCAGCACCACCTTCTCGATGCCGTCCAGGCCCCGCAGGTAGCGGATCATGCGGGAGAGGTGCTCGCACTTGCGGTCGATCTCGCCGCCGACCCAGGCGTCCACCGCCAGCACGTTGTAGCCGCGCTTGGCCAGCTCCGGCGCCATGTTCAGGCCCATGTAGTTCTGGTCGCAGTGCATCATCACCACGGCCACATGGCTCACTTCAGTGGGCGTGATGGGCGCGTAATGCATGGCCATGTGATGGCCCATGTCCACGACGATCAGGGTCTCGGTAATCGTCTTGTTTACATCGGTTTCAATGCGTCCGCCGCGATCGATCTTGACAATCATCCCGGTGGTCCTCCTTTAATCAGTTAGTTTAGTTCACCATTTTTGAACGCGACCATCTGCTCATACAGCGATCGGGTCGTCTCACGGTTCGAGGTGTTGAATATCGCGGTCTTTTCGCCGTCGCCGGCGATGATGCAGGCGTGGATGCGGGTGGAGACGAAGGCCCGGTATTCCCCCAGGCTCTCGCTTCGCCAGGTGCCCCAGCGGTTGCCGCCCAGCACCTCGCCGCCGTCCACGGCCTCGCCCCAGTCGGGGTTCTCGCCGTCGTACAGCTCAAGCCGCGTCAGGTCGTCGAAGGTAAACTGCGCGGAGGTGTTCTTCGGGCCGAAGAACGCGAACATCCCATCCTCCTTCGAGAAGCGCATGGACGGGCTGCCCTGCGCCACGAAGAAGTAGTACACCGTCGCGGCGACCAGGATGATGGCCAGAGCGACGACGCTGCGCTTTCTCGCGTCAAATCCCTTCACGTTGAACACCTCCGCGCGGTTGTTATCAGCCGATCTCCTTGATCCGGCAGCAGCTGACGAAGTGGTTCGGGGCCACCTCCTCCAGCTTCTGGGGCTGCTGGCAGGCCTCCGTCGCGTAGGGGCAGCGGGCGGCGAAGCGGCAGCCGGGCTTCGGGTTGATGGGGCTGGTGATCTCACCCTTCAGCTGGATGCGCTGCATCGGGTGATGGATGTCGGTGGAGGGGATCGCCGACAGCAGCGCCTTGGTGTAGGGATGCAGCGTATGGGCGAACAGCTCCTTGGTCGGAGCCTTCTCCACCAGCTGGCCCAGGTACATGACGCAGATATTGTCGGAGATGTGCTTCACGACGGACAGGTCGTGGGTGACGAACATGTAGGCCATGCCCATCTTCTCCTGCAGCTCCTGCAGCAGGTTCAAAACCGCCGCCTGGATGGAGACATCCAGGGCGGAAACCGGCTCGTCGCAGACGATGAACTGCGGGTCCAGCGCCAGGGCGCGGGCGATGCACACGCGCTGCCGGCGGCCGCCGTCCAGCTCGTGGGGATAGGCCTCTCTGAGGCGCTCGTCGATGCCCACCAGCTCCATCAGCTTGTTGGCCTCGGCCTTGAGCTCGGCCTTGGACTTGAACCGGCCGGACATCTTCAGCGGCTCGATGACCGTATTCTCGATGCGCAGGCGGGGGTTCAGGCTGGAATAGGGATCCTGGAACACGATCTGCATCTTCTCGCGGATGCGCTTCAGCTCCGCCTTGTTCACGTGGGTGATGTCCTTCCCCTCCAGGAAGATCTTGCCGTCCGTGGACTCCAGCAGGTGGATGAGCGTGCGACCCAGGGTGGACTTGCCGCAGCCGGACTCGCCGACCACGCCCAGGGTCTCGCCCTTGGCGATGGTGAAGCTGACATCGTCCACGGCATGGTTGGTACCGGCGGGAACCTTGAAATACTTTTTCAGGTGCTCGACCCGAATCAGCTCTTCACTCATGTCAGACTTCCTCCTTTCGGCTGCCAGGAACGGTCTTATTGAAACACGCGCAGAAGTGGCCGGGGGTCAGCTCGGTGACCGGGGGCTTCTCCTTGTGGCACTGCTCGGTGGCGTAGGGGCACCGGGGCGCGAAGGCGCAGCCCTCCGGCAGGTTGGTGGGATCCGGCGGCATGCCCGCGATGGGCTTCAGCTTCTCCCCCTCCGCCGTCATGTTGGGCAGCGACTCAAACAGGCCGTTGGTGTAGGGATGGGTGGGATGGTCGAAGATGTCCTCCTTGGTGCCGCTCTCCACGATGGAGCCGGCGTAGATCACCGCGACCGTCTCGCAGGTCTGGGCAATGACGCCCAGATCGTGGGTGATGAGGATCATCGAGGTCTGGAACTTCTCCTTGAGCTCGTTGATCAGGTCCAGCACCTGGGCCTGGATGGTCACGTCCAGGGCGGTGGTGGGCTCGTCGGCCAGCAGCAGCTCCGGGTTGCAGGCCAGCGCCATGGCGATGACCACGCGCTGCTTCATGCCGCCGGAGAACTGGTGCGGATATTCCGCGTACCGCTCGGCCGGAATGCCCACGGTCTCCAGCATCTCGCCTGCCCTCTTCATGCCGGCCTTCTGGTCGAAGTCGTTGTGCAGCATCAGCACTTCGAGGATCTGGTCGCCCACGGTCATCAGCGGGTTGAGCGCCGTCATGGGGTCCTGGAAGATCATGGCGATCTTGCCGCCGCGCACCTTGAGCATCTCGCTCTCGGGCTTCTTGAGCAGGTCCTCGCCGTCCAGGATCACCTGGCCCCTGCGAATCTTCGCCGGCGGGTCCGGCAGAATGCGCATGATGGCCTTGGCGATGGTGGTCTTGCCCGCGCCGGTCTCTCCGACCAGGCCCAGGGTCGAGCCCTTCTTCACGTCCAGGGACACGCCGTTGACTGCGTGAACGGTACGGCCCGCCTGGGTATAGATGACTTCCAAATCCTTGATGGAAAGAAATTCCCTGTCAGCCATTTCCGTACCTCCTCTTTAGTCACGCAGCTTGGGATCCAGCGCGTCGCGGACGCCGTCGCCCATCAGGTTGATGGCGAATACGGTCAGCGCGATGGCGATGCCGGGTACCAGCAGCAGGTGGGGATTCGTGCGAATGTAGGTGCGGCCCTCGGTGAGCATCGCGCCCCACTCCGGGTTCGGGGGCTGGATGCCCAGGCCGATGTAGGAGAGGGAAGCCGCCATGATCATGGTGGAGCCGATGCCCATCGTCGTGGTGACGATGACGGGCTGGATGACGTTGGGCAGCAGATGCTTGAACATGATCGTGGCGCTGGAGCAGTTGATGGACTGCGCCGCCTCGATGTATTCCTTGCTGCGCTCGGACAGGATCTGTCCGCGGATCATGCGCACCGTGCCGGGGATGCCGCCCACGGTCAGCGCGATGACGGTGGCGAAGAAGCCGGAGCCCATGGCGTTACTCACCAGGATGCAGAGCATCGTGCCGGGCAGAGCGGACCAGACATCCATGAAGCGCATGATGATGGTCTCGGTCACGCCGCCGAAGTAGCCGCCGATGGAGCCGATGATGACGCCCATCGCCGCGCCGAACAGCGACGCGCAGATGCCCAGCGCCAGCGAGTAGCGGCCGCCGTACAGCAGACGGGTCAGCATGTCGCGGCCCATGCCGTCGCAGCCCAGCAGGTGTGCCTTGGAGGGACCGGCGTACATGTTCATCAGGTCCACGTCATTGATGCCATAGGGCGAAAGGAACGGACCCACCAGGCAGGCCAGGATGATAAACAGCAGCAGGAAGCAGCCCAGCTTGGAGGAGAAGGATTTCGTGGCGCGGCGGAAGAACTCGCCAAACGCGCTCGACTTTTTGTAGCCATTCTGCTTTGCCATTTACTTCACCTTCTTTCCTTTGCTGTACTGGGCCTTGATCCGGGGATCCAGGAAGGCGTAGCACAGGTCCATGATCAGCACGGCGATGGACGCGAACAGCGCGAAGAATATGACGCAGGCGCGCACCACCGGATAGTCGTGCTGGTTGACGCCGGAGAGCAGGTACGCGCCGACGCCGGGGATGGAGAACACCGATTCGATGACCGGGGAACCGGCGATCACGGTGGCCAGGCCGCCGCCGACGCCGGTGATGATGGGCATCATGGCGTTGGGCAGCATGTGCTTGCGGGTGATGACGGATTCTCTCTGGCCCTTGGAGCGGGCGGTGGTCACGAAGTCCGCCCGAATGACCTCCAGCATGGAGGAGCGCGCCTGACGGGCGTTGATGGCGATGCCGCCGAAGGACGAGGCCAGGATCGGCATCACGTAGCACTGCCAGCTGTCAATGCCGTAGGCCGGCAGCCAGTTGAGCTTCAGCGAGAACAGCAGGATCATCAGCAGCGCCACGAAGAAGTCCGGGGCCGAGACGAACACCATGGCGATGATCATCACCAGGGAATCCTGCCACTTGCCCTCGTGAGTGCCGGCGAAGATGCCCAGCAGCGTGCCGAACACCACGTTCAGCACCATGGCGGACAGGCCGACGATCAGGGTTCGGGGAAGGCGCACGCCCAGCTCGGCGATGACGGAGCTGGAGAAGACCCAGCTGTCGCCGAAGTCGAGGCGAATGAAGGTGTTGTACATATAGGTGCCCAGCTGTCCCAGGAAGGACTTGTCCAGGCCCATCACGTGCCGCTTGATTTCGATGGTCTCCTGAGAGGCCTCCTTGCCCAGCAGCAGCGCGGCGGGATCACCGGGTACCAGATAGGTCAGCGTGAAGATGACCAGACCGGCGCACCACAGTATGACGATCATGCCGAGGATGCGCTTTAAGATGTATCTTGACATCCATCTTCCTCCTATCTTGCTTAGGAATGGAATCGGGGAGCCGGTCGCTGCCAGCTCCCCGGCCGGGCGTCAGCCCATGCGGGCCGACGCCTCAGAGGTTTTCGCTTGCGTTGTGCTTATTCGCCGAAGGTCGCCGCGCCGGGGGTGTAATAGCCCTCGCGGTAGAACATCTGCTTGATGTCCTTGGTGTAGACCAGACCGGTGGAGATCTTCGCGATCGGATAGATGTAGGCGTGCTCGATGTTGTGGTCCAGCGCGGCGCGCATGTGCTCGGCGTCATGGGTGGCGTCGGCCACGGCGGCCTCATAGAGCTCCTGCAGCTCGGCGTCCTCGATCAGGGAGAAGGTGATGCCGTTGTTGACCTCGTTGTCGAAGATCAGGTGCCAGGAGCCGACCATGTTGGGGCCGCCCAGGTCCTGCACCATGATGTCCCACTCGTCGGAGTGCGCGGGGCTGGTGAGGGTGTTGTAGACGTCCGCGGTCACGGCGTTGATCTTGGTGTTGATGCCCACCTGCTGCAGCAGGATCTGCATGGCCTGCACGGCCTTGGAGGCGACCTCGCGGTTGGTGGTGATGATCACCAGCTCGCGTCCGTCATAGCCGGAGGCGGCGAGGTATTCCTTGGACTTCTCCAGATCGTAGTCAGTGATGAAGGTGCCGGTCATCTCAAGGCTCTCGTCGTAGTCGCTGAAGGCCTCGGTGCCGATGGTGGTGGCGGGAGAGAACGCGCCGCCCATGAACTGGCACATCACGTTGTTGTCGATGGCGTAGAAGATGGCCTTGCGCAGGTCCTCGTTCACGGTCTGGGCGTTGGGGGCCGCCAGCCAGTAGTCGCCCTGGGTGATGATCTCGACGGTGTACTGATCGGCGTAAGCGCCGGTCTGGAACTCGTCCAGCATATTCAGCGGCACATAGGCGCACACGTCAACGGTGCCCTTCTCCAGGCCGATGACGGCGGTGGAGGCCTCGTTGATCACGTCCAGCTCGTAGGTCTGCACGGTGGCGGTGTGACGTGCGGACAGCTCCTCGTGGTCCTTGCCCCAGTAATCGTCGTTGGCTTCCATGATGAGGGTGGAGCCGGGGGTGAAGGAGGTGATCTTGTAGCAGCCGGTGCCGCAGGCTTCCTGCGTCATGCCGTTGTGGTCGTTGTAGGCCTTCTCGGACCAGATCAGGGTGCGGGACAGCGGGAACTCCAGCTCGGCGATGGCCGGGGGCACCTGGGTCCAGTGGATGTAGAAGGTGTAATCGTCGATGGGCTCGATGGAATCGAAGAAGTCGAAGCGGATGGCCTGGCCGCGCTCCACGATCCAGTCGAAGCAATACTTCACGTCGCTGGAGGTGATGTTGTTGCCATCCCAGTCGTAGATGTCGTCGTTCAGGGTGACCAGCCAGTCCTGACCGCCGTTCACTTCCTCATAGCTCTTGGCCAGGCAGGGCAGCAGCGCGCCGGAGGAATCGTCGGCGAAGTCGAACAGGGGCTCGTAGACGCCGTAGATCCAGTAGTAGCGGGAGCCGAGGTTCACATCGTCGCCCTCCAGATCCTGGGGATCGGAGTCGATGGCGACGACCAGCTTGGAATAGCGGCCGTTGTCCAGCATCTCACCGGCGAAGGCGGTGGAGGCGAACACCAGCAGCAGGCTCATCGCGAGCACAACAGCCAACAGTTTCTTCATGGGGGTATCCTCCTTTTTCATTGTGAGGCGATTCCACCGGACCCGGTGCGAGCCTTGGGTTCGCGACCTTTCCACCGCCTCGGTTGAGAAAAGGATAACACAAATTTTCGGCGCATGTTACACCACAATCCGCTGCTTATACTTCACTTTTTGAATTATGTTAAGAAATGGGAATAGAACTCTGTGAGCGGAAGGACAAACGAAAAGGCCGCCGGCAAAGGCAGCCTTTTCACGGAATCTTATTATGGAAGAAATTGACGGAGGGAATGTATGGCGGAAGGTGCTCTGCTCTCTACTCGCTCTCGATCGTCACGCCGCCGTCCCTGGCCGCGGCGGGGTTTTCGATCTGGTCGTAGTGGATGCGCGATTCGACGAGCCGCATGACCCACGCGCAGGCCGCGCCGGCCAGGAACAGGGCGATCGCCCAGCCCCCGCGCGCGCCGCCCACCAGCGCCAGATCCAGCGCCGCCATCAGCGCGTCCGCCGCGAAGGCGACGGCCGCCGCCAGCGTCACGATCCGTAGGGTAAGGGACGACGCCTTGTACTCGTGCACCGTCAGCTTTTTCGGCATGAACAGGTAGTTCACCAGCAGCACGTAGCCCAGCCAGGACAACAGGCACAGCGTGACGAGCTCCGGGATCACGATGTAAAACCGCGTACCCGCGCCGCCCTGAAGGATGCCCGCGCCGACCACCGCCGCCACCATCATTAAAAACAGCAGCGAATACAGCAGTCGAACGCCGATCCGCTTGCCCTTCGGCAGGTCCTGCTGATACCAATCGGCGGCATAGACCCGGCGGATGCGCTCCTTGCCATTTTGATCCAATTCCTTATATTCGGTATACCCCTCAAAATACCGGTGATAAGAACGGGAGTGCCACAGTCGGGAATCCCGGTCCTCCAGGGCCTGCCGGTGCAGCTCCCGGTTCTTTCTCCTCGCCCAATCCCTTAGTGTTGACATGGTATGGTTCCTTTCACTTCTATTTAAAGGCTGGCAGTTAATCGAGTGTGGAGTGTGGAGAGTGGAGTGTGGAGTTGTAAATAGCTGCTGCCGCGATCATGAAGGGGCGCTGTTGCTCTATGAAAACCTGGTTCGTTCGCGGGAAACAGGGGTAATTTACATACAATCATATGTGCGTGACTAACTTCAACTCCACACTCCACTCTCCAAACTCCACACTCAATCAAAGTCCTCGATCAAGCTCCGATTGATGTCCTGGTGCTCCGCCGTCCAGCGCCGGGCGAAGTTCACAAAGCGTTCCGCGGCCCGGTTCAACGGCGCGTCCTTGCGGAAGCACAGGTTCAATTCGTAGTGAATCGGCGGGTCCAGCGTCAACACCTTCAGACCGCTCCTCGGCGGCACAGTGCTGTTCTGGCCGTGGAACAGGGCAACGCCCTGTTTTGCCATCACCATGCGGATCACGTCGCTGCCGGTGGGCACGGTGGCCACCACGTTCGGCCCCGCGCCGTTGCCGATGCGGGAATAGATCTCCTCTTCGTTGACGACATCCTCCGGCAATTTGATGAAGTCCTCTTCCCGAAGGCGCTCCAGCGTCACGGAATCAAATTGTGCCAGCGGATGATCCTCGTGCACCAGCACCAGCACCTCCTCCGAGGCGTAGCGGATGGTCTGGAAGTTGTCAGTCAATCCGGGCTTCAGGCTGCTGATGAAAGCCACGTCCACCTGACCCTCGTACAGCGCGCCTTCCGGGTTGTCCGCCTTGTAGAACTCCAGCCGGATCTCCGGGACAGCCTGCCTGAAGGCGATCATCAGGCTGATGATCTTGCACTGGGCGCACAGGCGCACCACTCGCTGGCTCTCCTCCTCGTGGTGCAACGCGCCGTAGCAGTGGTTCTTGAGGCTCAATATCTGCTTCGCGTAGGGCAGGAACAGCTGGCCCTGCTGGTTTAATATGAAGCCCTTTCTCGTGCGGTCGAACAACGGCACGCCGAATTCGTCCTCGATGGACTGCACGTGCCGAAGCAGCGAGGATTGCGAGACAAACAGCTTTTCAGCGGCGACATAGGAGCTGCCGTACTCCGCCAGAGCGATGAATTCCGGTAGATAATTGGTTTCCACGTTTCTGTCTCCTTTCCTGACTGCGCTGTCTATAGTATAGGCAGCAGAGGCGTCGTTGCATGCACCGATTTACGGTTTCATTATATCACAATTCGGTGTATTTCACAAAAGGGGTTTGATTTATAATGAGGGTGAAAATAATGGCGATCGCGCCAAGGAGGTGCCGACCATGCTCGTTGGAAGCGGCAGATGCGAACTGATCTTCCCGGAGGATTTCTTCCCCGCCGAGGGCTTCACGGCCCAGGCGCACCCCCTGTACGTGCGGGCGCTGATGATCGGCGCGACCCGGCCCTTCGTGCTCGTCTCCATCGAGATGACCTCGCTGCCGGACGGGGAGGCCGAGCGGCTCAGACTGATCGCGGCCACCAGCGCCGGGACGAAGCCCGAACAGGTCTGGGTGACCGTCACCCACACCTTCTCCGCGCCCCATATCCTGCCGGACGACGCCCTGTGGGACGAGGCGGCGCGGCAGCGGAACTGCCGGCTGCGCACACTGCTTGCGGACGCGGTGCACACGGCGACGCTCCACGCCAGGAACAGCGCGCGGGATGTGGACATCACGCTGCGCGAGGGCCAGAGCGCGGTGCCCGCCTCGCGGGACATCGAATTGCCGGACGGCTGGTGGGTCGGCTGCGGCGGCGACGGCCCCGCGAATCGAAAGCTGACTCTGCTGCAATTCGGCGCGGAGCCGCCCGTCGCCCTGCTCATACACATGAACGTGCAGCCCTCCGTGCTGGACGGCACCGGCGCGGCGGACGGCAAGTGCGTCTCCGGCGACATCGCCGGCATACTTTGTTCCTACTTTGAGCGCCGCTTCCCCGGCGCGGTGTGCCTGTTCATGGTGGGCGCGGCGGGCGACCAGGCCCCGATCCAGCGGGCCAAGGGCCTCGCGAAGAACGCGGACGGCGCGTGGGCGGACGTCGACCTGCATGAGGCGGGTGTGCCTCTGGCGGAGCGCCTGGGCGTGGCGCTGATCGAGGAGGCGCGGGCCCTGATGATGAGCGGCCCCGGCGAGGCGATCGCCGGCGAGACGCGCCTTTCCCACGGATCGGTCAAGGTTCCCGCAAAAAAGATGAACCGCAATCTGCGCGAACTCAAACCCACGCGCAGCTGCAAATGGGAGCCGGACGGCGAAGTGGAGCAAGCCTACTCCATCCTGCGGCTCGGCAGCCTCGCCATCGCGGGCGTGAGGCCGGAGCTGACTTACGAGACCGACGCCGCCATCAAAGAAGCCAGCCCCTTCCCCCACACCCTGGTGGCGACGCTGGTGAATGGCAGCGCGAAGTACATGGCCGCCCGCAGCGTCTACGACCGCTGTATGTACGAGGCAATCAACTCCCCCTTCATGCCCGGCGCGGCGGAGACGCTGGCTGAGGCGATCATTGGGGAATTGAAAGGAGCGTTCCAATGAAATACTACGACTTCTCCTGCAAATCCAATATCCTCCTGGAGGACGCGCAGGGCTTCCGGGTGCCCATGAGCGAGCCCTACTATCGCTCAGTGGAGATTGCCCCCGGCACCTGGCAAATCCTCTCCGACGGCGATTTTTCCTATCTGCTGCGGGGCGAGGACGGCGACGCGCTGCTGATCGATACCGGCTACGGCGCGGGCAACATTCGCGAGTATTGCGCCAAGCTGCTGGGCCACGACGTGACCTGCGCCGTCAACACCCACCACCACTTCGACCACACCGCCCTGAACGGGCAGTTCGACCTGGTGTACATGGCGGAGGAATCGGTGGATCTGGCGGCCATCCCCTATCCCAGCTTCGAGGGCGTCGAGTTTCCCAGGGACTACAGGGTGCAGACCGTCTCCGACGGCGACGTCATCCCGCTGAAGGGCCGCGATCTCATTGTCTACAAGATCCACGACCACGCCGTGGGCAGCATCGTGCTGCTGGACAGACGGGCGCGCATCCTCTTCGGCGGCGACGAGTTCGGCATGGCCTTCGGCAAGCCCATCAACGGCACGGTGGCGCACTGGGCCGCGCTGATGGAGAAGCTCATGCCCCTTCGCGGCGACTACGACGCGGTGTGGTGCGGGCCGGGCAAGGCCGACGCGGACATCGTGGAAAAGCTGCTCAAGAACTGTCGGGACGTGCTCGGCGGCGCTGAGGGCGAGCCCTACGCCCGGCCCCCGTTCCACGCCTGGGAGGAGACGGACGATCAGGGGCGGCGCGTGTGGAAGCGCCAGCTGCCCCACCCCGGCGACGGCCCCAAAAAGTGGGTGGACGACAGCGCCTGGACCCGCCGCTACGGCGAACCACCGGCGGCCATCGTGTACGATATACGCAGGATTTTTGATGGGCAAACCTGACAAATTGGGGGTTGACGTGGACACCTCATCCGTCATTTGCTGCGCAAATGCCACCTTCCCCTCAAGGGGAAGGCTCTCACTGCCGCGCTGCTTTCCAAAAGCCTTCCCCTTGAGGGGAAGGTGGCCGAGCGTAGCGAGGTCGGATGAGGTGGCTCAGGCAGATTTCGATCTATCAATCAGCAAGTCATACCAACCGATCATCAATGGAGGCGAACAATAATGGGCAAGGTCATCGACGCAAATCTCTACTGGTTCCCGGAGGAGCTGTTCACCGACGAGGCACTTTCCGAGAAGTTCCTCAGCGAAATCCCCATCGAATACGGCATCAAGGGCTATCTGAAAAAGGACGCTCAGTCTGGCACGCGCTATGTGATCGAAAAGCCGGTGGGCAGCCCGAACCTGGACTACATCCAGGGTGACTACACGCTGGAAAAGGAGCTCGCCGCCATGGATCAGGCGGGCGTGGATAAGGCCGTTTTGAAGCTGTCCTGCCAGCAGGAGTGGATGAGCCTGGATATGTGCCGGCTGTTCAACACGCGCATGGCCGAGCACGTAAAGGCCAGCAATGGGCGCATGGCCGGTCTGGGCGTGGTGCCGCCGAAGGGCACGCCGGCGGTGTTCAAAGAGATCGACCGCTGCTTGGACGAACTGGGCTTCGGCGGCCTCCAGCTCTCCGCCCACTACGGCAACCTGTATCTGGACGACGAGGCCTTCGCGCCCTTTTTTGCGTACCTGAACGAGCGCGGCGTCACCTGCTATGTGCACCACGTGCCGGTGCCGGTGCAATACGACACCCTCACCGACTACACCAACCTGCGCCGCCTCTACGGGCGCTGCATCGACCAGGCCACTGCTATCGGTCGCGAGCTGTTCAGCGGCTTCTTCACGAAGTACCCGAACGTGAAGCTGGTGCACTCGATGCTCGGCGGCGGCTTCTTCGCCTACGTGAATCTCTGGTTCCCCAAAAAGCCCAAGGTGAAGGAGGCCATGAGCCGCTTCAACGACGACAACGAGCTGGTGGTCTCGCAGCTGAAGACCAACGTCTTCTTCGAGATGAGCCACGCCCAGTCCTGGGGCAAGGAGCAGCTGGAGTGCGCGGTGAAGACCCTGGGCGCGGACCACATCCTGTTCGGCTCCTCCTACCCGGTGCGGCCCGTGTGGCTGCTGGAGGGCGCGGACTTCGTGCGCAACCTGGACATTACGGAATCTGAAAAGGAATTGATCTTGCACGGCAACGCCGAAAGGTTATATAATATTTGTTAGCGAGCGGGTTGGCCGAAGGCCGGCCGTTGCGCGGGTCGCGGGCTTGCCGCAGGCGTGGCCACGACAGCAAAAGTATAATATTCGTTGATTGATACGATACACGCGGATTCGCTCTGCTGATACGACACTTTCAGCACGCGAACCCGCGTTTTCGCTTAGAAAGGAAGATGAAACCATGTCCGAACACGCAAACGACTTCCTCGTGAAGGAAAAGCCCTCGAAGCTGATGCGCAAGTACGCCATCCCCTGCATCATTTCGCTGGTGGTGGCGGCGCTCTACAACATCGTGGACCAGATCTACATCGCCAACGCCGACTACCTCGGCTCCTTCGGCAACGCCGCCAACACCGCCGTGTTCCCCATGACGGTGCTGGCCCTGGCCATCGCTGTGATGATCGGCGACGGCGCCTGCGCCTTCGTCAGCATCCTGCTGGGGCGGCACAATCAGGACGACGCCCACAAAACCATCGGCAACGCCGTGATCCTCACCGTCGGCGCCAGCGTCGTCGTCACCCTCGTCTACCTGCTGCTGTCCGAACCGATCCTGACGCTGTTCGGCGGGCGCGTGAACGAGGAGACCTTCGCCCTCGCCAAGGAATACTTCTTCTGGATCACGCTGGGCATGCCCTTCTACATGTTTGGCCAAGCCATGAACCCCATCATCCGCTCCGACGGCAGCCCGCGCTTCGCCATGGTCTCCACCGTTGCCGGCGCGATCACCAATATCTTCCTCGACTGGCTGTTCATCTATCCCCTGCACATGGGCATGATGGGCGCGGCGGTGGCCACGGTGCTGGGCCAGGTCTTGACGGCGGCGCTGGCGATATGGTATCTTTTCCACATGAAGGCCGTGAAGCTGGAAAAGCGCAGCTTCGGCATGTTCCCGGCGCTGATGAAGCAGTATCTGCCTCTGGGCATCACCAGCTTCCTGAGCCAGGCCTCTCTGGTGGTGTCCATGGCGGCGGTGCAGAGCTCCACTGCCAAGTGGGGCGCGCTGGATCCGGTGTTCGGACAGCCCGGCTTCACCCAGATTCCGCTGGCGGTGCTGGGCATCGTGATGAAGTTCTTCCAGATCGCCATCTCCATCTCCGTTGGCCTCTCGGCGGGCTGCATCCCGGTGGTGGGCTACAACATCGGCGCGCAGCGCAAGGACCGGGTCAAGACGCTGTTCACCTACCTGCTGGCGGCGGAGGCCATCGTGGGCTTCATCGCGCTGTTCATCGTGGAGGTGTTCCCCCGCGGGCTGATCGGCATCTTCGGCGCGGCCAACGAAAGCGAATACTACACGAACTTCGCCATCCGCTGCTTCCGCGTCTACCTGTGCATGATGCCGCTGGCGATGGTGAATAAGGGCACGTTCATCTTCCTTCAGGCGCTGGGCAAGGCCAAGGAATCCATGATCCTGTCGCTGGTGCGCGAGATCATCTTCGGCGTGTTCCTGCCGATCCTGCTGCCGCTGATCTTCGCGCTGAGCGGCGTGCTGTACTCCTTCCCGGTGGCGGACGTGCTGACGTTTATCCTGTCGGTCGTCGTCATTCTGAAGGTCTACAAAGAACTGAACCAAGCCTCGCCTCTGGCGGCCTAATCTGAATCATATAACGAGGAGCGACTGCGCATGAAGGAAACCACACTCATCCGGGATATGACCCACGGGCCCGTCGTCTCGCAGCTGCTCCGCTTCACGATGCCGCTGTTCATCTCCAACGCTCTGCAGGCCGTGTACAATCTGGTGGACATGGTGGTCGTCGGCAACTACATCGGCAAGGCCGGCATGTCCGCCGTGTCCATCGGCGGCGACATATTGCACCTCTTGACCTTCGTGGCCATGGGCTTTGCCTCGGCGGGTCAGGTCATCATCGCCCAGGCCGTGGGCTCGAAGCAGCCCGACGCCATCAAAAAGACCATCGGCACGATGTTCTCCTTCCTGCTGGCGGCCTCGGTGGCGATTGCCCTGCTCTGCTACGGCCTGCGCACGTCGATCCTCGGCTGGCTGAACACGCCGGGCGCATCCTGGCAATACACGATGGACTACATGATCACCTGCATCTGCGGCCTGGTGTTCATCTACGGCTACAACATCGTCAGCGCCATCCTGCGCGGCATGGGCGACAGCAAGCGGCCCTTCATCTTCATCGCCATCGCGGCGCTCCTCAACATCGTGCTGGACGTCTGGTTCGTCAAGTACCTGGGCATGGAGGTGTTCGGCGCGGCGCTGGCGACGGTCATCGGCCAGGGCGTCAGCTTCCTGATTTCCATCGTCTACCTCTACACCCACAAAGAGAGCTTCGGCTTTGACTTCAAGCCCCAAAGCTTCAAGATCGACGGCGCGGCCTTCAAGCGGCTGCTGGCGCTGGGCGTGCCGATGGCGATCCAGTCCGGCGCGGTGAACTTCTCCAAGATCGTGCTGACCTCCTGGATCAACCTGTTCGACGTCACCTATTCCGCCCTCGCCGGCATCTTCAACAAGGTCAACATCATGTCCGGCGTCATCTCCCAGTCCTTCACCACCGCCGGGAGCACCATGGTGGGCCAGAACCTTGGCGCGAAGGAATACGGACGTGTGAATCGCATCCTCGTATCCATTCTCTCCTTCACGCTGGGACTGGCGACCCTGATGACGCTGGTCATGCTCCTCATCCCCGGCGCAGTCTACGGCATGTTCACCACGGACGCGGACGTGCTCGCCCTCGCCTCGGTGCTGACCGTTCCCATCATCTGCAATTTTTACGGCGCGGCCACCCGCAGCGGAGCCTTCTCCCTGATCAACGGCTCCGGGCGCGCCAAGCTGAACCTGGCCGTGGCCATGATCGACGGCGTCGTCGGGCGCATCGGTCTCGCCGCCCTGCTGGGCTTCGCCATGAAGCTGAACTGCTTCGGCTTCTGGATGGGCGACGCGCTGGCAGGATTTGTGCCCCTGTTGATCGGGAGTATCTTCTACTTGTCATGCAAGTGGAAAGATGCAACTGAATAGAATACAGGAATCAGAAACTATTTTCCTTGTGACAAAGGCCTGCATATTCATAAAAATTTAAGACCCGTCGTTTTTTTGTGACAATTGTCAAAGGGTTCTATCTGACACATTTACCCTCTGAAAACATACTTTCCCTTACCTTTTCCCGCCACAACCTCGATCAGCCCCATCCCCAACATCTTCTTCAACAGCTCCGATGCCGGTGAAGCGGTCAGCCCCAAGCACTTCATCACATCTGTCCTGCCGAACACCGTATCATATCCAAACGCTGCAAAGAGCTTCTCAATATGCGCTTTTGTCTTCGTCGTCATCGGTTCGGAGCCTACAAATAAAAAATCAAGCAGAACAGGGAATAATAACAAAGGCATTACATGTATGATAAAGAGTGAAAGGATAGCAACACAAATAAGCCGTCACAAGCATAACGACTAAAAGAGCCGATTAGCACAGTCAGCACGACGGGTCAAGGACGAGCGGTTTTGCC
>JAFVBK010000020.1 GCA_017480045.1 Clostridia bacterium
GAGCAGCGGTTTCGTAAACCGCAGGTCAAGGGTTCGAGTCCCTTCATTGGCTCCATGACTTCGAGGTGTAGCGCAGTTTGGTAGCGCGTTTGGTTCGGGACCAAAAGGTCGCAGGTTCAAATCCTGTCACCTCGACCACAAGGGCCGGTTTGGAAGATGATTCCAGACCGGTCCTTTTTTCTGCCACCGGGCCTGCAATTCGCCGTATTGACTGGCCGCGTTTAATTGAACAGAGCAAGCTTTTGGGGCCGATCCTGAACGCGCCAGGATCGGCCCCCTGCGTCAATACAGGTTGTGGAACACCCAGCTGGGCTCCATGCGATCGCAATCGGGGCAAAGGCCGGAATATTCGTTGGCGCAGTCGTCGCAGAGCGGCGCGCCACAGTCGTTACAGGCGCGAAAGGCGCGGGAGTCGGCCGTTTTGTGGCAGTTACGGCATTCGGTCATCGCCATGGGAAAGACCTCCTTTGCGCATTATATTGCCGCAAAGGCGATCCGGTTATGCGCGCTATAGCATCGCACGCACGGCCTCCAGGAATTGATCGACCTCCTCGAAGGTGTTGGCATGGCCCACGCTGGCGCGCACCGCGCCCCGGCGAAGCGTGCCGAGAACGCGATGGGCGCCCGGCGCGCAGTGGAGCCCGCCGCGCACGGCGATATCCCGCTGGGCCAGGGCGTCCGAGACCTGCGACGAGGAGAGATCCGCGACGTTGAAGCAAACGATGCCAGCCCGCTCGGCCTCCCTCGCGGGGCTGTAGAGCGTAATCCCCTCCATGGCGGCGAGGCCCTCGTAAAGCGCCTGAGCCAGCTCGCGCTCGTGCATCATGATTTGCGCGAGATTTTCCGCCACATAAGCGCAGCCCGCGCCGAGGCCCGCGATGCCGGGCAGGTTGACCGTGCCGGACTCGTAGCGCTCCGGCAGCTCGTCGGGCTGGAGCATGCTGTCGGAGCTGGAGCCGGTACCCCCTTCGCGCAGGGGCAGCAGCCGAACGCCGGGGGCGATGTACAGCCCGCCGGTGCCCTGTGGGCCCAGCAGCGATTTGTGGCCGGGAAAGGCGTACATCTCGCAGCTCAGCGCCTGTACGTCCACCGGCATCGCGCCGAGGGCCTGGGCACCGTCGATCAGATAGCGCGCGCCGCACTGCTTCGCCACCTGCCCGATGGCGGCCACGGGCTGAATCGCGCCGGTGACGTTGGAGGCGTGGGTGCAGGCGATCAGCGCTGTTTTATCGGTGAGGGCGGCGCGAATGTCGCCGGGATCGACGAAGCCGTCCGGGCGGGGCGCGACCAGCGTCAGCGTGATGCGCTCCCGCGCCGCCAGCGTCGCCAGCACCCGCAGCACCGAATTGTGTTCCAGCTGCGTGGCGATTACATGATCGCCGGCGTGCAGGCTGCCCTTGATGGCCAGGTTCAGCGCGTCGGTGCAGTTGAAGCAGTGTATGACGGACATTGGATCCGGCGCGTTGATGAGGCCCGCCAGGCGTTCCCGCGTGTCCAGCACCTGGCGGGCGGCGGCCAGAGCGGCGCGGTGCCCGGAGCGCCCCGGATTGGCATTGAATTCCGTCATGGCGCGCACCGCCGCGTCCACTACGGCCTTCGGCTTTGGGTGGCTGGTGGCGGCGTTGTCAAAATAGATTGGCATGGTCGAACCCTCCTTCGCGCCTGCGCGTAGTATAGAATACATGCGCGCGGGCGGATTTATGAGCCGGGGCGCGTGAATCGATGGGAGGGGAGGGAATGGCATGCGGGATATCTACGGCGTCGCGGCGTTTCGCTCGCGCCAGCAGGTGTTGCGGTTCGAGGCGGCGCTGAAGCGGCAGGGCATACCGGCGCGGGTGGTCACCACCCCGCGGGATATCGCCATGGGCTGCGGCCTGTCCGTGCGCTTTCCTATGGAATATTTGCAGGACGTGCGCCGGGCGCTGCTGACGGCGAACGTGGGCAACCTGATCGGCCTGTATCGGGCGGAATACGATGGAACGCGGCTGCGGGTGCGGCCGGCGTGACTTCCTGTTTATATCGAGCCTATAAATAGGAAATCGGGGAACAGGGAACAGGATGTGCCGCTGCCGCGCGGCGGCCGCTATTTCTGTTTCCTGCTCTCTCGGACGAAGTCCGCCGGAAATCAGAAGTTCTTACACGATCATGCTTGACCGCTTTGCCTGTGGGAAGGTATAATTAAGCCGGATTACAAAAGGGGGAGTCTACGATGGACAAGGCGCGCGCGGCGCTCGTGATGGCGGAGCTTCAGAAGCTGTATCCGGAGGCCAAGCCGGAGCTGAACTTTCGCAATCCCTATGAGACGCTGATTGCCACGATCCTCTCCGCTCAGTGCACGGACAAGCGGGTGAACCTGGTCACGGCGCGGCTGTTTCCGAAGTATCCGGATGCCTTCGCCATGGCAAAGCTTGCGCCGGAGGAGCTGGAGCCGCTGATCCGAGAGTGCGGACTGTATCACAACAAAGCCAAGAACATCGTCGCCGCCAGCCGCGCGCTGGTGGAGCGTTACGGCGGCGTGGTGCCGAATACCCGCGAGGAATTGATGGCGCTGCCCGGCGTGGGCCAAAAGACGGCGGGCGTGGTGCTGCTGGCGGCCTTCGGAGACGATCAGATTCCCGTGGACACCCACGTGTTCCGCGTCTCCCGGCGCATCGGCCTGGCCGACGCAGGCACGCCGGAGAAGGTGGAGCAGCAGCTGCGCGAGCTTCTGGACCGGGACATCTGGTCGTTGGGGCATCACCTGATCATCTGGCACGGGCGGCGCTGCTGCCATGCCCGCAAGCCCGAATGTGAACGCTGCCCGTTGAACGACGGGCTGTGCGAGAAGAACATGGAAGACAAATGAGAAATTGCGGTTCAGGTCCTCACGGATTTGTAGCAAAAGAAATCCAAGGAAATTTCCACATTTCTGATTCATGATTGAACGGAGTTTATTATGGCATTATTTGTAGACGTGGTATCGATTACGGTGAAGGCCGGCGACGGCGGCAACGGCTGCGTGTCCTTCCACCGGGAGAAATTCGTGCAGGCCGGCGGGCCGGACGGCGGCGACGGCGGGCGCGGCGGCGACGTGATCTTCGAGGCCTCGGAGCGCATGCACACGCTGATGGACTTCCGCTATAAGCGCAAGTTTACCGCCGAAAACGGCGGCGACGGTATGGCGAACCGGCGTACCGGCAAGTCCGGCGAACCGGTGGTGATTCAGGTGCCGCCGGGAACGGTGGTGCGCGAGAAGGCCACGGGCAAGCTGTTGCTGGATCTCTACGAGGCCGGCGCGCGCAAGACGCTGGTGAAGGGCGGCAACGGCGGCTTCGGCAACCAGCACTTCGCCACGCCCACGCGGCAGGCGCCCCAGTTCGCCAAGCCTGGCGAGAAGCGGGACGTGATCGAGTTGACGCTGGAGCTGAAATCCATCGCGGACGTGGGCCTGGTGGGCTTCCCGAACGTGGGCAAATCCACGATCCTTTCCGTGGTCACGGCGGCGCGGCCCAAGATCGCCAACTACCACTTCACCACCCTTCAGCCCAATTTGGGCATCGTCAAGCAGGGCGACGCCAGCTTCGTGCTGGCGGATATCCCCGGCCTGGTGGAGGGCGCGGCGGAGGGCGTGGGCCTGGGCCACGCGTTTCTCAGGCACGTGGAGCGCACGCGGATGCTCCTGCACGTGCTGGACATCGCGGGCAGCGAGGGTCGCGATCCGCTGGAGGATTACGACGCCATCATGAAGGAGCTGGAGGCCTACGGTGATCTTCGGAATCGCCCGATGATCGTGGTCGCCAACAAAATGGATCTGCCCGGCGCGGAGGAGAATCTGGCGCGGCTTCGGGACAAGCTGGCGGATACCGGCATCGATATTTATCCCGTCTCGGCGGCGACGCGGCAAAATTTCAGCGCCCTGATGTATGCCACAGTGGCGCTGCTGGAGACCTGCCCGCCCGCGGAACCGTTTATGGAGGAGACGCTGGGCGATCTGGAGGACTTGAACGGCGAACCCTTCGCCGTGGAGGCGGAGAACGGCGTGTACTTCGTCTCCGGCCGGGAGATGGAGCGCCTGATGGATTCGGTCAACTTCGACAACGAGGAATCCCTCAACTATTTCCACCGGTCGCTCCGGCGGCTGGGCGTCATCGACACGCTGCGCGCAAAGGGCGCGCGAGAGGGCGACAGCGTCGTCATCGGCGAGATGGAATTTGACTTTGTGGAATGAAGGTGTGGATGCCTCACAGGGACGCTGTATTTGGCGTCTGTGCGGGCGTAGAATTGATATCGGGAGGAATACGTTATGACGACCAAGCAGCGGGCGAAGCTCCGCTCTATGTGCAACACGATGGAGCCGATTCTGCACATCGGCAAGGACGGCATCACCGACAATCTGGTCAAGCAGTGCTGGGACGCGTTGGAGGCGCGGGAGCTGATCAAGGTGCAGGTGTTAAACACCGCGCCGTTTGAATCCACGCGCGCGGCCTGCGACGCGCTCTGCGCCCGCGTTCACGCCGAGGGCGTGCAGGTGATCGGCAATCGCTTCAGCATCTATCGCCAGGCGCGGGAGGATTCGAGGATCAAGCTGGAGGAGCTGTGAGGCGGCTTTGATGGAGCCGACTGTGTAGGGGCGGCGCGTCGCCGCCCCGCGTCAAATCTCGCCTATCGCGGAACAGGAGAATTACATGACCAAGCAATACAGTCCCGCCGCCATCCGCGTGCGCGGGGCGCGGGTGCACAACCTGAAGAACATCGATGTGGACGTGCCGCTGAACGGCATCGTCGGCGTGGCGGGCGTATCCGGCTCCGGCAAGTCCTCGCTGGCGCTGGGCGTATTGTACGCCGAGGGCTCCCGGCGCTACCTGGATTCCCTCTCCACCTACACCCGGCGGCGCATGACCCAGGCGGCCAGGGCGGATGTGGACGAGGTGCTGTATGTGCCCGCGTCGCTGGCGCTCCGGCAGC
Organism: Clostridia bacterium; assembly: GCA_017480045.1. Lineage (GTDB taxonomy): Bacteria > Bacillota > Clostridia > Christensenellales > Aristaeellaceae > UBA2862. Next base: position 4,945 of record JAFVBK010000020.1, read on the forward strand.
GGCCCGGTGTGCCGGGCATACGCTCCACCTTTGGCACGGGCACGGAGCTCCTGAACAGCCTGCGGCTCATGTACTCGCGACTGGCGAATCACCGCTGTCCCAAGGGACACTATGTCGAGCCCTCCCTGGCCGTGGCGGCGGAAAGGAAGCTTGTGTGCCCCGAATGCGGCGAGCGCTTCTACGCGCCCGGCGCCGAGGAGCTGGCCTTCAACAGCCAGGGAGCCTGCCGCCGCTGCGGCGGCACGGGCATCGTGCGCACCGTGGACGAGCGCACGCTGGTGCCGGATGAATCGCTGACCATCGACCAGGGCGCGGTGGCCCCGTGGAACAGCCTGATGTGGTCGCTGATGACCGATGTCTGCCGGGCGATGGGCGTGCGCACGGATGTGCCCTATCGGGAGCTGACAGGCGCGGAGAAGGAGATCGTGCTCCATGGCCCCGCCGAAAAGAAGCACATTTTCTATAAGTCCAAGAAGTCCAACGAGGCGGGCGAACTGGATTTTACCTATTTTAACGCCACCTATACCGTCGAAAACGCCCTCTCCAAGGTGACGGACGAGAAGGGCATGAAGCGGGTGGAGAAGTTCTTGAAGGAGGGCGTGTGCCCGGACTGCGGCGGCACGCGGCTTTCAGCCGCGGCCCGCGCGCCACGGCTGCGGGGTATCTCGCTGGCCGAGGCCTGCAAATTGACGCTCTCCGAGGCGATGGACTGGGTGGACGGCGTGCCGGCCTCCCTGCCGGAGGCCATGCGCCCGATGGCGGAGAGCATCTGCGAATCCTTTCGGACGGCGGCGCGGCGACTGATGGATTTGGGGCTGGGGTATCTGGCGCTGGACCGCGCGTCCTCCACCCTCTCCACCGGCGAGCGCCAGCGCATGCAGCTGGCCCGCGCCGTGCGCAATCGCACCACCGGCGTGCTGTATGTGCTGGACGAGCCGTCCATCGGCCTGCATCCCTCCAACATTGTGGGCCTCACCGGCGTGATGCGGGATCTGGTGGCGGATGGCAATTCCGTGCTGCTGGTGGATCACGATACGCAGATTTTAAAGGAGGCCGACTGGCTGATCGAGATGGGTCCTTCCGCGGGCGCGGAGGGCGGACGCGTCGTCGCCCAGGGCACGATTCCGCAGATCGCGGCGAATCCGGCCTCCCGGATCGGCCCGTTTCTGGCGGGGAACGAGGCGGCGCGAAGGCAGCGGCGCGCGGCGCCGGAGGCCCTGTTTGACCTGGGGCGCATTCGCATGACCACCGGCCCGATCCACACCGTCAAGCCGCTGGCGGTGGAGCTTCCCAAAGGGCGGCTCACGGTGGTGACGGGCGTGTCCGGCTCCGGTAAGACCACGATGGTGCTGGAGAGCCTGGTGCCCGCCCTGGACGCCCTCACCCAGGGCAAGTCGCTTCCAGCGCACGTGAAGGCTGTGGAGGCCGACGGCATTTCCCGCGTCAAGCTGATCGACGCCGCGCCCATCGGCATCAACGTTCGCTCCACGGTGGCGACCTACGCGGACGTGCACGACGAGCTGCGCAAGCTGTACGCCCGTTCGCCGGAGGCGAAGGCGAAGGGCTATAAGGCGGGCGATTTCTCCTATAACACGGGCAAGTTGCGCTGCCCCGTCTGCGACGGCACCGGCGTCATCAGCCTGGACGTGCAGTTCCTGCCGGATGTGGACGTGCCCTGTCCCCAGTGCCGGGGTTCCCGCTACTCGAAGGAGGCCTATGGCGTTTGCCACGACAACAAACGGGGAGAGTCCCGCTCCCTGCCGGCGCTGATGGATATGGATGTGAACACGGCGCTGGAATTCTGCCGCGACATGAAGAACGTCGAGTCGCGGCTGCGGGTGCTCAGGGATTTGGGCCTGGGTTATCTGACGCTTGGAGAGGAGACGCCCAGCCTCTCCGGCGGTGAGGCCCAGCGGCTGAAGCTGGCCAGCGAAATGGGCAGGCCTCAGCAGGCTTCGGTGTTCGTGTTCGACGAGCCGACGATCGGCCTGCATCCGCTGGACGTGCGGACGCTGCTGAAGGTGTTTGACACGCTGATCGAGGGCGGCGCGACGGTGATCGTCATCGAGCACGATCTGGATGTGATCCGAAGCGCCGACTATGTGATCGACATGGGTCCCGGCGGCGGCGCGGCGGGCGGCCAGATCGTGGCGGCGGGGACGCCGGAGGCGATCGCGGCCTGCCCGGAGAGCGCTACCGGTCGGTTCCTCTGAGCGTCATTCAAACAGTCGCCTGCCCGCGCGGCGCTGAATCAGCGCGACGCCGAGGTGCGCCAGCATGAGCATCGACGCGAACAGGCACAGCGGGTTGCCCCCGCGCAGATAGAGCGCCAGCAGCGATATCGCCAGGAGTGGGTTTCGGGGCGTGACGCGGCTGGTTGCGATCCGCGTGGCCGTGCGCCTCAGGCGTTGGCGGAGGCTGACGCGGGGCGTGGGTGTGGGCGCGGGGAGGTGTCGCCGCAGGATGCGGCTCAGCGCTCGGCTGTCCACCACGGCGACGGCGGGTGCCCGCAGCTCGCGGGCATAGACGAGGGCGCGCGGTTCCGCGGGACAGGTTGCCGCGATCACCAGCCGCGGCGCGTCCCGATTGGCCTTCCAGGCGTTCAGTACGTCGCCGGAGGACAGCGTGGCCTCCGGGTGCTTCAACACGGGCGTGAGATAGAATGCCTCGCCGGGCCAGCGGGCACGCACCAGCTCCGTGAGCTCTGCCTGCGCTTCGGCGTCGGAAAGTCCCGCCAGACGCAGCAGCTCCGCCTGAACGCGGGCACTGGAGGCCCGCGGCCGGGTTGGTCGGCGCTTTAAAAGCCATCGCCCCAACGCGACGCAGGCAAACGCCAGCGCGCCGGCCAGCGGGATGCTGCCCCAGGCGTTCAGGAAGAACAGGTACAGGATTGTGGCGAACAACCCGCCGAAGACGATTTGATCAATATATCTGCCCAACATAAAATCCCTCCCTCACGGCCGATGCCTTAGGGCGTATTTCTAAAATGCCTGAAGCGCATTTACGGCGTCTAAGGTTGCAATTCCGCGTTGCTTTTCCTTGATTTACCTCCAGTAAACCTGCGGAAAATCGCCTTGAATTGCATCCTGATACGCTCGAAACTGCATCTCCCGGCATTTAGAAACCCACCCTAAGCATTGACCGCGGGGGAGGGGTTATTCATCTTTTAGATTGAGCTTGGTAAAAGAATGACTGCGGGGACGGCGGGCGCCGCTCGAATCAATGCTACCTGCCCAGCGTACACCTTCCCAGACTGGTCGAGTTTTCGTTCGTGAACGCGCCGGTGAAGTAGGGCGTCACATCGTCCAGGGATTCCGCGTTGCGCAGGGGGTGTCCCTCCGGGATGTAGATCATGCCTAGCACGCGGGTGTTGTGGCAGCTGGAGGACGCCACCTGATGGCTGTAGTTGCAGATGGTCACCGCGCGGTGCATGTTGCAATAGGCGGTGGGCTGAGTGCCGTTCAGGTAGTAGTCGGTGTTGGTGCCGTAGCCGTTCACGTCGTTTCGACAGGCGGAGGTGGGCAGCATGCCCGATACGCCGCAGACCGTGCAGGCCGTGAGCCCAAAATCCGCAGGGGAACCGGCGATGATGGAGCGATCGGCGGTGCAGCCCGTCAGGCCGTGCACCTGGGTCATGATCTCGGCCCAGAGCGGCGCGGCGTAGCTGCCGCCGGTGGCGTCGCTGGTGAGCGGCTTGTAGTTGTCCGAGCCCACCCAGACGGCGGCGGAATAGTAGCCGGTCATGCCGGCGAAGGTGACGCCGATGTTGTTGGTGTTGGTGCCGGTTTTGCCCGCCACGGTCAGACCGCCAAAGTTGGCGCGGGAGCCGGTGCCTACCTCCGGGGTGACGCAGCCCTTCAGCACGTCCACCAGCATGTAGGCGGTGGAGGGCTTGAAGGCCTGCCAGGTCTCCTGCACCTCGTTCACATCGATGTACACGGTGCCGTCGGCGTTCAGAATCTGCGTGAAGGCGTAGGACTCCTGATAGACGCCGCGATTGGCGATGGCGCCGAAGGCGGTGGCCAGCTCGATCACCGAAAGGCCGGAGGAGCCCAGCGCCAGGCCGGAGCCGTTGGCCAGAATGTGATCCGGGTCCACGCCCAGCTTCAGCAGGTAGGTGACGGAATTCTCGATGCCCACATAGTCCATCAGCACGTGGGCCGTGGAGGTGTTGTGGGACTGGTTGATGGCGTAGCGCATGGATTCCACGCCGGAGAAACTGTTGGCGGTAAAGTTGTTGGGATAGCCGGTTTCGCTCACCCAGCCCTTGATGGGAATGGGCAGGTTCAGCACCGGCGTGCCGGGGGAATAGCCCATGTCGAAGGCCGGGCCGTACACGGCCAGCGGCTTTAGCGACGAGCCCACCGGCATGTCGTTCTGGTAGGCGCGGTTCAGCTGCTTGCGCTGCACCGGCTCGTTGCGCCCGCCCACGATGGCCACCAGCTCGCCGGTGTGCCAGTCCATCACCGCCGCGGCGCACTGAGGCTGCACCACGGTCAGGTATTCGCCGCCGCCCAGGGAGGCCTGGGTGGAGCTGTCGTTGGAGTAGCGCATGGCGGGATACTGGCTCCAGTTGGTGATGGTGCTCTGCACAGCCTGCTGCACCTCAGGGTTCAGGCTGGTGAACACCTTGTAGCCGCCGTTGCGCAGCTTGGTCTCCATCTGGCTGCGGTTGTAGCTGGTATCCTCCAGACCCTCGACGCGCAGCATCTTCGTCACCACGTCGTAGATGGAATACTCCACGTAGTAGGCGTTGGCGTACATATTGTCGCTGGCGGCGGTGCTGCTCTCGATCACGTTCAGCGTGTCGGCGTAGGCCGCGTCGTATTCCTCCTGCGTGATCAGGCGGTGATCCAGCATTTCGTCCAGCACGTAGTTGGTGCGCTTGTCGGTCTCCTCCGGGGTGTGGCGGGTGTAGTAGTTCCGCCGCGGATTATAGCGGTAGGGGTTTCGGATCAGGCCCGCCAGGCAGGCGCACTCGCGCAGCGAAAGCTGGCTCAGATCCTTGCCAAAGTAATCCTGGGCGGCGATCTTCACGCCGTAGCTGCTGCCGCCCATGTAAATCACGTTCAGGTAGGCCTCCAGAATCTGCTCCTTGGTCAGATTCTTCTCCAGCTCCAGTGCCAGATAGGCCTCCTGCATCTTGCGCTTGTAGTTCTGGTCGCTGCTGAGCAGCGTCAGCTTCACCAGCTGGCAGGTGATGGTGGACGCGCCCTGTGTGGCGCCGCCGCCGATGTTGTTCACCAGCGCGCCCGCGATGCGCTTCAGGTCCACGCCGTGGTGTTCGTAGAAGCGGGCGTCCTCGATGGCGACGACGGCGTTGATCAGCTGCTGGGGAATGTCCTCGATCTCCACATAGATGCGGTTTTCCGATCCCTTGAACTCCATGATCAGGTTGCCCTGGCTGTCGTAGATGAAGGACGTCTGGCTCTGGGCGCCGATGGCCGCCAGATCCAGATTCGGCGCGGTGTCCACCCAGCCCTTGGCGATGCCCGCCACCAGGCCTGTGCCCGTCAGCGCGATCAGCAGCACCACGAAGAACAGCATTTTCACCGTCGTCAGGAGCACCGAAAACAGGAAGTTCCTGTCCGATTCCCTGGGTTTGAATATCGCGTATTTCAAATTATATTGCCTCCTGGGTTTCACCCCGCGGCTCGCGCGCGGGTTTCGCCTGCGTCATGCTTCGCAGTCTGGTATTATTCTATGAACTTGGATACCTCTCCAATTATTCAAAATATATTATAGCACATCTTTGCGCGGCGCACACGTTTTTTTGATGTCAATTTGGTGAACAATGCAGGAGACGCGGGTCGTCATTCACAGGTTCATTTTATTAAAACGCAAAGATCCCTCGCTCCGCTCAGCATGACGGGCCTGTTTCGTCGTCATCTTGAGCGGAGAGAAGGATCTGTAGCCGGCTATTCGCTGGAACGCGGGAACGTGCCGCGCGGCCCTTACCCGCGTCTGCGCAGATAGGTCTGAATCTTGGCGATCTTGTTGTAGGTCAGGCCGTGCATGATCAGGTTCATGCCGATCAAGAGGCCGATGAACGCGAAGAAGCCCACCACGCCGATCATCAGCGAGGTGTTGGAGATGCTCTCCAGAGAAGAGAAGCTCAGCGCCAGCACGGCCTTGCCTTCGATCAGCGCGTTGGCCAGGATCGCGCCCGCGCCGGTGAACAGGAAAAAGGAGATAAAGCCCAAAAGAATACTGATAACACCCATAGTGATTCTCCTAACTTCAATGTATTCAAGAATGTAGGGCTATTATAAGGGCTGACGATCAGGCGTGTCAAGCCCGCGCGAAGAATTGTCGAAAAATCGCGCGAATCGCTGTGTGAATTTTATATGATTCCAGCGGGCGGATATTGTAATTCCATGTCGGCTATACTATAATGGATGGCGTCAGAGTAGGGCTTTCTTCGTTAAGTGCCGCCAAAATGGGGAGTTGTCTGGCGGACGAAGGCGAAGCGCCGCGGTTGAAGGCCCGCACCCGCTGAACACCATAAGGGGAAATACTGTAAACCTCTTTATGAAGCAAGTGCGTTGCTCTGAAAGGAGGTTTTTTTATGCTCCCAAATGAAATCAACTCCAGAAAGCTGTTTGCCACGCCCTTCTCCAGGGAATACTGGCGGCTCGCCGCGGGCGAGTTCAGGAAGCAGCGCGTGCTGATCTTCGCGGCGCTGATGATCGCGCTGCGCGTGGCGCTGAAGCCGCTGGGCATACCCATCGCGGCGGATCTGCGCGTCAACGTGGCCTTCTTCATCAACGCCTACGGCGCGATGGTGTTCGGGCCGGTGGTGGCCATCGTGGCGGCTGCCGTCTCCGACACGCTGGGCTGCATACTCTTTCCCACCGGCGTCTACTTCTTCCCGTTCATATTCATCGAGATCGCGGGCTCGCTGTGCTTCGCGCTGTTCCTGTATCGCGCCCAGGTGACGGCGAAGCGGGTGATCCTGTCGCGCTTCTGCATCGATTTCCTGGTAAACATCGTGCTGAACACGCCGGTGATGTGGCTGTATTACCGCATGGTGATGGGCAAGAGCTACGCGATATTCGATTTGGTGCGCATCGTGAAGAATCTGGCGATGTTTCCCATCGAATCGGTGCTGCTGATTCTGTTCCTGCGCATGGTAATTCCCCCCACGCAAAAGCTGGGCTATGTATACGGCGACGCCGACGGGCTGCGCTTTACGAAGAAAAACGTGCTGCTGATGGCGGCGCTGGTGGCGATCGGCGCGGCCGCTGTGGCGGGCTATGCCGTCAACAGCTACAACACCACGTCCCTGAGCGCCGGCTATTCCGCCGATGAGCGCCTGGCGCGCAACGTGGAGATGGGCGAGTGGGCAATTGCCGAGTCGGCGGATCTGAGCCCGGAGGACACGGTGGCGGTCATCGAGAGCGCCTATCGCAGGGTGGGCGAGCCGGAGCTCGTCTATACGGTGGCGCTCTACCGATTGGACGCCGGGGCGTTTGAGGCGAAGGCGGCGGAGGATGAGAATTACACACTGGATACCCTGCGGGGCTACTCCAGGTCCAAGGCCGCGGCGGACGAGGCGCTCATTCGAGTGGCCACGGCCACGGCCATCGCCGACAAGAAGACAGGGGAGCATATTTCAATGGAGATTGAGTTTGAGTGAAGGTTTCCCGCAAAATCATGACCACCGGCTTAGCCGGTGGTCATGATTTTGCGGCGCTTGAGCGCATTTCCGCGCCTATCCCGCCACGTCCAGGTACAGCGCGATCAGCTTCGGGTAATACTGCGACTGATACATCATCTGGCCGTCCACGTAGGCGTAGGCCAGGTAGCGGCGGCCCAGGGTCGGGCTGGCGGTGCTGCTCTGGTTCTCCAGAATGAGGAGCTGACGGTCGTCGGCGCCCACGTCCATGACCAGATAGCTGGTTTCGCCATCCTTGAAGCTGTCGATGATCTGGCCCTTGCAGGCGAAGCTCTGGTAGCGCCAGTTTTCAAACATCACGCGCAGCTGCTCGTAGTCCATGGCCCAGGCGCGGTCGGACATCTCCGCCAGCGAGGGCTTGTAATTTACGGCGAAGCTGATCACGGCGTCCTCCTTGCCCTCCTTGCTGGCGCGGAAGCGGATGATGTTTTCGCCGTAGGTGGTGAAGCGGCTGATGAAGGAGAAGCGCCCGGTGGTCATGTCCACCGACAGGCTCTCTTCGATGTAGTCGGTGTCTACGCTGATCATCGCGCCGGGCTCGGTGGTGCCGGTGACGGCCATCGTGCGGGCGGAGCTCACGTCGCTGACGGTGGTGTCCAGCTCCAGCTCGATGTCGTAGTGCTGCCGGAAGATCACCAGCTCCCTGCGGCACTCCCGGTGCTTGGGGGTGCGCACGATCAGCGTGATGATGTTGTCGCCGATGGGCTTCACGCCCACATAGGTGGAGAGCAGGCCGCTGCGGTCCACGGAGGTGGTCACATCTTCGCCGTTGACGAACACGGTGCTGCCGGGCACCACGTTCAGCACCAGCGGATACACGCCGGTGACCACGGTGGTGCGCTCCTGGGCCGGAGTCGTCACCGACAGCGGCGATTCCGGCACCTCGATCTGGAAGTTGAAGGCCGGGAGCTCGGTCTTCGTGCCGGTCTCGGTGATCAGCATGGGGGAAAACGTGATGTCGGCGTATTCCACGTCCGAGACGTTCAGGTCAAACCAGTCGGAATCCGCCACCTCCAGGCGGGCGACGCCCCCGGAGATGGACAGCGAGCGGTCCATCTCCGGTAGGTAGATCTGGTCGCCGTCCTTGCCGAAGAAGGTGACGGCGTGGCCGGCGCGCAGGTCGTCCATCTGCACGGTGGACACGGTGGGGGTGTAGGCTCCGCGGGTATAGAGGCGGGTCAGCTGATAGTTTTTGATCCAGCTGGACAGCTTGAACGCGCCGATGGCGATCGCGACGACGAACGCCACCGCCGCCAGCGCGGTCAGGGCCTTTTGCAGCGGGGTGCGCTTCTCCTTCGGGGCGCGACCGACCGTGCCCCCGGCGCTCTCGACCGTGGGCAGGGGCTGCTTACAGTTGGGGCAGTACAGCGCGTCGTTGGCGCATACGCTGCCGCAATAGGGACATTTCACTGGGAAACCTCCGTAGGTTGGTGGTTTGGGCTGCCGGGGCGCTCCGCGCCAGCTGCCTGATCATTATAACACACATCCTCTCATAGCGCAAAGAAATGTCGGTCAATTTTGTGTTGAAGTCTCGACAAACCTGAAAATTATGCTATAATACTATCTGTAGAGATTTGACTTGTGGCTGTGCGGGATCGATGTGCCGCGCGGCTGGGAGGTGCGTACCATGGATGATTTTCTGGAGATTATCGCGTTCAGAAGAAAGCAGGGCGTGTTTACGCTGCTGTACTATATCTGCTGGCTTCTGCTGATCGTATTCGCGCTGATCGCGGCGTTTTCGCTGGCGAACGTCATCGGCATGAACCCGGAAACGGGCGGCATGATGTTCTCCTGGCAGAACCTGATCATGACGCTGCTGTTCGGCGGCGCGGCGTTTTTGCTGTGGCGCGGCTCGGACAACTGCCGCGTGGAGTATGACTATACCTTCACCAACGGCAATCTGGACGTCTCCCGCGTGCTGAACAACAAGCGGAGGAAGTATCTGACGGCCCTGGAGATGAAGAACGTCATTCGCTGCGGTCCGGCGGCGGGTCCGGCCTTCAAAAAGACGCTGAGCGAGCCGGGCGTCAAGCGCCACAACTGGTTTGTGAACCGGGACGCCAGCCTGTATTACTTCTACTTTCAGAAGAAGGGCCTGAAGCACGTCATCATCGTGGAGCTGAACCAGGAGATGGTGGACATGATCCGCAGCAAGAACTATCTGCAGCGGGGCGTGTGGTACAACGAAGAGGGCAGATCCGACAATGGCTATGGCGCGAGCATATCTTGACAACAGCGCCACCACCCGCCCCTGCGAGGCGGCCGTGGCGGCGATGACCGAATGCCTGCGCGAGAACTGGTATAACCCCTCCTCCGTCTATAAGCCGGCGGTGGAGGCGTTTCGTCGCGTGCGCGAGGCCAGGGAGAACGTCCTGCGCGGCGTCCATGGCGATGGCTACGAGCTGATCTTCACCTCCGGCGGCACCGAGGCCAACAACCTGGCGATTTTGGGCGCGGTCGAGCGCATGCGCGGGAAGCAGGTGGTGGCCGTCAGCGGGGTGGAGCATCCCTCGGTGCTGGCCGCCTTTGAGGCATTGAAGAGGCGGGGCCATGACGTGCGCGTGATCGGCGTGTGCATGGACGGCGAGCTGGATTGGGACGCGCTGGAGGCCGCGCTATCCGACGGCGCGAGCCTGGTGAGCGTCATGCAGGTGAACAACGAGACCGGCTGGCTGCTGGGCGGCGAGAAGCTGTACAGATTCGTGAACGGCCGGGCGCTGGTCCACGTAGACGGCGTGCAGGGCTACCTGCGCGTGCCCTTTGACATGAAGTGGGCCGATATGTACACCCTCTCCGGACACAAGATTCACGGCCCCAAGGGCGTCGGCGCGCTGATCGCCCGAAAGGGCGTCCGGCTCGATCCGCGCCAAATCGGCGGCGGCCAGGAGGGCGGAATGCGCTCCGGCACGGAGAATACGCCCGGCATCCTGGGTCTGAGCGCCGCCGTCAGCGAGTTGCGGAGACTGGGGCCCGACATGCCCGACGGGCTGATGCGAAAGAAGCTGCGGCTGGTCGAGGGCATTTGCCGCGAAGTGCCGGAGGTGACCGTCAACGGCGCCGCTCCGGAGGCCTCCGCGCCCCACATCGTCAACATCGGCTTTCCCCGCGTGCGGGGCGAGGTGATGCTCCACGCGCTGGAGGGCGAGGGCGTGTATGTGTCCACCGGCTCGGCATGCTCGTCCAAGAAGCTGAAGGTGTCGGCGGTGCTGACCGCCGCGGGCCTGCCCGCCGGCGAGGCGGAGTGGGCCGTGCGGTTCAGCCTCAGCCCCCACACCACCGAAGAGGAAATCGATTATGCCGCGCGGAAGGCGGGCGAATTGTACCGCCAGCTGGTGCGGTTTCAAAGGAGATAGAAGCAAAGATGCAAAATGTATTGCTCGTCCGCTACGGCGAGGTATTCTTGAAGGGCGCGAACCGCCCCCACTTTTTGAAGGTCTTGACCGACAATATCAAGCGGGCCGTGAAGCCCCTGGGCGGCCATGTGTGGCTGTCCGATTCACGGGTGTACGTGTCCGGCTTTTCCGATTTGCAGGCCACCATCGACCGGGTGACAAAGGTGTTCGGCGTATATTCCGTCAGCCCCGCCGTGGAGATGGAGAAGGACATCGACGTCATCGCCGCCGAGGCGGTGAAGCTGATGCGGGGCTATTCCGGCACCTTCAAGGTGCAGGGCAAGCGCAGCGATAAGAAGTTCCCGATGAATTCCATGGAGATCGCCGCCGAGATCGGCCACCAGGTGCTGGAATCGAACCCGAACCTGAAGGTGGACGTGCACAAGCCCCAGCACAAGCTGATGGTGGAGATTCGCGACAACGCCTATATCTGCGTGGAGGAAATACGCGCCGTGGGCGGCATGCCCATGGGCACCGGCGGCAAGGCCGCCCTGCTGCTCTCCGGCGGCATCGATTCCCCGGTGGCCGGCTATCAGCTGATGAAGCGCGGCGTGCGGATGTGCGCCATTCACTTTCAGAGCCCGCCCTACACCGGCGAGCTGGCCAAGGACAAGGTGCTGCAGCTGGCGAAGAAGCTGGCCTTTTATTCCGGCGGCATGCGGGTGTATCTGGTGCCGTTTACAAAGTGCCAGCTGGAGATTCACGAGAAGTGCCCGGACGAGCTGGGCACGCTGATCACCCGGCGCTTCATGATGCGCATTGCCGAGCGCATCGCCAGGGACTTCGGCGCCCTGGCGCTGATCACCGGCGAGAGCCTGGGCCAGGTGGCCTCCCAGACCATGGAGGCGCTGACCTGCACCGACGCCGTGGTGGAGATGCCGGTGTTCCGGCCGCTGATCGGCCTGGACAAGACCGAGATCATGGCCATCGCCGAGAGGATCGACACCTACGAGACGTCGATCTTGCCCTATGAGGATTGCTGCACCGTGTTCACGCCCCGCCATCCCGTCACCAAGCCGAAGCTGGAGACCATGCCCAAGGTGGAAGCCAAGCTGGACGTCGAGGCCCTGGTGACCGAGGCCGTCGCGGGCACGGAGATGGTGATCGTCGAGGGATAATTCGCGTTCCCGGCCCTCACCTTGAGGGGAAGGCGGCGTTTGCGCCTCATTCATTTTTAAAAGCTATGACTATTCAGGAATACATTTCAAAGCTAAGGCAGAATCCGTCCTTCATGGATAACGTCACCAGCTGGCAGGTGATGCCCGCGCGGGCGGCGAAGTATGGCGATTTTCCGGCGGAGCTGGACGGGCGCATCATCGAGACGCTGAGAAGGCGGGGCATCGAGCGGCCCTACATCCACCAGAGCCGGGCCATCGAGGCGGCGCTGGCGGGGCGGGATCTCGTGGTCGTCACGCCCACGGCCTCCGGCAAGACGATGTGCTACAACCTGCCGGTCTTGCAGGCGATACTGAAGGACGAGGCGGCCCGCGCCCTGTATCTGTTTCCCACCAAGGCGCTCTCCAGCGACCAGGTGGCGGAGCTGTACGGCATGATCCAGGACATGGGCGCGGAGATCAAGGCGTATACCTACGACGGGGATACGCCCGCTTCGGCGCGCTCCGCGATCCGGCAGGCCGGGCATGTGGTGGTCACCAACCCGGACATGCTGCATCAGGGCATCCTGCCGCACCACACCAAGTGGGTGAAGCTGTTTGAAAACCTGAAATACGTGGTCATCGACGAAATTCACGCCTATCGCGGCGTATTCGGCTCAAACCTGGCCAACGTCATTCGCCGCCTGAAGCGCATCTGCGCCTTCTACGGCGCGCATCCCACCTTCATCTGCTGCTCCGCCACGATCAAGAACCCGAAGGAGCTGGCCGAGACGATGACCGGCCGCGAGGTGCTGCTGATCGACGAGAACGGCGCGCCGGCGGGGGAGCGCCACGTGGTGTTCTACAACCCGCCCGTGGTGAACCAACAGCTGGGCATCCGCGCGGGCAGCATCCCCCAGACGCGCAACATCGCCGCCTCGCTGCTCAGGGCCGGGGTGCAGCACATCGTGTTCGCCCGCTCGCGGCTGACGGTGGAGGTGCTCACGCGCTACTTGAAGGACATGGTGCGCGACCCGCTGGGCAACGCGGGCAAGGTGCGCGGCTATCGCGGCGGCTATCTGCCCACCCAGCGGCGGGAGATCGAGCGGGAGCTGCGGGCCGGGCGCATCACCAGCGTGGTGTCCACCAACGCCCTGGAGCTGGGCATCGACATCGGCCAACTGGACGCCTGCGTGCTCTGCGGCTATCCCGGCACCATCGCCTCCACCTGGCAGCAGGCCGGGCGCGCGGGGCGGCGGGGGAGCGTGAGCCTGCTGATCGTGGTGGCCTCCTCCAGCCCGCTGGACCAGTACATCATCCAGCATCCGGAGTACTTCTTCAAGCAGTCGCCGGAGCAGGCGCTGATCAATCCCAACAACCTGTACATCCTGCTGAACCACCTCAAGTGCGCCGCCTACGAGCTGCCCTTCGAGGACGGGGAGATGTTCGAGGGCGTGGCGGACACGCCGGAGCTGCTGGACTACCTCAAGGACGAGAATATCCTGCGGCAGGTGTCGGGAAAATACTACTGGATGGCCGAGGAATTCCCTCAGGCGGGCATCAACCTGCGCTCCGCCAGCGACCAGAACTTCCTGATCGTGGACATCACCGACCCGAAGAAGCACCGCGTCATCGGAGAGATGGACCGCTTCACCGTGCCGATGCTGCTGCACCAGTACGCCATCTATATGCACGAGGGCACCCAGTACCAGGTGGAGGAGCTGGATTTCGACGACAAGAAGGCCTACATCCGCCGGGTGGACGTGGGCTACTACACCGACGCCGATCTGACCACCAGCCTGAAGGTGCTGGACGAGTTTGACAGCGCGGAGGACGGCCCGATTGCCCGCGCGCGGGGCGAGGTGCTGACCTCCTCCATCGTGACGGTGTTCAAGAAGATCGCCTTCGATACCCATGAGAACCTGGGCTGGGGGCCGGTGACGCTGCCGGAGCTGGAGATGCAGACCACCGCCACCTGGTGGACGCTGCCCCAGCGGCTGGAGGAGCAGTACGAGAAGGAGCCCCTCAAGAACGCGCTGGTCGGCCTTTCCCACCTGATTCGCCACATCGCGCCCATGTACCTGATGTGCGCGCCCCAGGACATCAGCGTGGTCTATCACGTGAAGGACACCTTCACCGGGCGCCCGACCATCTATCTGTACGACTCCGTGCCGGGCGGCATCGGCCTTTCCGATCGCGTGTATGAGATGCAGAACGAGCTGTTCAGCCATGCCCGCGAGCTGCTCACCGCTTGCCCCTGCCGGGACGGCTGCCCCAGCTGCGTGGGGGCTACGGCGGGGCCGGGGGCGAAGGAGACGCTGCTCAAGATACTGAACGCGCTGCTGGGATGAATGGAGCGTTGGGCGTTCAGCGTGGAGCGTGGCGTTATATAATGCAGCTGCCGCCTGTCTGTAGGACTGACGGAAGAGGCCCTTTTGATATTTTATACCGCAAAGGAGAATGATCATGGCGGACGTAAAAGCGTACACTTCCGAGGATATGAAATTTGAGAACCTGAGCAAGAACCACCTGACGCTGGTGGATTTCTGGGCCAGCTGGTGCGGCCCGTGCCGCATGCTCGGTCCCATCGTGGAGGAGCTGGCGGCGGAGACCGAGGGCGTCGCCTTCGCCAAGGTGAACGTGGATGAGAATCCGGATATCGCCATCGGCCTGGGCATTCAGGCCATTCCCACGCTGTTCCTGTTCAAGGACGGCGAGGCCGTGGATCGGGCCGTGGGCCTGCAAAGCAAGGACGCCCTGAGGGCGATGATCGACCGGAACCGCTGATTGCCGGCGCGCGGCCGCGCGGATCGAGATTTGCTTAAAAACGAAGAACGACATCGCGTTTGGCCGCGCAGGTCCGGCCGTTTTCCTGCAATCCTCCTTTTTTACGCACAATTTCCGATAATAACACGCCTTTGGCTGTGATTTTAACGGAAATTGTGCTATACTTATTTTGGTATGCTGTGGGGTGGTATTGCATACTGAAAGATTGCAAACGGCGATTGCCGAAATGAATCTTGCGCGCGCGGAGCGGCCGCGGCGTAAATATACAAAAACAAATTTATCGCAAAGGAGGCAATGCTTTGTCCAGAAAAAACAAAGAGGCACGGTTAAAAATCATACCGCTGGGCGGGCTGGGCGAAATCGGCAAAAACCTGACGGTGCTTGAATATCAAAGCGACATCATCGTGATCGACCTGGGCAGTATCTTTCCCAGGGAGGACATGCCCGGCGTGGATCTGGTGATCCCAGATACCAGCTATCTGGAGCACAACAAGGATAAGATTCGGGGCTATTTCATCACCCACGGCCACGAGGATCACATCGGCGCGGTGCCCTATGTGCTGAGGAATGTGCCCGCGCCCGTGTATGGTACGAAGCTGACGCTGGCGCTGTGCGAGCACAAGCTGAAGGAGCACCGGCTGCAAAACGTGGCTCCGCTGAACGTGGTCACCGAGGGCGACGTCGTCAAGGCGGGCTGCTTCAGCGTGGAGTTCATCCACGTGAACCACTCTATCGCGGGGGCCTGCGCCCTGGCGATTCGCACGCCGGTGGGCCTGATCGTCCACACGGGCGACTTCAAGGTGGACTACACCCCCCTCGACGGCGCGCCCATCAACCTGGGAAGGCTCGCGGAGCTGGGGCAGGAGGGCGTGTTGGCGCTGATGGCCGATTCCACCAACGCCGAGCGCCCCGGCTATACCATGTCTGAAAAGAAGGTGGCCGCCACCTTCAACGACCAGTTCCAGAAGGCGACGGGCCGCGTGATCATCGCCATGTTCGCCAGCAACGTGCACCGCATCCAGGCGGTGGTGGATTCCGCCGTGCGCTTCCGCCGCAAGGTGTGCCTGATGGGCCGCAGCATGGTGAACGTCTCCAAGGTGGCCATGCAGCTGGGCTATCTGAAGATTCCGGAGGGCACCCTCATCACCGCCGAGGAAATCGACCGCTATCCCGACGAGCAGATCGCCGTCGTCACCACCGGCAGCCAGGGCGAGCCCATGAGCGGCCTCAGCCGCATGGCCTTTGCCGAGCACCGCAAGCTGGAGATCCGCGAGAGCGACATGGTCATCATCTCCGCCACGCCCATCCCCGGCAACGAAAAGAGCGTTTCGCGGGTCATCAACCAGCTGATCCGCATCGGCGCGAACGTGATTTACGAATCCCTCGCGGAGGTGCATGTCTCCGGCCACGCCCGGCAGGAGGAGCTCAAGCTGATGCACTCGCTGATCAAGCCGAAGTTCTTCATTCCCGTGCACGGCGAGTATCGCCACCTCTATCACCACGCGAATCTGGCCAGGTCGCTGGGCATGCCGGACGACAACGTGGTCATGGTGGAGATCGGCGACGTGATCGAGCTGGCCAAGGATTCCATCGACGTGACCGGCGTGGTGCCCAGCGGCTCGGTGCTGATCGACGGCCTTGGCATCGGCGACGTGGGCGCGGTGGTGCTGCGGGACCGCAAGCACCTCTCCGAGGACGGCCTGCTGATCGTGGTCATGGGCCTCGATCACGAGCTGGGCACCGTGGTCTCCGGGCCGGATATCATCAGCCGCGGCTTTGTGTATGTGCGCGAGTCGGACGAACTGGTGGAGGGCGCGCGGCTGGCCGCCGCGCGGGCCATCGATGCCTTCGGGCCCATCGATTCCACCGATTGGAACCGGCTCAAGAACGACGTGCGCGAGTCGGTGCAGCGCTATATCTACGACGCCATCAAGCGCAACCCGATGATCCTGCCAATCATTGTGGAGATATAGGGAGCGGAAAAGGCGAGGCAACAGGAACAGCCGTTTCTGTGACGGATGAGGCCGACCGCAACCAAACCATCGCTATCAACGTCCAACCATGCAGGGAGGCACTATGAATCCATACGATCAGGCGCACGCGCTGGCGCGGGCGCTGAAGGAGAGCGAGGAATACCGCGAGTACACCCGCCTCAAGGAAACCGCCTATGACGACAGCACCAACAAGGCGCTGCTGGACGAATACAAGCGGCTGCAATTCCGGATGCAGGCGAAGCTGGCCGCCGGCGAGAATATGCCGGAGGAGGATTTGCAGCGCCTGCAGCAGATTGGCGCGCTGCTGCAATTCAACCCCGATGTCAGCGCCTATTTGATGGCGGAGTTCCGCTTCCAGCGCATGCTGTCCGATATTTTTAAAATACTCGCGGACGTGGCGGGCGTGGATCTGGACATGCTGTCGCAGGGGTAAGAGGGCGTGTGGAGTTGAAAAC
>JAFVBK010000250.1 GCA_017480045.1 Clostridia bacterium
CATGCGGTGGGCCTCGAGCAACGCCTTATCCCTCAGGATTTCATCCGCCGGGCCGTCGGCGACGATTGTCCCCTCCGACAGCAGGATCACCCGGCCGCAGGCGTCCATGATCATATCCAAGTCGTGGGAAGTGATGAGCTTCGTCTGGGTCAATTCCCGGATCGTGTTAATGACGATTCTGCGGTTGTAGGGATCGAGCGCGGAGGTGGGTTCGTCCATCAGCACGGCCTGAGGCTCCATGGCCAGAATCGTGGCGATAGCGGCCATGCGCTTTTCCCCGCCGGAGAGCTTGTGATTGTGCCGATGCTTCAACGCCCGAAGCCCCAGCCTGTCCAGCGCCGCGTCCACCCGGGCCTCAGCCGCATCGCGCGGCAGGCCGTAGTTCAGCGGTGCTAAAATCATGTCCTCGTACACCGTAGGCATGAACATCTGGTTGTCTGAGTTTTGCAGCACGAAGCCCAGCCTGCGGCGAATCTCGGGCAGGTTCTTCTTCTCCACCCGCAGCCCGTCCACCAGAATCTGTCCCTCGGCGGCCAACAGGCCCAGCAGAGCCTTCATGATCGTGGACTTGCCCGCGCCGTTCGCGCCGATCAGGCCGACCGCCTCGCCCGCTTCGATTTTGAAAGAGACGTCCCGCAGAACGGGCATATCCCTTTCATAGGCAAAGGACACGTTCTGAAATTCAATCATCTTCGTCACCTCACAACCATACCGCCGAGCGCGCGGGCCACGTTCACCCATCGCAGCACCGCGAACGCCGCCGCGCAGCCCGCGAGCCAGGTGGCGTCCCGCCCGGCGAAGGGCCGGACATCCGCATAGTAATATTCTCCGCAAAAACCCCGCAGCTGCATACTGGAATACAGCTCCTCCGCACGGTCCATGCTGCGCAACAGCAGCTGGCCCAGGAATGAGCCCCAGGCCGAATGGTGGACGCCCTTCTGCCCCGGCGCGCGCAGGCGGTAGGCGTCCGTCATCACGGAGACCTCCTCCGTCATCACGCCCACATAGCGATAAGTCAAAAGAAGCAGCGTCACCAGCATTGAGGGTACGCGCAGCATGCGCAGCGCGGCGCACAGCGCGTCGATGCCCGTCGTCGCGATCAGCAGAAAGGAAGCCGTCAGGCAGAGCACGCCCTTGATCATCAGCGTCAGCATCGATATGACGCCGCCGGACACGGCTGCGCCGCCCAGCGTGAGCAGCGGCGCGCGGTCATAGACGGTATTGAACAGCCCCACGGCCATGACCAGCGGCAGCACGAACCTCAGCTTGTGAAAACAGGTTCTGGCCGGAATGCCGCTGAGCTGGAACACCAGCACGGGATAGAGCGCCATGACCACGATGCCGCTCAAGTCGTATTTGTCAAAGGAGACGACAAATGCGATGTATGCGATTGTCACCAGCAGCTTCGCGAGCGGGTGCAGGCTGTGCACCGGCGACTGCCGCGCCGCCAGAGCGTCCATTTCTCCCAGCTCAAAGAGCGCCTTATCCATTTTATTCATTGTACTTTCCCGGTACACGCATGATAAGAGGTATCTTCTACGATACCTCTTATCGCGCGGCTTGTCAATATCTGTTGTTTTTCAGCCTGCTTATTTCACTTTACAGCGTTCTTCCGTTTCCTGAAGAATCCGCCTGCGAAACAGATCAGCACGGCCACGCCCGCGACCATCGCCGAACCCACCAGGCCGGAGACCGTCGTGCCCGCCGCGCTCTCGCTATTCGGGAAGGCGTAGTCCGGCAGGAAGGAAATAGCCTCCTGAACGCTGCCCGCCGCATCGGCAAGACCGCTGGAGACGCCGAATTCCTCCTCGTCCAGCCCCATGTTCTCGCTGTAGCCCGCCTCGGCGTTGCCGAACAGCGCCCACTCCAAACCGTCGGGGTTGGAGCTGGCAAGCAACGACAAGCCGCCGCCTACAATCGCCGCCACCACGGCCAGGATGATCACCGTCGTCCGCAGGGAGTGCCTGGCGGAAACGCTGCCGTCGGACGTATCGACCTCCCGCAGAAGCTCAGGTCGGGCTTCATAGACGAATACGAGCACCGCTGCGGTGACGACGCCCTCGATCAGGCCAATCGCCAGGTGAATCGGCTGCATCAGCGCAAGAAACGCGCCGAAGGGCAACTCGGTAATGCCGGAGAGACTGGTCTCCAGCACGACGGAGAAAGCGCCCAGCTGCAGCGTCACCACGCAGCCCAGAATCGACGCGCAGATGATTCTCGCGCGCTGACCGGCCTTTGCCCCCATGCCGCTGAACCACTTACCGCGCACAATAGGCCGCCAGATTAAATAGTATCCGACAAAGCAACCATAGAACGCCATATTCCATACGTTCGCGCCCAGCGCCATCAGCCCGCCGTCCGCAAAGAACAGGCATTGTATCGCTAGGATGACGATCATGGACAGGAAGCCCGCCTGGGGGCCCAGCAGCGCGGACAACAGCATGCCGCCGCACATATGGCCGGAAGAACCGGTACCGGGGATGGTATAGTTGATCATCTGCCC
>JAFVBK010000251.1 GCA_017480045.1 Clostridia bacterium
CGACATGAGCTACTACAGCATTAGCCTGACCAACTAAACGCATAGCGCCTCGATTGAGGTCGCAACCATGTAGGGGCGGCGATGCGCCGCCCGCCCCCGGCTGTGCCGGGTTCCAATTGTTGCCGCGCGACTTCGCGCAGGCCGTCAATCGGATTCAGGCGGGCGCCGCAACGGCGCCCCTACAACGAATTTTCCCGTCCATTTCATTTTCCCCTGGAGGTCGCCATGGTCAAACACATCGCCAAGCGCATACTCGTCACCATCCCGGTGCTGCTGGGCATCGTTCTGCTGATATTCTTCATGCTGAACGTGGTGCCTGGCGACCCGGTCACGGTCATGATGAAGGAGCATCTGAAGGTGGAAGTGGTGGAGGGCCTCCGCGAGAGCATGCACCTGAACGACCCCTTCTTCGTGCGCTACTTCCGATATATCTGGGACGCGCTGCACGGCGATTTGGGCACCAGCTGGAAGCTCAGCCGATCGGTCACGGGGCTGATCACCACGGCCTTCCCCTACACGCTGCGGCTCGCCATCGCCTCGGCGCTGTTTTCCTGGATCATGGGCATTCCCGTGGGCATCATCTCGGCGGTCAAAAAGAACTCGCTGGTAGACCACGTGAGCATGGGCATATCGCTGTTCGGCGTATCGATGCCGGTATTCTGGATCGCATTGATCCTGCAAAACACCTTCAAGAGCGTGCTGCCTGTGTCTGGCGCGGACAGATGGCAATGCTACATACTGCCCACCATCGTGCTGGGCTGGTCCTCGGCGGGGCGTATCGCGCGGCTGACGCGTTCGAGCCTCTTGGAGGTGCTGCGCAACGACTACATCCGCACCGCGCGCTCCAAGGGGCTTTCCCCCTTAAAGGTCATCACCCGCCATGCCCTCAAAAACGCGCTGATTCCCGTCATCACCGTAATGGCGATTCAGATATCATCGCTGCTCTCCGGCGCGGTGATTACCGAATCGGTGTTCTCCATTCCCGGCGTGGGCAGCCTGGCCGTCAGCGCCATCAACAACCGGGATATGCCGCTCTTGCAGGGCACGGTGATCTTCACCGCGGTGCTGATCATCGCCGGGAACCTGGTCGCGGACGTGCTCTATTCCGTGATCGACCCGCGGATTCGCGTGGACTAGGGGGTGTATGAATGAGAAAGTCCTTCAAAGATAAATACACCGCCGGGCTCTCCGAACGGATCATCGACGCGGAAATCCAGCCGGATCAGGGCGTATTCGCCAGCATCGGGCATATGTTCAGGGCGAACAGGGCCGCGCTGCTGGGGCTGATACTGATACTGCTGATCCTATTGATGGCACTGACCGCGCCGCTGATCGCCCGCTATGACCCGAACGCCATCGACCTGGTCAACATGCGCAAGGCCCCCTCGGCGGCGCACTGGTTCGGCACCGACGATATGGGCCGCGATGTGTTCGCCCGCGTGGTATACGGCAGCCGCACTTCGCTGATGATCGGCTTTATCCCCTCCATCATTTCGCTGATATTGGGCACGGCTCTGGGCCTGATGGCGGGCTATCTTGGAAGACGGGCAGACGCGGTCATCATGCGCTTGGCGGACGTGGTGCTGGCGTTCCCCTCGCTGCTGCTGGCGATGGTGGTGATGTACACGCTGGGCTCGTCGATCCTCAATATGTTCATCGCCCTCTCGATCATCAACTGGGCCGGCACGGCCCGCGTGGTGCGCGCCCAGACGCTGTCGCTGAAGGAGAAGGAATTTGTGGAGGCGGCCCGTTCCATGGGCGTCTCCCGCTGGAAGATCGTGTTCCGGCACATCCTGCCGAACTGCCTGCCAAACCTGATCGTGCTGTTCACGCTGGACATTCCCGGCGCCATCATGTGGGAGAGCTCCATGAGCTTTTTGGGCGTAGGCGACCCCAACGCCGCCTCCTGGGGCCTGATGGTCAGTCAGGGCAAGAGCTACGCCTATATGTGCCCTTGGCTGATACTCGCCCCCGGCCTGGCCATACTGATCACCGTCATGGCCTTCAACTTTCTGGGCGACGGGCTGAGAGACGCCATCGACCCGTATATGAAAACTTAGGAATGTAGGAACAGCGGTTGCCGCGCGTCCTGATCCTGCAAGACCTAGGGACCGGCGGCGGCACTTATTTCCCACTTCCTGATCCACGGACAAAAACCAAGGAATCGCAATTATGGACAACATCTTATCAATCCGAAATCTCGTCGTGTCCTTCGCCTCCGATGGCGCAAAGGAGCGGGCCGTCGCCGTCAACGGCGTGGACATCGATATTCCAGCGGGCAAAACCGTCGGCCTGGTGGGCGAATCCGGCTGCGGCAAGAGCGTCACTTCGCTGTCCGTGATGGGGCTCCTGGCGGAGAACGGGCGGGTGGAGGCCGGCTCGGTGATGTTCGGTGGGCAGGATTTGCTGAAGCTGTCCGACCGGCAGCTGCGGGAAATTCGCGGCAACAGGATTTCAATGATCTTCCAGGAGCCGATGACCAGCCTCAATCCAGTCATCACCGTAGGCAAACAGGTGGCGGAGTCGCTACGGCTGCACATTGGGCTGGACAAGCGCGCGGCCAAAGCAAAGACCATCGAAATCTTTGAGAAGGTGGGCATCCCGGAGCCCCAGCGGCGCTATAGCTGCTACCCGCATCAGCTCTCCGGCGGCCTTCGCCAGCGCGTGATGATCGGCATGGCGATGGTTTTAAAGCCCGACCTGCTGATCGCGGACGAGCCGACAACGGCGCTGGACGTGTCCATCGAGGCGCAGATACTGCGGCTGATGCGCGATCTGCGGCGGGAGAGCGGCACCTCCATCCTGATGATCACCCACAACCTGGGCGTGGTCGCGGAGATATGCGACATGGTGTATGTGATGTACGCCGGCGAGGTGGTGGAAAGGGCGGACGTGTTTACGCTGTTTCAAGCGGGCGCCCATCCCTACACCCGCGGGCTGATGGCCTCGCTGCCCCGCATGACGCCCAAGGGCCAGCGGCTCTACAATATAAAGGGCACCGTGCCGAACCTGCGGGCCATGCCGGCGGGCTGCCGCTTTGCGCACGTTGATGAACTGAGGACGGTGGCCGTAGCGCTCCTCGATCCAGTTCTGCAGCAGCTCGCCCATGACCTTGAACTGGGTAAAGATGAGGCACTTGCGGCGGCTTTCGTAAATGTCGTCG
>JAFVBK010000252.1 GCA_017480045.1 Clostridia bacterium
AAAGATAGCGGAGGCGTACAGCAATCTGCTCTGATTGCGGGATACGCCGCGTCGCAAATTAATACTAAACTACATATGGAGGAATACCATCATGGAAAAGCTGACTCAGCTCTACGAGGGCAAGGCCAAGAAGGTCTACGCTACCAGCGACGAGAACCTGTACATCGTGTCCTATAAGGACGACGCTACTGCCTTCAACGGCCTCAAGAAGGGCACCATTGCCGGCAAGGGCGCCATCAACAACCGCATGAGCAACATGCTGATGCAGCTGCTGGAGCGGCACGGCGTGCCCACCCATTTCGTCAAGGAGCTGAGCGACCGGGAGACCTTGGTGAAGAAGGTCTCCATCGTGCCGCTGGAGGTCATCATCCGAAACATCTCCGCCGGCAGCTTCGCCAAGCACTATGGCGTCGAGGAGGGCATCGTCTTCGACGCGCCGACCATCGAGTTTTCCTATAAGAACGACGATCTGGGCGACCCGCTGCTGAACCGCTGGCACGCGCTGGCGCTGAAGCTGGCCACGGTGGAGGAGATCGACCTGATCGAAAAATACGCCATCAAGGTCAACGAGGTGCTGAAGGACTATTTCCTGAATCTGAATATCACCCTGGTGGACTTCAAGCTGGAGTTTGGCCGGCTGCCGGACGGCACCATCGTGCTGGCGGACGAGATCAGCCCGGATACCTGCCGCTTCTGGGACAAGGATACCGGCGAAAAGCTGGACAAGGACCGCTTCCGTCGCGATTTGGGCGGCGTCGAGGACGCCTATAACGAGGTTATGCGAAGGCTGATGGGAAAGTAATGGAGGAAATGGCATGAATCATATCCACGAAGAATGCGGCGTGTTCGGCATCTACAGTCCCAAGCAGGCCGATTTGGCTTCCGACTGTTACTACGCGCTGTTCGCGCTGCAGCATCGCGGGCAGGAGAGCGCGGGCATCACGGTGAACGAGCGCGGCCGCCTGCGCACCCACAAGGACGCGGGCCTGGTGGAGGACGTATTCACCAAGGACGTGATGGAATATCTGGGCAAGGGCAATATGGCTGTCGGCCATGTGCGCTACGGCACCGCGGGCATCAACCCCGTGCAGAACGCCCAGCCCATCGTGGTGAACCACTGCAAGGGCCTGATGTCGCTGGCCCACAACGGCAGCCTGACCAACGCCAGCGAGCTGCGGGAGGAGCTGGAGCTGAACGGCTCCATTTTCCACATGACCAGCGATTCCGAGATCATCGCCCACGTCATCATCCGCGAGCGGCTGAAGTGCGGCTCCATCGAGGCGGCGGTTTCGAAGGCCATGGACCGGCTGGACGGCGCCTATTCCTTCGTGGTGATGTCCTCTACGAAGCTGATCGCCGCCCGCGACCCCCACGGCTTCCATCCCATGTGCATCGGCACGCGCCCGGACGGCAGCATCATGTTTGCCTCCGAGACCTGCGCGCTGGACGCGGTGGGCGCGACGTTCCTTCGGGACGTGCAGCCCGGCGAGGTCGTGATCGTGGACAAGAACGGCTTGCGCAGCGACGACAGCCATGTGGGCAAGTGCGATAAATCCCTTTGCGTGTTTGAATACATCTATTTCGCCCGCCCGGATTCCGTGGTGGACGGCTCCAGCGTGCATATGGCGCGCCAGCGCGCGGGCAGCTTCCTGGCGCTGGAGCATCCCTGTAACGCGGATGTGGTCATCGGCGTGCCAGACAGCGGCCTCGACGCCGCCATCGGCTACGCCAAGACCTCCGGCATTCCCTACGGCATCGGCTTCATCAAGAACAAGTATATCGGGCGCACGTTCATCCAGCCCACCCAGTCTGACCGGGAGAACCTGGTGCGCATCAAGCTGAACCCCGTCTCCGCCACGGTGAAGGGCAAGCGCGTGGTGCTGGTGGACGACAGCATTGTGCGCGGCACCACCTGCGCCCGCATCGTGCGCCTGCTGCGCGACGCCGGGGCCACCGAGGTGCACATGCGCTCCTCCGCGCCGCCGTTCCTCTATCCCTGCTATTTTGGCACCGACGTGGACAGCCAGGAGAATCTGGTGGCCTGGAACCGCACGGTGGAGGAGGTTCGCGATATCATCGGCGTGGACTCCCTGGGCTATCTCTCCTGTGAAAACGCCCACAAGCTGGCGGAGAACACGGCTGGCTTCTGCACCGCCTGCTTCGATGGCAACTATCCCTGCACGCCGCCCAAGACTCCGGACAAGACCCGGTTTGAGCGGGGCGTGGACGAATGAGAAGTGTGGAGTTGAAGACGGCTTTGCCGCGCGGCAGCCGGTAGCCTTCACGCCACTCTCCACACGCCACTCTTGTAAATGACGACGATATTTTTGGAGGCAAACCATGGCGAAAAACCTTTCCCGTTCCGACAGCTACGCCGCGGCGGGCGTGGACATCACCGCGGGCTATCGGGCCGTTGAGCTGATGAAGCAGCACATCGCCCGCACGAACATTCCCGGCGTGGTCTCCGGCATCGGCGGCTTCGGCGGACTGTTTGAGCTGGATTTGACGGGGCTCGCCCATCCGGTGCTGGTGAGCGGCACCGACGGTGTGGGCACCAAGCTGAAGCTGGCGTTTCTGATGGACAAGCACGACACCGTTGGCATCGATTGCGTGGCCATGTGCGTCAACGACATCGTGTGCTGCGGCGCGAAGCCACTCACGTTCCTGGATTACATCGCCTGCGGCAGGAACGTTCCGGAGAAGATCGCCCAGATCGTCTCCGGCGTGGCCGAGGGCTGCGTGCAGGCGGGCTGCGCGCTGATCGGCGGCGAGACCGCCGAGATGCCCGGTTTCTACCCGGTGGACGAGTACGACCTGGCGGGCTTCTCCGTGGGCGTGGTGGACAAGGCGAAGCTGTTCGATCCCACCGCCGTCAAGGCCGGGGACGCGCTGATCGGCCTGCCCTCCTCCGGCGTGCACAGCAACGGCTTTTCCCTGGTCAGGAAGGTGTTCGACGTGGAAAACGGCGGGCTGGACTTCTACTGTGACGACCTGGGCCGCACCCTGGGCGAGGCGCTGCTGGAGCCGACTCGCATCTATGTAAAGCCGGTGCTGGCGCTGGCGGAGCGGGTGACGGTAAAGGCCGCCAGCCACATCACCGGCGGCGGCTTCTACGAGAACATTCCCCGCAGCCTGCCTGAGGGGCTCACGGCCTGCATCGACCTTCGGCATATCGGCGCTACGCCGCTGTTTGAGCGCATTGCCAGCGCGGGCCGCATTCCGCTGCGAGATATGTACAACACCTTCAACATGGGCATCGGCATGTGCCTGACCGTGCCCGCCGACCAAGCGGACGAGGCCGTGGCGGTGCTGAAGGCCAACGGCGAGGACGCGCGGATCATCGGCGAAGTTGTGCCCGGAGAGGAACGGGTGACGCTGGTATGAAGGCGCGGATCGCGGTGCTGGTGTCCGGCGGGGGCACGAATCTACAGGCGCTGATCGACGCCGCTGGCCGCGGCGAGCTGCCCCACGGGGAACTGGCTCTGGTGGTCTCCAACAATGAAAACGCCTATGCCCTGGAGCGCGCGAGGCGGGCGGGCATCCCCACGGCGGTGTGCCTGCGGGCGAAGGGGGAGAGCCGGGCGGATTTCGAAGCGCTGTTGCTGGAGACGCTGAGGGCAAACGACATTCAGATGCTCATTCTGGCTGGCTTCATGGCGATACTATCCGCCGATTTCGTCGCCCGCTATCCAGAACGCATCATCAACGTGCACCCCTCGCTGATACCGTCCTTCTGCGGCGAGGGCTTCTATGGCCTGCGCGTGCATCATGCGGCGCTGGATTACGGCGTGAAGGTGACGGGCGCGACGGTGCATTACGTGAACGAAATCCCCGACGGCGGGCGCATCATCGCCCAGAAGGCCGTGGAGGTTCGGGAGGATGACACCCCCGAAAGCCTCCAGCGCCGGGTGATGGAGCAGGCGGAGTGGATACTGCTTCCCAGAGCGGCGGAGACTGTAGCGGAGCGAATTACAATGGAGGCAAGAGTATGATTAATACAGCATTTCAGGCCGTCGGCGCGACCACCTATCCGGGCCGCGGCATCATCGTCGGCAAGTCCGCGGACGGCAAGCGGGCCGTGATGGCCTATTTCATCATGGGCCGCAGCGTGAACAGCCGCAACCGCGTGTTCGTGGAGCAGCCCGGCGGCATCCGCACCGAGGCGTTCGATCCCGCGAAGCTGGTGGACCCCAGCCTGATCATCTATAACCCGGTGCGCACTATCGACGACAAGGTGATCGTCACCAATGGCGACCAGACCGATACCATCTACGAGTATATCGGCGACGGCGCGACCTTTATGGACGCCCTGATGGAGCGCGAGTTTGAGCCGGACGCCCCGAACTACACGCCCCGCGTGAGCGCGATGGCCACCTTTGAGGATGGCGATTTCAGCCTGGATATGGCCATCCTCCGCGCCGGCGACGCCGAGGGCAGCTGCTGCCACAGGGTATTCTGGGCTTTTGAGAAGGTCGAGGCGGGGAAGGGCTACTTCCTGCACACCTATCTGCGCGACGGCGATCCGATCCCGTCCTTCACTGGCGATCCGGAGACCGTGGCCATCGACGACGGCAGCGCCTTTGAAATCGCCGACGCTCTCTGGGATGGCCTGAATGCCGACAACCGCGTATCCCTGTGGGTCTGCACCCGCGATCTCGCCACCGGCAGGACCGACACCGCCATCATCAACGCGAACAAGTAACGGAGGGAATCCAACATGGCGCATGAAATCCAGTTGAAGTACGGCTGCAATCCCAACCAGAAGCCCTCCCGCATCTTTATGGAGGGCGGAGATCTGCCTCTTGAGGTCGTCAACGGCAAGCCCGGCTACATCAACTTTCTGGACGCGCTGAACAGCTGGCAGCTGGTCAGCGAGCTGAAAAAGGCCACCGGCATGCCCGCCGCGGCCTCCTTCAAGCACGTGAGTCCCGCGGGCGCGGCCATCGGCAATCCGCTTTCCGACGTGCTGCGTAAGATATACTTCGTGCCCGCGGACATGGAGCTCTCGCCGCTGGCCTGCGCCTACGCCCGCGCCCGCGGCGCGGACCGCATGTCCTCCTTCGGCGATTTCATCGCACTGTCCGACGTCTGCGACGCGCCCACGGCGCGCCTGATTCGCCACGAGGTGTCCGACGGCATCATCGCTCCCGGCTATACCGACGAGGCGCTGGCGATTTTGAAGGAGAAGCGCAAGGGCAATTACAACATCATCAGGATCGATCCCGGCTATGTGCCCGCGGAGATCGAGCGCAAGCAGGTGTTTGGCATCACCTTTGAGCAGGGCCGCCAGGCGCTGGAGATCGACGACGCGATGATCTCTAATGTCGTCACCGAGAACAAGACCCTCACCGAGGCCCAGAAGCGGGACCTGCTGGTGGCGCTGATCACCCTTAAGTACACCCAGTCCAACTCCGTGTGCTACGTGAAGGATGGACAGGCCATCGGCGTGGGCGCGGGCCAGCAGAGCAGAATCCACTGCACCCGGCTGGCGGGCGGCAAGGCCGATAACTGGCACCTGCGCCAGCACGAGAAGGTGCTGAACCTGCCCTTCCGCGCGGATATCGGCCGTCCCGACCGGGACAACGCCATCGACGTCTACATCTCCGAGGACTGGGAGGACGTGCTGGGCGACGGCGCTTGGCAGCGCCTGTTCACTGAGCGCCCCGAACCGCTGACCCGCGAGGAGAAGAGGGCGTATCTGGACACCGTGACCGACGTGGCCCTGGGCAGCGACGCGTTCTTCCCCTTCAGCGACAACATCGAGCGCGCCCATCGCAGCGGCGTGACCGTCATCGCTCAGCCTGGCGGCTCTATCCGCGACGACCTGGTGATCGAGAAGTGCAACGCGTTCGGCATCGCCATGGCGTTCACGGGGATAAGGCTGTTCCACCACTAGAATTGCGCTCCGGCTCCCAAAGCGCGGCCTTTCGGCCCCGGTATTCCCGGCTGTGACGATGACGACATCGGTGCGGTCGGTGAGAGGTCGAGAAGCCGGTCTTTGGGAGCCGGAAAGCCTTCCCTGTCGAAGGCACCTCTAAAAACTTTCAGCATCATCAGACGGCTGAATTTCAACAATCAACTATGAAATACGGAGGCTACGCTATGAAAATTCTTGTCGTCGGCGGGGGCGGGCGCGAGCACGCCATCATCCGCAAGCTGCGGGAAAACCCTGAGGTGACTGCAATATTCGCCCTGCCGGGCAACGCGGGCATCGCGGCCGACGCGACCTGCGTGCCCATCAGGGCCACGGATATCGATGGCATCGTCGATTATGTCAGGGAAAACCCGGTGGACTTCGCTGTGGTGGCCCCGGACGACCCGCTGGCGCTGGGCTGCGTGGACCGGCTGCACGCCCTGGGCGTGCCCTGCTTTGGGCCGAACGCCGCCGCCGCCCGCATCGAGGCCAGCAAGGTGTTCGCCAAGGATCTGATGAAGAAATACAACATTCCCACCGCGGCCTACGAGGTATTCGAGGACGCCGGGAAGGCGCTGGAATACGTGAAAAGCTGCCCGCTGCCCGTGGTCGTCAAGGCCGACGGCCTCGCGCTGGGCAAGGGCGTGACCATCTGCGCCACCCGCGACGAGGCCGTGAACGCCGTGAAGGCCGCGATGATCGACGGGGCCTTCGGCGCGTCCGGCAGCCGCATCGTGGTGGAGGAATTTCTGGAGGGCCCGGAGGTCTCCGTGCTTGCCTTCACCGACGGCCATGTGGTGAAGCCCATGGTGTCGTCGATGGATCACAAGCGCGTGGGGGATGGCGACGTCGGCCCCAACACCGGCGGCATGGGCACCATCGCGCCCAATCCCTGCTACACCCCGGCTGTGGCCGAGCGCTGCATGAAGGAGATATTCCTGCCCACCATCGCAGCCATGAACGCCGAGGGCTGTCCCTTCAAGGGCTGCCTCTACTTCGGCTTGATGGTCACCGCGTCGGGCCCGAAGGTGATCGAGTACAACTGCCGCTTCGGCGATCCGGAGACCCAGGTGGTGCTGCCGCTGCTCAAATCCGACCTGCTGACCATCATGCGGGCGGTGGAGAGCGAGACGCTGGCGGACACGCCCGTGGAGTTCATGGACGGCGCGGCCTGCTGTGTGATGCTGGCCTCCGGCGGCTATCCGGGCGGCTACGCGAAGGGCAAGGTCATTGATCTCGGCGCGGCCGCGGATATGGCCCAGGTGTTCCACAGCGGCACGGGCCGCGACGCCGACGACAATCTCGTCACCGCCGGCGGGCGCGTGCTGGGCATCGCCTGCACCGCCGACGACCTGGAGACGGCGATCAAAAGGGCTTATGCCGCCGCCGGGCAGGTGGAGTGGGAAGGCATGATCTATCGGAAGGATATCGGCCAGCGGGCGCTGCGGATCCTGAAAGGGGAATAGCGCGAATTGGAGTTTGTTGAGCTCAAAGCCACTGAGATTGAGAGGCTGAAGCCGCTGCACGCCGCCTACAAGCTGGCGATCGGCGAGGACGCGCCGACGGACGGGGATTTTGCGAGCCTCGCCGAGGCGATGGAAGCGGGTCGGATCCGATTCTTCGGCTGCGCCGAAGGGGACGCGCTGGTGGGCTGCTGCTCTGTCGCGCCGACCTTTTCCACCTTTTGCTACGATACCGCCGGCGTGTTTGAGGATTTCTACATTCTGCCGGAATACCGGCACCGCGGCATCGCGCGGAGACTGGTGGCGTTCGCCGTTCGGAAGAGTGGCGTCAAGTCCCTGACCGTCGGCTGCGCCGACTGCGACGTGGAGATGTACAAGGCGCTGGGGTTTGACATCGCGCTGGGAAACATGCTGGCGCATGGGATGGAAGTGTGACACCTCATCAGTCATGCTTCGCATGACAGCTTCCCCTCAAGGGGAAGCCTTTTGGGGGAACATCTCAAGCCTTCGCCTCAAGGGGAAGGCTAGGGGAAGCATCTCAAGCCTTCATCTCATAGGGGAAGCCTGGGGGGAAATATCTCAAACCTTCGCCTTGAGGGGAAGGTGGCCCGCCGACGGCGGGCCGGATGAGGTGAAAAAAGAAAAAGAATAAATGCAGAACAAACGCAAAGGAGCATCAAACATGGTCTATCGCGTATACGCAGAAAAGAAGCCGGGTTTCGATCATGAGGCCGCCGCGCTGTACGAGGAGCTGAAGTCCTTTCTGGGCATCGAGGGGCTCGCGGGCGTGCGCATCCTGAATCGCTACGACGTGGAGAACATCGACGCGGCGCTGTTTGAACAGGCCGTTTCCAACGTGTTTTCCGAGCCGATGGTGGACGACGTTTACCGCGAGCTGCCGGAGTACACCGGCGCGATTTTCGCGGCGGAATACCTGCCCGGCCAGTTCGACCAGCGTGCGGATTCCGCGGCCCAGTGCGTCCAGCTGCTGGCGCAGGTGGAGCGCCCGGACGTGCGCACCGCCACGGTGTACATCCTCGCGGGCGACCTCAGCGCCGCGGACATCGAGGCCGTGAAGAAGCACGTCATCAACCCGGTGGAGCGCCGAGAGGCCTCTCTCGTGCCCGTCGATACGCTCAAGACCGCCTATGCCATCCCCACAACGGTACAGACCATGACCGGCTTCATCGGCTATTCCGCCGCGCAGCTGGCGGATTTCATCAAAAAGTATGGCTTGGCCATGGATGAGGCAGACATCGCCTTCTGCCAGGAATACTTCGCGGGCGAGCGCCGCGACCCGACGCTGACCGAGATCCGCATGATCGACACCTACTGGTCCGACCACTGCCGCCACACCACCTTCTTCACTGAGCTGGGCGACGTGACCTTCGAGGACGCCGACGTGGAGGCCGCTTACAGGCGCTATCTGGCGGTGCGGGGCGAGCTGAACCGTACAAAGCCCATCTGTCTGATGGACATCGCCACCATCGGCGCGAAGTACCTGAAGGCGAAGGGCGTTCTCACCGACCTGGACGAGAGTGAGGAGATCAACGCCTGCACGATCAAGATGGATGTGGAGGTGAACGGCGAGACACAGAAGTGGCTGTTGCTGTTCAAGAACGAGACCCACAACCATCCCACTGAGATCGAGCCCTTCGGCGGCGCGGCCACCTGCATCGGCGGCGCCATTCGCGATCCGCTGTCCGGGCGCGGCTATGTGTATCAGGCCATGCGCGTCACCGGCGCGGCCGACCCGACCCGGAGCGTCTCCGAGACCATCCCCGGCAAGCTGCCCCAGCGCCAGTTGGTGACCACTGCCGCGGCGGGCTACAGCAGCTACGGCAACCAGATCGGCCTGGCGACCGGTCTGGTGGAGGAAATCTATCACGACGGCTATGCTGCCAAGCGCATGGAGATCGGCGCGGTGGT
>JAFVBK010000253.1 GCA_017480045.1 Clostridia bacterium
GGCGATAAACTCTTCGGGTTTATCGCCTTGCGCCGCCCCTGCTATTTGGCTGTCTTCCGTCGTCGGCCTTCTATTTTAGGCCAGCTGCCTTTCAGCCCACATCAGCTTTCAAAAATCCTTCTTCCCCAGCTGAACGTCCGCTTGTAGTAGCCGGAGCTCAGCGAGCTGAGGATCACCTTTTTCGCCGCGGAGGAGGCGTGAATAAAGTAGCCGCCGCCCAGATAGATGCCCGTGTGGTCGCACAGGTCGCCGTCGCTGACGGTATCGAAGCACACCATATCGCCGCGCTTCAGATCGCCGTAGCTGATCTTCTGATAGCTGTCGTCATAGCCCTGCGAATAGGAGGAGCCCTTCACCGCGCCGCTCTTAGCCTTGCTGTAGCAGTAGTAGCAGAACTTGGCGCAATCGAAGGTCTTCGGAGGATTGGCGCTGCTGGCATAGGGCGCGCCCATCAGATTCTGAGCCACGTAGATGGTGTACTCGATCTTTGAGTCGCCGGCCGAAGTGGTGGTGGAGCGCAGGGATTCAGGCACGGCGTCCGCCGCGGAATCACCGCCGCCCACATCGCCGCTCTCGGAATCATCATATTTCACCTTGCTGGAGGAGAGCACGCTGGCCTTGATATAGCCCTTCTGCGTGCCGGATTTGTTCGTGACGCGCACATAGCTGCCGTCCACGCCGACCACGTATACCGCGGTGCCCGCCATGACCGCTCCCAGCTTTTTGGAGCCGTCGGCATCCTTATACACGTTCGCCCCCTCGGTCAGATAAGCCTTGATGGGGCTGACGCGATCCACATATTTCAGCTTGACATAGCCAGTGCGGCCCTTGTAGGAGATCTTGCCCCAGCCGTCTGAATAGCCCTTCAACGAGACCTTCAGGCCCTTGGGCGCTTTGATGGATCGGGCGGAAGCGCTGGCCGACTGATAGATCTTCGTGGTGGCATTTAATCTAACCGCAATGGAATCTGCAAACGCGGACGTGCCCGCCAGCATCGCCGCCAATGCCAAAATCAGCGCGACGCGCAGGAAGCGTGTTACCCGCTTGGACATCTTCCCATCCCTCCAGTATCGTAATTATTCATTATTATATTTCTAAATTGTGGCAAGCGCAACGCTATTTGTGAAAACTTTTCATACCTTCATCGTTATTTCGCCCAAATTCGAGTCGATTTTTTTGGCATTCGCGCGCTTTCTGATGAATTGCGCTTGTGTTCATCTCGAAGCGCGAGTATAATGAATACCAGGAGAAGGGAGGGACCGGCCATGGATACCATGCATCCCCGCTGCGCGGTGGTCGGCGCGGCGAACATCGATATCGGCGGCTTTCCTTCGGGCAGAATCGCCATGCAGGATTCCAATCCCGGCCGCGTGCGGCTGTCCGCCGGCGGCGTGGGCCGCAACATCGCCTGCAATCTGGCGCGCCTGGGCATCCAAACCTATCTCGTCGCTCCCCTGGGCACCGACGCCTTCGCGGATATCGTGCGCGCCGACTGCGCGCGGGCAAGGGTGTGCGCCGACCTGACCTTTACATTTGACGGCGAGGCCAGCTCCTCCTATCTTTTCATTACGGACGCGAACGGCGACATGCAGCTGGCCGTCAACGACATGTCCATCTGCGACAGGCTGACCCCCGCGGCCCTGGCAAAGCGTCTCGACGCTCTGAATGAAATGGACGCCGTAGTGCTTGACGCAAACCTGCCCGCCGAGACGCTGAAATTTCTGGCGATGAACCTGCGTGTGCCGCTGCTGGCGGACGCGGTTTCCACCGCGAAGGCCCCACGGCTGCTGGCAGCGCTTCCCCGCCTGGCGGCGGTGAAGCCCAACGCCATCGAGGCCGAGACCCTCACCGGCATCCCTGTGCATGGGCCGGATTCCGCCGCCCGCGCGGCGCGCCGGCTCATCGACATGGGCGTGAAGCGCGCTTTTATCACCCTGGGCGAGCGGGGCGTGTGCTGCGCGGACGAGGCGCATACCCTGTTTCTGCCCGGCCCGGCTGTGAAAATGGTGAATACCACCGGCGCCGGCGACGCCTTTACGGCGGCGCTGACCTGGGGACAGATTCACGGCCTCGACCTGCGAGACTGCGCCGTGGCCGGGCTCGCGGCGGCGTCCATCGCCGTGGAGAGCTTGGATACCGTCAACCCCGACATCGACGAGAGCGCCCTGCGTCAGCGCATGGCGGGTATTGAAGGGTAGAATTCAGATTGATCGCGGTACCGCGCGCCATCATCACACAATAAAACCAGGAGGCAATTATGAACAAATACCTTGAAATCTCCCCCGAAGTCCAACAGGCGCTGGCGGCCGGCAAGCCGGTGGTCGCCCTGGAATCCACCATCATCTCCCACGGCATGCCCTATCCCCAGAACGTGGAAACGGCCCTGAACGTGGAGCGCATCATCCGGGAAAACGGCGCGGTGCCGGCCACCATCGCCATCATCGGCGGCAAGCTGAAGGCGGGCCTTTCGGAAAATGAGATCGAGTATCTGGGCAAAAAGGGCTACGACGTGACCAAGGCCTCACGGCGCGATCTGCCGGTGTTGATCGCCCGCGGCGACGACGGCGCCACCACCGTGGCCACCACCATGATCATCGCGGCCATGGCGGGCATTCGCGTGTTTGCCACCGGCGGCATCGGCGGCGTGCACCGGGGCGCGGA
>JAFVBK010000254.1 GCA_017480045.1 Clostridia bacterium
GAGGACATGGGGATGTAAACCAGCTCGTCATAACCATCCGCGAAGATGCGATTCCACATATCGATGAAGTCGCCTGGGGCTGGCTGGGATGAGTGAATGTCCTTTCCGGCGCGCATTGCGGCGTACAAGTCGGCGTGCGTGACGTCTACGCCTTCCAGATAGTCCTTGCCGTCGATGATCACTGGCATCGGCAGGACATAAAGCCCGCGTTGCCGCGCCTCTTCAATGGCAATTCCGCTGTTGGTATCCGTCATAACGGCTGTTTTCATCATCATTCATCTCTGCTTGAAGTATTATGGAAATTGCGAATAAAACCCCATATCCATCGGGCGTCGCGGCCGCCGTCCTGATAGAGCAGGGAGAGCGAAATTTGATCCTTCGTCAGCGTCTTCATGTTGTAGATGCTCTTTGGCGCGACGATGAGCGCTTGGCCTTCCTTTTCATAGGCTTTTACCCGGTCAAGGCTGTCGTTGTAAATATATGCCCGATCCGCCAGCTGCTCCGCGGCCAGGGGGTAGGTTTTTCTCAGACGCTGGGCGAGCATGCGGTCCTTTCCGGGAAGCCGGTATTCGTCCCGAGGGCGCGTGAGCACGACGATGACTCCGTCGCAGCCGTCCGCGAACGCCTTTTCAATGGGGATGGGATCGCTGATGCCGCCGTCAAAGTACAGCTTGTCGCCGATGGGATATGGCTCGTTCACCACGGGAACGCAACAGGAGGCCTTGATGGGGGCGTAGCTGTCCTGGCGCAGATCGTCCTTGGCGAAGTAGACCGCCTTGCCGGTTTCGGCGTCGGTGGCGACGATGACCAACCGCTTTGGGGAAACGGCAATCGTGGGATAATCCAGCGGGCTTTCACCGTCTGAATTGGAGAGCGTGCCATAGATATAGTCGAGGTTGATGTAAGACCCGGTCTTTCGGTATTGGCACATTCCCATGTAATCCTCTCGAAAGGCATAGTCATGGTAGAAGCGGTAGTTCCGTCCCTTCTGCCCGGCGATATAGGCGGCTAGGTTTGCGCTGCCTGCGGAGACGCCGATGCAGTAATCGAAGGAAATTCCCCTGTCCATGCAAAAGTCCAGGAAGCCCGCGCCGTAGATCCCGCGCAAGCCGCCGCCAACGTCGATGATACCGAGCATTTTTTCGCGCCTCCCGTCGAACCGCTCGCTTTATAGGCGACGGGAGACAGATCACGGGATGTTCAGCGCCATCTCGAACCCGTCTCCCGCCATTGAGAAGATAATGGGGATGCCGATCAGCAGGGAGTTTCTGCAGACGGAGTTATATATAAACCTATTTTGGATGGATGAAAGGAGCCGGCATCCCCAATGCCGCGCGTCAGCGCGGCTGGCCGAGACAATTTGTAAAATTGCACGGCGTGGCTGCGGGCCGCCAAAGGCGGCGCGCAGCCGTTGTATGGACAAAGCGGCGCGGTGAAGGGGAATCGCGTCGCCCAATCCCATGGGTTACGCGCTGTGGGATTCCTCCCACAGCTTGTCCGCCGTGGGCTTCCAGCATTGCGCGTAGGCATCGCACTTGGCGCAAAGATGCTCGGCGCTCTCCGGCGATTGCAGGTCGGTGGAGTGCGCGCCCGTCTTTTCTACCATTTCCCTGAGCTGCTGCGGGTTTTCCAGCATCGGGCAGGGGCGCAGATGGTTGTCGTTAAAGGGCTGGCCGTCGTGATAGGCCATGAAGATCGGGCTTTGCAGCGCTTCGATCAGCGTGTGTTCGCGGATATTCACGTTGGAATAGTGGATGAACACGCAGGGATCGACGTCGCCATTGGCGTTGATGTGCAAATAGCGCCGCCCGCCCGCGATGCAGCCGCCCACATATTCGCCGTCGTTCTGGAAATCCATGGCGAAGATGGGCTTGGTGGCGCGCACCTCGCGGATGCGGTGGTACATGGCCTCGCGCTGCTGCGGATTGGGCATCAGCTCCGGCACGGCGTCGTTGCCCACGGGCATGTAGTGGAAGTACCACACGAACAGCGCGCCCCAGTCGATCATCTCGTCCAGGAAGGTGTCCGAGGCGATGGAGGCGATGTTCTGGCTGGTGTAGCAGCAGCTCATGCCGAAGGGCAGCTTCTTCGCTTTCAGAATCTCCATGGCCTTGCGCACCTTCTGGTAGGTGCCCACGCCGCGGCGGGCGTCGGTGTGTTCTTCAAAACCCTCCACGCTGATGGCGGGAATGAAGTTCTTCACCCGCAGCATGTCCTCCGCGAAGGCCTCGTCGATCAGCGTCGCGTTGGTGAAGGACAGGAACTGGCAGTCGGAATGCTCCTCGCACAGCCGGATGATGTCCTTCTTCCGAACCAGCGGCTCGCCGCCGGTGTAGATGTACATGTAGACGCCCAGCGCCTTGCCCTGACAGATGATGTCGTCGATCTCCTCATAGGTCAGGTTCAGCTTGTTTCCATATTCCGCGGCCCAGCAGCCGGTGCAATGCAGGTTGCAGGCCGAAGTGGGGTCCAGCAGGATCGCCCAGGGAATATTGCAGTTGTACCGCTGCCTTGCCTCTTCCTGAATGGGCCAGCCGACGATATTGGCGTTCAGGAAGAAGTTTTCAAAGGTGGCCTTGAGCACGTCGTTGTCCACCTCGTCAAACACCTTCATGATCAGCCTGTACATATTGCTGTCCGGGTTTTCCAGCACGCTGCGGAACGCCGCGCGCTGCGCGGGGAAGCTGTCCGGGCCATCGCCCGCCAGCTTGTCCACCCAGTTCAGCAGCTTCAACGCGTTTTCCTGCGGGTTCTTTTCGATGTAGCCGAACGCCGTCTTCATGGCGCTCAGCTTGATGCTGTTCGTAAAACCCA
Source organism: Clostridia bacterium (assembly GCA_017480045.1). Lineage (GTDB taxonomy): Bacteria > Bacillota > Clostridia > Christensenellales > Aristaeellaceae > UBA2862. The sequence goes on from JAFVBK010000254.1 coordinate 2,815, forward strand.
TATTTGCAACCCCTTTGTAGCGCGGTTTTCCGCTTGATTGGCATCAGGATACATGAACCGGGCCATTGAAAACAATAATCAAACCTTCTGTTTTGCATAGTTTTTTATCATTTGCGCGAATTTGTACAAAGAAAAAAACCGCGGATTATTGTATAATGATTGTTGCCGGAAACACGAAGGGATTTCCGCAACAATCATCGTATAATACTAGAGGCAGAAAGGAGGCGCGAAGATGACGAACACCAAGCAGGCCATCGCGGAATCCTTGAAGCATCTTTTGTTGAAAAAGTCGATCACCAAAATTACCATCAACGACATCACCGATGATTGCCACATCAGCCGCATGACCTTCTACTACCATTTCAACGACATCTACGATCTCGTCGAATGGGCATGTGAGGAAGAAGCGCGTGTCGCGCTTCTGAATAATCGCACTTCGGACACCTGGCAGATGGGGTTTCAGTCGCTGCTGGAGACCGTGCTGGCCAACAAGCCCTTTATCATCAACGTCTACCGCTCCATCGACCGGGCGCAGATAGAACACTATCTGCTGCGCGTGACGGAAAAGCTGCTGTTGGCATACATCGAGGAACAGTCCGAGGATCTGCGGATCAGCGATGAAAACAAGCGGTATGTGGCAAACTTCTTTAAGTTTGGCTTTGTGGGGATCATGCTGGAGTGGATTCATTACGGTATGAAGGAGGAACCGGCCAAGATCGCGGCGATGACAGGCAGGATCATACAGGGCGATTTACGGCAGGCGCTGGAGCGCCTCGCGGAAAATCCATAGCGACAACGCATTTTTATCAAAACGGCGTCTTTGTACGGAAACTGTACAAGGTCGCCGTTTTGTTTATAGATTTATCCTTCTTCAACCGGTATGATACAGCCAGTAACGAGCGAATGACGCGCGGAAAGAGAGGCATCACCATGTATTATTCCAGCGGCAATTACGAAGCCTTTGCCCGTCCAAAGAAGCCGGAGGGCGTCGATCACAAGTCCGCCTACATCATCGGTACCGGTCTGGCCGCGCTGACGGCGGCATGCTACCTGGTGCGCGATGGACAGATGAAGGGCGCGCACATCCATATCTTCGAGAAGGACCCGATCCCCGGCGGGGCCTGCGACGGCTACGAGTATCCCGGCGTGGGCTACGTCATGCGCGGCGGGCGCGAGATGGACAACCACTTCGAGGTCATGTGGGATCTGTTCCGCTCCATCCCCTCCATCGAGACGGAGGGCGTGAGCGTGCTGGACGAATACTACTGGCTGAACAAGGCCGACCCCAACTACAGTCTGTGCCGCGCCACCGTGAATTGCGGCGAGGACGCCCACACCGACGGCAAGTTTGCCCTCTCCGACAAGGGCGCTATGGAAATCATGCACCTGTTTTTCACGCCGGACGAGCAGCTGTACAACAAGAAGATAACCGATTTCTTCGACGACGAGGTGCTGGACAGCAATTTCTGGCTCTACTGGCGCACGATGTTCGCCTTTGAGAACTGGCACAGCGCGCTGGAGATGAAGCTGTACATCAAGCGCTTTATCCACCATATCGGCGGCCTGCCCGACTTCAAGGCGCTGCGCTTTACCCGGTATAACCAGTATGATTCCATGATCCTGCCGATGGTGAAGTATCTGGAGAGCTTTGGCGTCCAATTCCACTACAACACCAAAGTCGTGAACGTGCAGTTCGACTGCACCGACACCAGGAAGGTCGCCAAATCCATCGAGCTGCTGGTGGACGGCAAGACCGACTTCATCGATCTGACTGAGGACGACCTGGTGTTCATCACCAACGGCGGCTGCGTGGAGAATTCCGCCGTCGGCGCGCAGAACCGGCCCGCGGACTTCCGCCCGGAGATTCGGGAGGGCGGCGGCTGGGATATGTGGCGCAATATTGCCGCGCAGGACCCCGCCTTCGGCCATCCCGACAAGTTTTGCTCCGATCCGGAGCAGACCAACTGGATGAGCGCCACCGTCACCACGCTGGATGGGCGCGTGGTGCCCTACATCAAGGACATCTGCAAGCGCGATCCCTTCTCCGGCAAGGTCGTCACTGGCGGCATCGTGACGGTGAAGGATTCCGGCTGGCTGATGAGCTGGACGATCAACCGACAGCCCCAGTTCAAGAACCAGCCGAAGGAACAGCTGGTGGTTTGGGTGTACGGCCTGTTTACCGACAAGCCCGGCGACTATGTGAAGAAGCCGATGCGGGACTGTACCGGGCGGGAGATCTGCGAGGAGTGGCTGTATCACCTGGGCGTGCCGGAGCGGGATATTCCGGACATCGCCGAGACAGGCTGCAACACGGTGCCGGTGATGATGCCCTATATCACGGCGTTCTTCATGCCCCGCGAGAAGGGCGACCGGCCGGACGTGGTACCGGAAGGCGCGGTGAACTTCGCGTTCCTGGGCCAGTTCGCCGAGACGAAGCGGGACACCATCTTCACCACCGAGTATTCCATGCGCACGGGCATGGAGGCGGTGTACACGCTGCTGAACGTGGATCGCGGCGTGCCGGAGGTGTGGGGCAGCACCTATGACATCCGCGACCTGCTGAACGCCAGCGTGATGCTGCGGGACGGACGCCCTTTGACCGAAATGAAGGTGCCCTTCATTGAGAAGGCCGTGCTGCGAGAGCTGCTGCGCAAGATTCACGGCACGGACATCGAAAAGCTGCTGCTGGAGTACCACATCATCGGATGATGGATATGGAGAGAGTCGAATTGGAGGCCGAGCTGTGGTTTGCCAAGCTGGAATTGGCATACGCAGGCCCTGTCCACGCCCGCGACCTAGAAAAGTATATCCGCCGGCTGGAAAAGCGGCTGAAAATATTGAACCATACACAGAAGGGAGCATGAACCATGCAGAACAAGATCGTACATGCGGCGGAGCGGAAGGCTTTCCAGACCTTTCTGAACGGCCTCATCAACAAGGGACAGGACAAGGACTTCTATGAAATGGCGGATTCCCTGGTCAACCTGATGGAGAAGATTCTGGGCGATTCCTGGAAGCAGGAGAGCTACGCCATGTTCCGCGACATCGCTGCGAACCCCGACAGCAAGTGGGCCAAGTACGCCGACCACATCATCAAGGACATGGACAAGAAGATCGTCTCCACATTCCTGCTGAACGCGGCCTACGAGGGCGGCTTCCGGGGCTACAAGACCGCCCAGGAGTGCGCCGAGGAATATGGCTGCAACATCCCCTGGATCGTGCTGATGGACCCGACCTCCGCCTGCAATATGAAGTGTACCGGCTGCTGGGCGGCGGAGTACGGCCACAAGCAGAATCTGTCCTACGAGGTGATGGACAAGGTGCTGACCGAGGGCAAGGAGCTGGGCCTGCACGCCTGCCTGTTTACCGGCGGCGAGCCGCTGATGCGCAAGAAGGACATCCTGCGCCTGTGCGAGAAGCACAAGGACATCGCCTTCCATGCCTTCACCAACGGCACCCTCCTCGACGCTCAGTTCTGCCAGGACCTGTTGCGCGTGGGCAATTTCATGGTGTCCATCAGCATCGAGGGCTTCGAGGACGCCAACGATTCCCGCCGGGGCGACGGTCATTACCAGAAGGCGCTGGCGGCGATGGATTTGATGCGCTCCTATCGCATCCCCTTCGGCGTGTCC
>JAFVBK010000255.1 GCA_017480045.1 Clostridia bacterium
GCGAGCTGGACTCCATGGCTCACATGTACTTGCAGGCCCTGGCGGAGCACTATGGCTTTTCGCTGGACACCCCGGTGGAGCAGTTGCCGGAGGGCGCGCTGAGCATCCTGCTATACGGCACAAAGGGTGAAAAGATCAAGGTCAGCTATAGCCGTGGCGACGGCGGCGGCACCTTCTCCGCGCCTTTCGAGGGCATCGTCACAAACCTGGAGCGCCGCTATCGCGAGACGAACTCCGACGCCATGAAAGCCCTGTACGAGGGCTACATGGCGCAGGTGCCCTGCCCGGAATGCATGGGCAAGCGCCTAAAGCGGGAATCTCTCGCCGTAACGATACAGGAACGCTCCATCGCCGAGATATCCGACCTTTCTGTTCGGGAGGCCCGAGGCTTCTTTGACAGCCTTATTCTCACCGAAAAGAAACAACTGATCGCGACCCAAATTCTAAAGGAAATACAAGCCCGGCTGGGCTTTCTGACCGACGTCGGTCTGGGTTACTTGACGCTCTCCCGCAGCGCAGGCACCCTGTCCGGCGGCGAGGCACAGCGCATTCGCCTGGCGACCCAGATCGGCAGCGGCCTGGTGGGCGTGCTGTACATTCTGGACGAACCCTCCATCGGCCTGCACCAGAGGGACAACAGGCGGCTGTTAAACAGCCTGAAGGGACTGCGCGACCTGGGCAATACGCTAATCGTGGTAGAACACGACGAGGAGACCATGCTGGACGCCGACTACATCGTCGACGTAGGCCCCGGCGCGGGCATACACGGCGGCGAGATCGTTGCCGAAGGCACGCCGGAGGAAATCATGGCCAACCCCGACTCCCTGACGGGTCAATATCTCTCCGGCAAGAGATTCGTACCCATCCCCGCCGCGCGGCGCTCGCCGGCCGGCTGGCTGACCGTGCGCGGCGCGCGGGCCAACAATCTGAAGGGCATTGACGCCCGCTTCCCACTGGGCGTAATCACCTGCGTCACCGGCGTGTCCGGCAGCGGCAAGAGCAGCCTGGTCAACGAGATCCTGTTCAAGTCCCTATCCCGAACCCTGAACCGCTCCCGACAGCGGGCCGGAACCCACGAAGGCATCGACGGCGTGGAGCAGCTGAACAAGATCATTGCCATTGACCAGTCCCCAATAGGCCGCACCCCCCGCTCAAACCCCGCCACCTATACTGGACTGTTCGATATGATCCGCGATGTGTTCGCCCAGACGCCAGACGCCAAGGCGCGGGGCTACAAGCCCAACCGCTTCAGCTTCAACGTGAAGGGCGGGCGCTGCGAGGCTTGCAGCGGCGACGGCATCATCAAGATCGAGATGCACTTCCTCAGCGACGTCTACGTGCCCTGCGAGGTGTGCAAGGGCCACCGCTACAACCGGGAGACGCTGGAGGTGCGCTACAAGGGCAATAACATCTACGACGTGCTGGAGATGACCGTGGACGAGGCGCTGGAGTTCTTCCGCCCCATTCAGAAGATCGCCCGGAAGCTGGAGACCATGCGGGACGTGGGCCTGGGCTATGTGAAGCTGGGCCAGCCCGCCACCACCCTCTCCGGCGGCGAGGCCCAGCGCGTCAAGCTGGCCACGGAGCTCTCCCGCCAGGCCACGGGCCGCACGATCTACGTGCTGGATGAGCCCACCACCGGCCTCCACGTGGCGGATGTGGAGCGGCTGATTCAGGTGCTGGACCGCCTGGCCGAGGCGGGCAACACCGTGGTGGTGATCGAGCACAATCTGGACGTGATCAAGACCGCCGACTGGATCATCGACCTGGGCCCGGAGGGCGGCGACGGTGGCGGCACCATCGTCACCACCGTCACGCCGTATGACGTGGCCCAATGCGAGGCCAGCTTCACCGTGCAATATCTGAAGCGGGCGCTGGACAACTGGGGGCGGTAGGATCAGCGCGGGCGCGTTCGCATGCTCTGTGCGGACGCGCCCGCGCCTCATATAGTTATTTAATGTCACACTTTTAAAATCATTCTGTGTAATTATTGTGAAACTTTTTGGCTAATAACCTTGCATTCGACTGGTTTTTACCTTATAATGGAATGGTGACTTTATGCGGAGGTATGCCAGAATGACGGATATGCGGCTTACGATATTGAACCTCCTGGCCGGCACGCGCTTTTCGCCGGAATTGGACAGTTCCATATTCCCCCAGGGCGTGCGGGGCAGCCTGCAAGCGGTTGCCGACAGGCCGATCGCGCCGCCTGAGGGCGGGGCGCTGTTGGTGTTGACGGAGGATGCGGCGCTGGCGGGCAAGCTGGCGCGTGAGGGCGTCGATCGGCTGCATATCGTTTATATGGGCGAGGCCGCCGCGCTGAACTGTGACCCGGCCACGCTGGAGGATATCTGGAGCCCCGCGGACGGCCCCGCGCTGCTGCGCTTGCGGCTGAGCAAGCTGCTGCAGCGGTTGCATGCCCGCTTCGAAGCGGCTTTTTACAGGACCGCGCTGAACACCACCATCGATACCGTGCCCGACATGCTGTGGTACAAGCGGCTGGACGGCATTCACATGCTGGTAAACGACGCCTTTACCGGCATCGTCCACAAGCCCAAGCGCGATGTGATCGGCAAGGATCACTTCTACATCTGGGACGCGCCGCGCCCCGCCGAGGGCAACAATTTCGCCTGCGCCGAGAGCGAGGAAATCGCCATCAGCACCGGCAAGACCTATATCTGCGACGAGCCGGTGAAGACCCGCGAGGGCATGAAGCAGTTCACCACCTACAAGACGCCCCTCTACGATCCCTATGGCAACGTGTTCGGCACCGTGGGCGTGGGCCACGACGTGACCAATTTCAGCAACCTGGGCATCGAGCTCAGCATCCTGGTGGAAAACATGCCCTTCCCGATGACGATCTTCACGCCGGACTGGGAAGTGGTGCGAATGAACAGCCTTTTCATGGAGATCGTGGGCGCGCGGGAAGCCACAGGCCTTGACTATCGCGCCTGGAAGCAGGCCGTGCCGGAGCCGGTGGGCCAGCGCTATGAGGATCCCAGTCGGCACATCGCAACCCGTGAATACACGTTCCCGGTGAATGGCGAGACGCGCCACTTCCTGCTGACGGAGCTGGAAATCCGGGATTACTTCGACAACGTGTCCGGCTACTTCTGCACCATGCAGGATTTCACCTACCGCCGCGCCTACGAGACCTCCATCATCCAGGCGGCCAACACCGATTCCCTCACCGGCATGCACAACCGCCGCTATATGTACGACTATCTGGCGGGGATGGATGGCAAGCCCTTCCACCTGCTGTATCTGGATTTGGATCGCTTCAAGGCCGTGAACGACCGATACGGGCATCGCGTGGGCGATGAGGTATTGGTGCGGGCGGCGCGCCTGGTGGAGGAGCACTTCCCCGGTTCGGAAATGGCCCGACTGGGCGGCGATGAGTTCTGTATTTATTATCGCGGAGAGAAGAATCCAATCGCATTGGGCGAATATGCTAAGAAGCTGATTCACGAGTATGATTTGGAACTGGTACGTAACGGCTATCCGAGTCTTACTTCCTTA
>JAFVBK010000256.1 GCA_017480045.1 Clostridia bacterium
AATACCATGGACAAGTTAGTCAGGGAGGTTCGGGACAACCTGAAATTCATGGCATACTCCCCGGTGCTCTACATCTCGTAGCTGAAGGGACATCGGGTGAACAATGTGCTCGACGCCTTGCGCGCCGCCCACGCCGAGGCCACCCGGCGCGTGACCACCGGCCTCTTGAACGACATCCTGGCCGACGCCCAGGCGGCGCTTCAGCCCCCGGCCACCTCCGGCCGCAGGCTCAAGATCTACTACGCCACCCAGCAGGCCGTGCAGCCCCCGACCTTTGTGATGTTCGTCAACGACCAAAACCTGATGCACTTCTCCTATGAACGCTATCTGGAAAAGCAGTTCCGCAAGGCCTTCGGCTTCGAGGGCACGCCCCTTAAATTTATACTGAGGGAGCGGAAGAAGAAGGACGAATAAAGCGAGTGCAGCGTGGAGTTATCGAATGTCGCGCGGGAAGCGGTCGCGAAATCCCATGCTCCAGTCCCGCGAAGGAAGGCCTTAAGTGCGCGGCAGCCGCTTGCTTTAACGCCACGCTATACACTGAAACTATCTCCTCATTTGGGGGTGACAGCGATGGTACTCAAATATATCCTCTCCGGCGTCGTCGGCTATCTGCTGGGCAACATCTCATCGGGATACCTGGTATCGAGGGCCTACGGCCTGCGGGATATCCGAAAGCACGGCAGCGGCAATTCCGGCACCACCAATGTGCTGCGCACCCTGGGCTGGCTGCCCAGCGTGCTGACGCTGATCGGGGACTTTCTGAAGGGCTACGCGGCCTGCCTGATCGGCAAATGGCTGGCGGGCGACCTGGGCATGCTGATCGGCGGCTTCTGCGCCATACTGGGCCACGATTTCCCGGTGTTCATGGGCTTCAAGGGCGGCAAGGGCATCGCCACCTCCCTGGGCCTGATCATCGCCATCAACCCCTGGATGGGTCTGGCGGAGCTGGTGGTGCAGATCATCGCCGTGGCCATCACCCACACCATGTCCATCGCCTCGCTGATCACCACCGTGGCATTCCCCGTGCTGGTGGCCGTCATGGAGCGCGGACGGGAAAATTTCCCTCTGTTCCTGGGCTTTGCCCTCGCCGCCTCGGCGCTGGCGCTGTTCGGCCATCGCGGCAACATCGACCGGCTCATCCGGGGCAAGGAAAATACCCTCGATTTTAAGCGCATCTCCAAAATCTCCGAGAAGGTGATGGAGCGGATGCGCAATCGCAATAAATAAAATCCCTCATTTCACACAGAAAGGAAGTCGATCCTCATGAGCAAACAGTACCTGATTGGCCTGGACGTGGGCACGTCCGGCGCAAAGTGCATCATCACCGACGACGAGGGCGTGGTCGTCGCCTCCTCCACCCAGGAGTATCCGCTGTACACCCCAAAACCCGGCTGGGCAGAGCAGGCGCCCCAGGATTGGTGGGACGCGGTGGTGCGCGGTATGAAGGCGATTTTGGAGAAATCCGGCGTCAATCCCGCCGATATCGCCGGCGTCAGCTATTCCGGCCAGATGCACGGCCTGGTGGCCCTGGATGAAAACAACGAGGTCATCCGCCCCGCCATCCTGTGGTGCGATCAGCGCACCCAGGCCCAGTGCGACTGGATCACCGAGAAGGCCGGCGGCCTGGAGGGCCTGCTGACCTACACCAACAACCAGATGCTCACCGGCTACACCGGCGGCAAGATCCTGTGGCTGCGGGACGAGGAGCCGGAGAACTTCAAGCGCATGAAGCTGTTTGTGTGCCCGAAGGACTACATCCGCTTCCGCATGACCGGCACGCTGGGCATCGACATGTCCGACGCCTCCGGCACCGGCTTCTTCGACGTGCGCAACCGCAAGTGGTCCGACGGCCTGATCGCGCTGGCGGGCCTCGACAAGGCCATCTTCCCCGAAGCACACGAGTCCACCGAGCTGGCGGGCACGGTGACCGCCGAAGCGGCGCGGGCGACCGGTCTGCCTGAGGGGCTGAATTGCTATTACGGCGGCGGCGACGCCATCATCCAGACCACCGGCGGCGGCATGGTGAAGCCCGGCACGCTGGGCGTGGTCATCGGCACCTCCGGCAACGTATCCATGGCGCTGGACAAGTACGAGGACAACCCGAACGGCGCGCTGCAGCTGTTCTGCGGCAACGAGCCCGGCTCCTGGATGGCTCTGGGCGTGACGCTGACCGCCGGCGGCGCCTATCGCTGGTACAAGGACGAGCTGTGCGGCGAGGAATCCAGCCGGGCCAAGAGCGAGGGGCGCAACGTGTTCGACGTGATGGGCGAGACGGCGGAGCAGTCCGTGCCCGGCGCGAACGGCGTGGTGTTCACCCCCTACCTCACCGGCGAGCGCTGCCCCTACCCGGATCCCAACGCCCGCGCCTCCTTCTACGGCCTCACCCTTTCCACCAAGAAGGGCGACATCACCCGCTCGGTGATGGAGGGCGTCACCTATTCCCTGAAGCAGCTGGTGGATATCATGGGCGGCTTCGCGCAGAACGAAAAGGTCTACACCTCCGGCGGCGGCAGCGTGTCCGCGCTCTGGCGCCAGATGCAGGCCGACATCTTTGATCTGCCTGTCTACACCATGTCCGCCGCGAGCGAGGGCGGCGCCTACGGCGCCATCATGGTGGCCGGCGTGGGCGCGGGCATCTGGAAGGATCTGAAGGATGCCGCGGGCATCATCAAGGCCGAGACCGAGACACACCCCGATCCCGCCAACCAGCCCGCCTACAGCAAGACCTATCAGCTCTACAACCAGCTGTACCACGCCCTCAAGCCCGTGTACGACCAGTCCGCGGAGCTGGGGTATTGAGCCGGAGCCGGCTGTCATTTACCGCTCCTCTCTCCATAGCATCGCCCCCGCTTCCCTTCGGAAGCGGGGGCGATGTTGTTCAATAGACAAATGGCCAGTTGCCATAGCCGCTGGTATAGCCTGACAGCAGCTTCCGCAAATCAGCGTACAGCGCACATGCCAGCTTGTCGCACGCCTCTTTTTTGCCCAGCACGAGATAATCCAAACTGATGTCCATGCTGGCGCATATTCGATACAGCGTACTCACAGAGGGTATCTTCTCCCCTCGCTCCAGATGGCCGACAAACGAGGATGATATGCCCACTCTTTCCGAAAGCTGTTCCTGCGTCAGATTCAGCTCCAGCCTGCGGCTTCTGATTCGTTCACCGATGGCTTCATAGTCAATCAAGTCCTCGTCTTTCATGCGTCGCCCTCCAATTTAGTACTTATTCGTTCTGTATCAATCATCATATCATTTTCTATGCAATAATGTCAATAGTACTTTTCTGTCTATTGAAAGTTTCGCATGGAAGGGCGGTGATTGCGCATGTATTTCCGGAGGCTGAGAGACATGCGCGAGGACGCCGACCTGCGGCAGACAGACATCGCGAACTACCTCGGCATCCATCAAACGGTCTACTCCCGCTATGAGCGCGGCTTTCAGACCATCCCTTTGGAGCTGCTCATCAAGCTGGCCGATTATTACCATGTCTCGCTGGATTATTTGACCGAACGATCAGATAAACCCGTTCTATAAGCATTCGATTTACCGGATTAATTATAGTAAAAATATTTACTATTGTCAAGCCCCCATTGCGAAATTGGTTATAATACTGGCAAAAGAGCAATTTGCAATGGGAGGGAGTCGCATCGAGTATATCAAAATTATGCGCGATTTGCGTGAAGATGCAGACAAAACCCAGCAGCAGATTGCGGATGTTCTCGGCACCTCGCAGACCATGTATGCGCGCTACGAGCGCGGCGCAAACGAATTGCCCATTCATCATTTGATTAGGCTGTGTGAATACTATCATGTGTCCGCAGATCATTTTCTGGGGCTGGATAAAAGAGATTGAATCGCACATTGCCCCCGCTTCCCTTCGGAAGCGGGGGCAATCAGGATGTTGACAAAGTCAACAGACTGGCAGGCCGCTGAAAAGCCTGCAAGGCAAGGAAAGAAGTCCTGCAAATGAGGGCGCTTACTTAACCGTAAGTAACCGAATTTGCAGGGCTTTCTTGACACCGCAAGCGGAAATT
>JAFVBK010000257.1 GCA_017480045.1 Clostridia bacterium
AATTTCCGCTTGCGGTGTCAAGAAAGCCCTGCAAATTCGGTTACTTACGGTTAAGTAAGCGCCCTCATTTGCAGGACTTCTTTCCTTGCCTTGCAGGCTTTTCAGCGGCCTGCCAGTCTGTTGACTTTGTCAACATCCTGAAAAGCCGCGATTGCGGCTTTTGGCGGAGATCATTCGGCTTTTATGATGTGAAACGCCGCCGCGCGGCCCAGGCGGTTCATGACCGCCAGGCCGACGCCGTCGGCGGGCACGGCCTCGGCAAACAGCGCGTCCGCGCCGAGGGCGTCGGCGTCCCGCAGGCGGGCGAATATCTCGTGGGCCATCCCCGCGGCGTCGGCCCCCAGGGAGAGGGCACGGCGCGGGCCGTAGGCGGCCATGTGGCCGGAGAGCGCCAGGATCAGGGGGCGCTTGCCCGCGGTCAGGGCTTCGTCGTACAGGCGGCGGATGGTTTGCGCGACGGCCTCGTCCGCGCCCTCCACGATGGTCAGCGCGCCGGCGGGGGCGTAGTGGCGGTATTTCATGCCGGGGCTGCGAGCAACCTCGCCCTCCCTCAGCGGGCGCATGACCGCTGGATCGACCCCGGCGCTGCCGCAAATGGCTTCGATCATTTCCGGCGTGACGCCGCCGGGACGCAGCACGCGGGGCGTCTCCGCGGTGATGTCGATCACGGTGGACTCCAGCCCCACTTCGCAGGGGCCCCCATCCAGAATCAGCGGGATACGCCCGTCCATGTCCTCCAGCACATGGGCCGCTGTGGTGGGGCTGGGCCGTCCGGAGCGGTTGGCGCTGGGGGCGGCGATGGGCCGCCGGGCCGCTTCGATCAGCGCCCGCGCCGCCGGATGGGCGGGAAGGCGCACCGCCACGGTGTCAAGCCCGGCGGTGACGGCGGAGGGACCGACGTCGGATTTCGGGAAGATCAGCGTCATCGGCCCCGGCCAGCAGGCGTCCATCAGCGCGCGGGCGGCGGGCGAGGGTTCGACGGAGATCAGCGGGAGAAGCTGCTCGACGGCGCTGATGTGCACGATCAGCGGGTTGTCGCCGGGGCGGCCCTTGGCCTCGAATATCCTTTTGACGGCGACCTCGTTCAGCGCGTTCGCGCCCAGGCCGTATACCGTCTCCGTGGGAAAGCCCACCAGCTGGCCCGCGCGAATCATCTCGCCCGCGCGGGCGAGGGAATCGGGGGAGACGGGAAGCAATTGCGTTTGCAAGGAAAGGACTCCTTTGTGTAGTGGGTGAATTCTGACTTGTCGGGGCGCGCGACGATCGGGAATGGGAATTCGAAATAGTGGCTGTCGCGAAAAGCGTGTGTCAGCCTGGTTCCTGGTAAAAGGCCATAGCCCTGTGCAGGGGCGGCGCCGCGCCCCTACTGCTTGCGGCGGCAAAATCTCAAAGTATCTGCTCCATGCCGACCTTATAGGGCTTCAGCCCCAGCTTTTCGTAAAACCGCATCGCGCCGGGGTTGCAGCTCCAGACGTTCAGCGTGACGTTGTAGCAGCGGGCTTCGCGGGCGAAATCGAGAATGTGGTCGTACAGCGCCCGGCCGACGCCCTGGCCGCGGGCGGCCTCGTCCACGCAGATGTCGTCGATGTACAGCGTTCGGATGTCCTGCATCAGCTGGGTGTTTTCCACCCGCTGCATCGCGCAGAAGCCGTGACCCAGCACCGCGCCTGTGCCGTCGACGCAGACAAACACCGGCGTTTCATCATTCAACAGGATGGCGCGCAGCGCGTCGGGGGTGTACTTGGTGGCGAGCTTGAACAGGTCGGGGCGGCCCTCGTAGTGGACGCGGTTGACCTGCTTCAGCAGCGCCATGATGGCGGGAATATCGCGCTCAGCGGCGCGGCGAACGGCGATGGACATGGAATTACCTCCTGATCCGGATGACTGTATTCGGTACGGCGAAACGCGCTGCGCCTGAATGCGCAAAGCGGAAGCTATCCTCTGCTCTCGTTCAACAGCGCCGTCTGTTCCGCCAGCGTCAGCGCGTCGATGATCTCCTCCAGATGCCCCTCCATGATTTCGTCGATCTTGTACAGCGTCAGGCCGATGCGGTGATCGGTGACGCGCCCCTGGGGGAAGTTGTAGGTGCGGATGCGCTCGCTGCGATCGCCGGTGCCCACCTGCAGGCGGCGCCGGTTGGCGTATTCGCCCTCCTGCTGCTCCCGCTGCAGCTCGTACAGCCTGGATTTCAGCACGCGCATGGCCTTTTCCCGGTTTTGAATCTGGCTGCGCTGATCCTGGCTGGTGACCACCAGGCCCGTGGGGATATGGGTGATGCGCACGGCGGAGTCGGTTCGGTTGACGTGCTGGCCGCCCGCGCCGGAGGCGCGATAGGTGTCGATGCGCAGGTCGCCGGGGTTGATCTCCACTTCCACGTCCTCCGCCTCCGGCAGCACGGCCACCGTCGCGGTGGAGGTGTGAATTCGGCCGGAGGATTCGGTGACGGGCACGCGCTGCACCCGGTGCACGCCGGACTCAAACTTCAGCTTCTGGAACACGTTTTTGCCCTGAATGAGGATGACGCTCTCCTTCAGGCCGCCCAGCTCGGTGCTGCCGTCCTCCACCATCTCCACCTTCCAGCCCTGGCTGTCGGCGTAGTGGGTGTACATGCGCAGCAGCTGCGCGCCGAACAGGCCGGCCTCGTCGCCGCCCGCGCCCGCGCGCACCTCCAGCAGCGCGTTCTTGTAGTCGTCCGGGTCCTTGGGCAGCAGCGCGATGCGGGCCGACTGGGACGCCTCGTCCAGCTGGGCCTCCAGCTGGGGCAGCTCCTCGCGGGCCAGCTCCGCCATGTCCGGATCCTCCAGCAGCTCCCGCGCGGCGTCGATATCGTCCAACAGCTTCTTGTAGCCGACGGCGATGTCGTTCAGCTCGGAGAGCTCGCTGTGCTCCCGCATGAGCCGGGTGAAGGTGGCGGTGTCCGCGATGACCTCCGGCAGCGTAATGCGGATGGAGAGCTCCTCGTACCGGCCCTGAATGGCCTCCAGCTGGGCCGCGATGCGCTCCTGCTCGTTGAAGGATGTGGATTGCATGGTAATCTCCTTATATCTTTCCAAATACAACTCTTTCGACGCCGTTCAGATCCTTGATCGTGCCGGCTTCAACGCAGGGCAGATGCGCCTTGACCAGCTCCAGCACCGCCGGAGCCTCGCCGGCGCCGACCTCAAGGTAGATCGCGCCGCCGGGGTTCAGGTGCCTTTCAGCCTCCGCGGCGATGCGGCGGTAGAAATCCAGGCCGTCCGCGCCGCCGTCCAGCGCCAGCCGCGGCTCATACTGGACCTCTCTTTGCAGGCCCGCCAGCTCGCCCCGCGGAATGTAGGGCGGGTTGGAGGCGATCAGGTCGAAGCGCTCCCGACCCACGGCGGCGAACAGGTCGCCGTGCCTGAGCTCCGCCTTGACGCCCAGCGCGTGCATGTTCTCGCGGGCGGTTTCCAGCGCCTCCCGGCTGACGTCGGCCAGCGTCACCCGCGCGTGAGGCGCGAGGGACGCGAGGCTCAGCCCGATGCAGCCGCTGCCCGCGCAAAGATCCAGCACGGCGGGGGCGGCGGACGCGCCCTGCAGCGCAATCAATGCCGCCTCCACCAGCGTCTCGGTGTCCTGCCGGGGAATCAGCACGCCGGGGCCGACCTGAAATTTCAGGCCCATGAAGTCCGCGCTGCCCAGGATATACTGCACCGGCTCCCCGGCGCAGCGGCGACTCAGCATCCTTTCCAGCTGGCCCAGAGCGGACGGCGGAACGGCGCGGTCGGACTCGAATTTCAGCTCGGTGCGCGTCATGCCCAGCGTGTCTTCCGCCATCCAGCGGGCGTCCACCTCCGGATCGGGACAGCCGGAGGCGCGCAGCAGCGGGACTGCGTGGGCCAACCATTCGGATATATTCATAGGAAGGAGTCCTTTCGGGTCGGTTGGGGATTTCTGATTTGCCGCTCCGCGGCGAATCAGAAGCTACCGATCGTTTTCCCGCGCGGCGTGGTAGGCACAGACGGCAGCCTCCACCATTTGGGGGTGCGGCTCGCGCACAAACAGCCGTTCCAGACCCAGCTGAGGCGCCAGCAGAACGGCCGCGACGCGATTTGGCCAAGCGTCTTCCAGCAGTCGGATGGGCTCGTTTACGATGGCGGCGATGATCAGCACGATCAGCACCCGCACCAGCAGCTGCACCGGCAGCGTGAAGGTGCGCACCAGCGCGAAGGCGATTATTGAAAGCAGCAGCACCGTGACGACAAAGGCCGCGTCGCTTCGGTGAGAGAGACGGGAGGCCCCTTCGGCGTCCCCGCGGGAGACGCGGCCCTCCGGCCCGGCGGCGTTCAGCGTCTTGTTGATGGCCCCGCGGTACATGCACAGGCGGTTTATGATTCGAAGCCTTGGAATCAGCGCCGCGCAAACCAGCCCGCCCAGCACACGGGCGGCGCAAACGATGGCGTTGATGGCAGGACGGGGCAGCTCGAACTCAGGCAGCGCGTAGCGCGCCAGCGCCCAGGGCCCGACCAGCACCAGTCCGACCAGCAATATGATGATCGCCAGCGCGCTGCCTGCGGCTACGAGGTTGGTGGGGCGCACGCGAAACAGCTCCGCGAAGCGCTGCTCAAAGCGGGTGCCCTTCACGATTTGCTGGGGATCCAGCTGGGCCGATTCCGCCACGCCGTCCAGAAAGTCCGCCGTGCCGCTGACCAGACGCACGATGCCCCGCAGGAACGGTATGCGCTCCATGGTGTCCCGCGCGGTATGATATTCCCGGCGGATGCGCAGGGAGATATCCTTATTCTCCCGACGGACGGCAAAGGCCGTGGCTGTGCCGATCTGGATGCGCACGCCCTCCGCCACGGGGGAGGCGTGAATGGGGGAAGCGTTTATTTCTGACATTCAAACACCCTCTTTTGAGTGTGGAGTGTGGAGAGTGGAGTGTGGAGTGAATGGTGAGGGCGCAAGGCGAGACACACGAAGTCGCGGGGATAAGCGTCCGGCGAGCCGGACTGAGGGCGCAAGCGCAGGGCGAAGCCCAAGACGCGCCTGAAACCCGCGGGCAAGGGAGCAAAGCGAGTTGCGCAGGCCGCGGGGCGATACCGAGCGTCCGGCGTGCCGGACTGATGGCGCAAGCGCAGGGCGAAGCCCAAGACGCGCCCGAAACCCGCGGGCAAGGGAGCGAAGCGAGTTGCGCAGGCCGCGGGGCGATACCGAGCGTCCGGCGTGCCGGACTGAGGGCGCAAGCGCGGGGCGAAGCCCAAGACGCGCCCGAAACCCGCGGGCAAGGGAGCGAAGCGAGTTGCGCAGGCCGCGGGGCGAGAAAAAAGACCGGCGCGTATCCGTCGATCTTTTGAGTGTCTACGCGCGAATAAACGGCAAAAGCATCGACAAAGCCTTGCCTTGCCGATGCTTGCAGTGGAACTACATGCCGTAGCGCTTCTTGAAGCGATCCACACGTCCGCCGGTATCAACCAGCTTCTGCTTGCCGGTGTAGAAAGGATGGCACTTTGAGCA
>JAFVBK010000258.1 GCA_017480045.1 Clostridia bacterium
CCGACCCCGTGGCCGCGTGATTGGAAAAGTCGATCACCACATCCGCCGGGCCGCCGTACTGCCCGAGCGCGGCATAGCCTTCGCCCTGCGCGTAGCTCTGGTCCACCTTCGCCGCGACGCTGTGTGCGCCGCCTTGCTCAACAGCCTCCGCCAGAATCCGTCCCATGCGCCCATTCGCGCCGTTGATGATGATATTCATGCGCGTCCCTCCTTAAAGCAGGCCCTGCGCCGCCATCAAGCCGCGAAGCCGCTGCCAGTGCTCCTCCTCCATGGGCGTCAGGGGCAGGCGCAGATAGTTTTCACACCAGCCCATGGCCGCCATCGCCGCCTTGACGGGAATCGGGTTGACTTCGCTGAACAGCGCGTTGATCATGGGCAGCAGCTCGCACTGGAGCTTCGCGCTCCCGGCGATGTCGCCCTGGAAAAAGCGGCGGCAGATCTCCACGGTTTTCGCGGGCATGACATTGGACAACACCGAAATCACGCCGCTGCCGCCCATGGCGAGAATCGGCACTATCTGATCGTCATTGCCGGAATAGATATCCAGCCTGTCCCCCACCAGCGCCGCCGTCTCCACGATCTTGGAGATATTGCCGTTGGCCTCCTTGACGCCCACGATATTGGGGTGCTCCGCCAGCGCCACATAGGTGGCGGGCTCGATGTTCACGCCGGTGCGGGAGGGCACGTTGTAGAGTATGATGGGCCTGTCCACCGCGTCGGCAATGGCGGTATAGCTGGCGATCAGGCCCTTCTGGGTGGCCTTGTTGTAATAGGGCGTCACCACCAGCAGCGCGTCCGCGCCCGCCCGGCAGGAAAATTTCGACAATGTGACGGCGCGATTGGTATCGTTGGAGCCGCTGCCCGCGATGATGGGCACGCGCCCCGCCGCCCGCTCCACGGAGAAGCGGATGGCCTCCTCGTGCTCCTCGTAGGTCAGGGTGGAGCCCTCGCCGGTGGTGCCGGCGATCACCAGCGCGTCGATGCCCTGCTCGATCTGCCAATCGATCAGCCTGCCAAACGCCTCGTAGTCCACGCCGCCGGCGTTCAGGGGGGTGATCAGCGCCGTAGCGGCGCCGCGAAATACGGTGTGCTTCTTCATGTTCATGCTCCTCATAATGGTCGTCGGTATAAAAAAACCAGCCAACGCGCGCCGCATTGCCTGTGTCCCGATTTGCATCGGCCCCACGCCGGAAAGCCCCGGCCTGGGTGAACACAATTAATCCATAGCGCTCCGCGCAATCGCGGCAGTCAAACGGATGTTATCCGTTTGCCCAGAGAAAGCGCGCCCGCTCTCTCTTCGGCAGCGGCCCCTTTGGGCTCCGGCAACGGCTTTGCGATACCTATCACTCCGGGCCTACTGATGACAGCTGCGCCTCTATCCTTTAATTGCGTATTCGGTTTTGGTGGTATGTTACCATAAAAAAGCGCGGCTGTCAATCCGACAAGGTTCCCCAATATTATAAGCGCTTTCTGTCGGAAATACAAATAAAAGCGCAAAGTATTTACCTTGACGCGCCCCTTAAGGGCACCTTTAAAAACGCTCGATTGTTTTTAGAGGCACCCTTAAGCGATCGACGATGCTCACAGCCGCTGCTTTTCTCCCTTTTATCAATAGTGATTGAACGTGGCTTTGTCCGCGACAAAGGGCGTAACCTTGCTCCGCAGCTTTTCGGTCAGCGGATGGGCAAGGTACGTCTCCACCTGTGCCTCGCTGTCCAGCTCAAAGCTGGCCATCAGATCGAAGCTGGAGTCCGTGTCCTCGCAGGCGCGAACGATCACCGGCCTGTTCAGCCAGTCCAGCTCGTCGTCCAGCTTGCGGAAGGTCTTGAAAATCCTCTCCTGAATCTCCACCGGATCCGTGCCGGGGATGAGCTTGATGAGCATGATGTGTTTCATAGCGATGCCTCCTGTTTCGTTGTTTTCCGCTTCCATTTTAGGCCCTGCCGCCAGTGCTTGTCAAGGAATGATTTTTGCCGAAGCCCTGCGGCCTCCGGTGCGGCGCCAGAATCTTCGTTTCGGCCATCCGCAGTTTTTGAGTCCCTCAAAAACCAGAAAGCCTTTCAGGATTTCTGCCTCGGCGGTCCGCTAATCGTGCCCAATTCCAATAAAAAAACGCGGCGGGGGAGTGCGCTCCCCCGCCGCGCGGCTTATAGCAGCGTATTATCGCATCTCTCCGTCCGCCTCGCCCACGCGTTCGCGGAACAGCAGGGAAATGCACCACAGGGCGGCCACGCCCACGATGGTGTAGATGATGCGGCTGATCGTCGCGGCCTGTCCGCCAAACAGATAGGCCACCAGGTCGAAGCGGAACAGGCCCACCAGCAGCCAGTTAATGCCGCCGATGATGCTCAGTACCAGTGAAATGCGGTCCAGCATGAAAAACATCTCCTTCTTTGTGCCGGGTTTCCGGCGTGATGCTATTATCATGGACGCTTTCGCTCAAAATATACCACTGACGGTAAAAAATGTAGAGCGGGTGTGAATTCTTGACGCGCCGTGTTGACAAAACAAGGTTAAATGCTATACTGGTCGTGAACCCAAAAGTGGTTCGGATCGTCAGAATAGCAGACTACCTTGCAGGAGGATACATATTATGAAGAGACGCTTTTTCAGGGGCCTCGCGCTGGCGTTGGCGATGCTAATGCTCTGCGGCTTCGCGCTGGCGGAGGTGCGCGCCACCGGCGATGTGTGGATGCGCACGGGTCCGGGGAGGAATTACGATCAAATCGTCAGCTTTGCCAAGGGCCACGTGTTCCAATATCTGGGCGAGACGAAGATGGACGAGCGCCCCGTCGCCTGGTACAAGGTTTCCAGCGGCAAGTATACCGGCTGGGTTTCCTCGAAGTATGCCGTGCTGGTGAACGAGAATCCCGCGCCCGCCGCGACTGCCCAGCCGACGGCCGCGCCCACCGCGGTCCCCACGGCGGTGCCCGCCCCAACCAGCGACGACCAGGCCGGTCTGCCCGCGCTGAACGCCGGCGGCCTGTTTGCCGAGAGTCTCGGCCAGGCGCAGGATACGCCCTTCCAGCCGATTCAGACGGTGGAACCGGCGGATCTGCCGCAGGCGGCTGTGGAGCTGTCCAACTAATATCAGGATGATCTGGTGACCGCGGCGAACGAAATCGGGCTGATTTCCTATCGCGAGGTGATGTCCGAGGCGCCCTATCAGTATTATGACAATTCCGTCATTCTCGCCGGCAACCAGAATGTGGAGAACATTGTGGTCTATGGCGGCGGCTACGAGGTGTACGGCGTGCATGTGGGCATGAGCGCCAGCACCGCCATGGCCTGGTTCAACGCCGCCGGACTGGATTACATGGATTCCCTGAACGGCATTACCTACGAACACCGCGCCGCCGCGGACGCGCCATTCGCGGACGAAAACGGTCACGATTCCTGCATCAACCTGTGGGTGAACGAGGAAAATATCGTTACCGAGATCGATTGGTCCACGTATACGGGGTAATTGCGGTCACGCAAAATGCCGGGAGCAACGCTCCCGGCATTTTGCGTGGGAAATTTTGATTTACCGGGCGCTGCGCGCCTCGATAAATCAGAGGTTATCCCTCCAGCAATCTTTGCTGCGTCTCGCTATCGGCCTCGCCGGAGACGTTCAGGCCGTTGGCGGCCTGGAACTGGGATATCGCCTTGACGGTCTGCTCACCGTAATAGCCGGTGCAAGGGCCGTCCATGATCAGATAGCCCTGGCTGCGCAGCGCCTCTTGAAGCTGCAGCACCACCCAAGTGTAGTCGCCCAGCTTCTGGGTGTGATGGTCGTCGATGAAGCTCGCGGGCGCGGGCATGCTCTGCTGGGTCAGCAGCGCCACCTCGTTCTCCGGCAGGCCCAGCAGCGCGTTCATCGTCACCAACTCATAGCCCTGGGAGACGGCCCAGGGAATGAATTCCTGGAGCTTCGCGGTGTCGGCGTCGGTGGTGTGGAACAGGTAGATCTGTCCGGGCGCAAGGGCGTTCTCGATGTGAGCCATGTCCGAGTCGGAGCCGGATACGCTCCACTTGGCGATGCCCTGATACCCCAGCTGCTTCAGATAGTTGTGGGTGCGCTGGTCGGTTTCACCGTCGCCGCCCATCAGGCGCAGAAAGTGCTGGTTGTAGTCCACGCCCAGGACCTGGTTCAGCGCGTCGCGCTGCTTCCAGATCTCCGCCGCCATCTCTTCCTCCGGCAGGCGGAAGATGCGGGCATGGCTCCAGGTGTGGTTTTCGATTTCAAAGCCCAGATCGAAGGCGCTGTGCTTCAGGAGATCCGCCATGCCGGCCTTGGACAGGTTTTCGCCAACCGGGAACAGCGTCAGCTTCGCGCCGTTGTCCTCGGCCAGGCGCACGATCGTCCTGAGGTTGTCGACCTGATAGCAGTCGTCCACAGTGACGGCGATGCGCTTGGCGTCGGTATCCGCGCGATAGACCACCGGCAGGTAGGCAAAGGGCGTGGGATCGGGCGTCGGCGCGGCCGTGGGTTCGGCGGTGGGCGCGGGCGTGGGCTCAGCGGTGGGCGCTTCGGTGCTCTGGGGCACCAGGGTGATTTCCGGCGCGGCCACGTCGGCAAGGCCGAGGCCGGCATGCGCCTGTCGGGCGCTGGAGTTGTTCTCCGTCGCGCGCTGCGACAGCGTCAGCATGACGGGCGTCAGCGCGATGGCGCAAAAGGCCAGCACGGCCAGCGCCGCCAGGAAGCCGCCGAGCCGGTTCTTTCGGGCGCGGCGATTGTTGGAAGGACGATGATTGGCGCGGGGGCCGCGGCCGTTAGGCTGGCTGCCGCGAACAGTTCTCTTATCCTGATACATGAACCGTTCCTCCTTATCTTGACGTCCCGCGGGTTTCGATTTATACTTGAACAGTGACGAAGCCTGTCGGTTTGCGGATACACATTTGCCCTCATTATAGCGTCATGGGGCGGGCGTATCTATCATTTTTGCGGCTCTAAGACGGGACAAAATTGCGAAAAGTTGCAGCTATATGACACAGGAAAATCATAACTCATCGAAATGGTAAATATTGGTTTGATTGGAATAAAATGGAAATTAAGAGGAGCGAAAGAATGCGTTTGGACAAGGCCGTCGCGCTGTCGGGGCTGACGCGCAGCGAGGCGAAGAA
>JAFVBK010000259.1 GCA_017480045.1 Clostridia bacterium
GCAGGGGATGCCCTCCAGCAGAAAGGGCTCCGTCGACGTCGTGGACGTCGAAAACTCCGCCTCCAGCGCGCCGCCCGGCCACGCCACGCAGGAGAGGCCGGCCGCGTCCGCCAGGCTGTCCGCCAGCGGCCTGCCGCCGGAGAACACACACCGCCGCGCCAGCGGCAGTCCCGCACCCGTCAGCGGGCGATATTCCAGATATGCCGCCCCGCTGGGCGCGACCGGCAGATACAGCGCGCGCTCGGCGGAGGCCTCTCCGGCGAAGCGCCCGTTGATGTAGACCATGCCCGGCGCGGGCGCGGTGCAGATGATCGTTGGCTGCATGCAGCATCCCTCCCCCCTCGGAAAGGTTATGCGGAGGGGAGGGATAAAAACACTGATTTGTGAGGCGCTCGCGCCAGGAACCAGAAAAGCTGTTATCGCACTTTGCAGGGGTGGCGTTGCGCCGTCCGCTGGGTAGAACAAAACGCATCGTTGAGGGCGGGCGCCGCAACGGCGCCCCTATACAAGGATAGGGCTCTTTGTCGGGGAATTAGGCTGCTGGCGCGCGCTTTGCGGGGCAGCCGCTATTTCTGATTCCTCTGACGAGGCTCGCGATAACTCGGAAGCTGTCATTCACTGGCATCTACATCCAGCGACGCGACGACCGTATAGCCCGGATACTTTTTCTCGATTTCAGAGACGATGCCGCGGTATTCGCCCGCGCGGTCAGGCGCGGCGAAGTCGATGATGACGTCGAAGCGTATCTCCTTCGCGGCCTCGTCCAGATAGAAGCCATGCATTTGCAACACGTGGTCGTGGACCATCACCGTGCGGCGCACATCCTCCTGAATTCGCGCGGCCGCGTCGTCCTTGGTGTTCATGGAATAGACGCTGATGCCGGTGAGGATGACGCCGGTCTCCAGCATCACCTTTTGGGCGATGTCGCGCTCCAGCTGGTCCAACCTGTCCGCTGTCGTCGTGTCGGACACCTCGATGTGCACCGAGCCCACCAGCGTGTCCGGCCCGTAGCTGTGCAGGATCAGGTCATAGGCGCCGTGAACCTCCGGGAAGCTGGTGATGGCGGCCTTCACGCTGCGGGCAACGCCGCTGTCCGCGCGCTCGCCCAGGATGTCGGAGAGGCTGTCCGACAGCATCTCCAGGCCGGATTTGATGATGACCAGCGAGATGATAGCGCCCAGCCAGGCCTCCAAGCTCACGTGCCAGAGCAGGTAGATGGCCGCCGCGGCCAGCGTGGAGGCGGAGATGACGGAATCCAGCACCGCGTCCTTGCCGGAGGCGATCAGCGAATCGGAGTTCACCTTCTCGCCCACGCCCTTCACGTAGCGCCCCAGCACGATCTTCACCACCACCGCCACTGCGATGATGATCAGCGCCACGGGGGAGTAGTCCGGCAGCTCCGGGTGGATGATCTTTTTAATTGATTCGATCAGCGAGGTCACGCCCGCGTAGAGCACGATCACCGAGATCAGCACCGCGCTGATGTATTCGATGCGTCCGTAGCCGTAGGGATGCTTCTTGTCCGGCTTCTTGCCCGCCAGCTTCGTGCCGATGATGGTGATCACCGACGACAGCGCGTCGCTGAGGTTGTTCACCGCGTCCAGGATCACCGCGATGGAGCCGGAGAGCGCCCCGATCACGGCCTTGAAGCCCGCCAGAAACACGTTCGCCAATATGCCGATGACGCTGGTGCGCACGATCACTCTATCCCGCTGCATGAGAATACCCCCAAATCCGGTTGATATGTGGGAATTATAGCACAGGTTGGGGGAGATGGCAAATGGAGAGAGGGAAACGCAGGGCGACATCAATTACTATTGCCGAAATAGGCAGCTCCGGTTAAAAGAGGAGGACCGGGGACGGGAATTTTGGGGGTATGCTTTCAGAACAGAAATCTTCGCGGGTTTCGCACGTCGCGCGAAACCTCGCTCGATTGGACAGTTCTGAGAAGCATACCCCCGTTCCGGTGGGAGCAGCGAGTCATGAACACCGAATTCGGAGAGCAACTTTTAATAGCTCTCCGAGTCCGGCAGCTCGAAGCTCGCTGCTCCCCTTCCCGCGCGGCGGAGCTCCCCCCGGAACGTGGCTTAACCGCGAAAATCCTGTTCCGGGAGCCCGCCGCAGAAAAGAGGTTCCCTCGAAGCATGGGTTGACGGCCGGGGAACCGCGCATGGGATTTTGAACAGCTTTGCTTCGTGATAATTAAATGTTGTCGCCTGGAGCCGAGGGGACGCTCAGTCGCCGCCGTCGATCATTTCAAACCGCGCGCCGTTTTTCAGGGCGTCGACCTCCGCGTCGGTGAGCACGCAGCAGAAGACGCCGTCGTTTTCGCCGTCGTCGTAGCCCGTGAGCCGGATGCCGCTGTCCGCGCCGTCGATCAGCAGCGCCGCCTCCGCCAGCGGCGCGGTGGCGGCTGGGAAACGGTGCAGCACGCAGATGTTGGTCTCCATGTCCCGATACACGGTCCAATCCAGAAAGTAGCCTTCCGGCTTGTATTCCCATTCGTCCTCAAATTCGGCCTTGTTTTTGGATTTTTTGGGCTTGAGCGTGGTCGGCTCGCCCAAATTCTCCCACAGGCCACCGGGGTATACGTTCAGAGCGAACCCGTGTCTGTCATCAGCGTCCACGGTTCCCTCAGCGCGCAGCGTGTTTATGGTGAAGTACAGGTCGACGGCCAGCCTGCCGTCCTTTGAGAGGCGCTTGCGGTCGTTTTTTTCCGGGCGATAGACCATGTACCACGCATCTCCGATGTGCCTTTGGTGCATCAGCAGGCCACCGTCTGTGGGGGCGATGCCTGGCTCCCGCGCGTGTACGGGCTTCGGCACCAGAGAGATGATCTCTGCGGCGGATTTATCCGCCTGCCTCGCGGCGTCATAGGCCTCCCATTCAGTCAGCAGGTCGCGATACGTCGCGCCATGGAGCTGTCGCGCCATCTCTGCCAGGCCCGCGCCGTCAAAGAAATCGTCTGCGTACGCATCGTAGCGGTAGTTGAAATTGTCCTCCATCTCATTGGCGGGACGGTCGAGCATCCATTGATCCGGCACGCGGATCACCAGCGTGCCGCCGCGGACGGTCGCTTCGACGCCCTTGTATTTTGTATCGTCGTCCACGCAGACGGGGCAGGGATACTTGCCCTGCGCCTCGGCCTCGTCCCGGTCGATGGGCGCGACCGTCCCGGCGACGGCGCACTTCGGGTGGGCGTGGTAGTAGTAATCGAAGAAGCCGGCGTAGTATTGGGGCTCGTCCTCCGCCAGCGCGCTCGCAAGCAGAAGGGCGAGCAGCAGCGACAGCGCCGCGGCGCACAGCCGGGCGATTTTCAGAAATTTCACGCGCACACCCCCCGATAAAAAACTATCCCATACATTAAGACGCGGCGGACATATAAAAAGGTCGGTCTACATATAAATTTAACATATGAACGGCGGCTTGTCAATGTCGGCCAATGGGACGCAGGGCGCCATCATTTACTTTGCGCGAAGGAAAGCTGTTCAAAATCCCCGTTCCCCGGTCCTGGATTTTAATCGGTCCTGCCTATTTCCGCAAAAGTAAATGATACCGTCCTGTTGATATAAGAAATAACTTGCAATTCCCAGGGGGATATGCTATACTTCATTCGTCTGTGGGTGATGATGACTGGGTCCCGTGCGGCGTCATGCTGTGAATCTTGTCAGGGCCGGAAGGCAGCAGCAATAAGCGGATGTTGGCGCGCGCCGCGGGAGCTGCCTGGTTTGAACCCGCAGGCTTTTTTATGGAGCGAAAAAAATGAATAAAGGAGAGCGAAGGATCATGCGAGTCGTCATTCAGGAGAATTACGAGAAGATGTGCAAATGGGCGGCGGACTACATCGCCGCGAAGATCAACGCCCACGCGGGCGACAGGCCCTTCGTGCTGGGCCTGCCCACCGGCTCCTCGCCCATCGGCGTGTATCAGGAGCTGGTGCGCAAGAACCGGGCGGGCAAGATCACTTTCAAGAACGTGGTGACCTTCAACATGGACGAATACCTGGGCCTGCCTCGCGAGCACGACCAGAGCTACTGGTACTTCATGCACGACAACTTCTTCAACCACGTTGATATTCCCGCCGAGAATATCAACATCCTGAACGGCATGACCGACGATCCGGAGGGCGAGTGCGCCCGCTATGAGGAAAAGATCGCCTCCTATGGCGGCATCGATCTGTTCATGGGCGGCATTGGCGTGGACGGCCATCTGGCCTTCAACGAGCCCTACACCTCCCTGTCCTCCCGCACCGGCGTGCGCGCCCTGACCACCGACACCCGCATCGTCAATTCCCGCTTCTTTGGGAACGACCCGGAAAAGGTGCCGGCCTACGCGCTGTCCGTCGGCATCGGCACGGTGACGGATTCCAAAGAGGTCCTCGTGCTCATCAACGGCCACAACAAGGCCCGCGCTCTGGCGGCCACCGTCGAGGGCGGCGTCAGCCAGAAGTGGACCTGTTCCGCCTTGCAGCTGCATCCGGCGGCCATCATCGCCTGCGACGAGGCGGCCTGCGGCGAGCTGACCGTGGATACCTACAAGTATTTCCTGGACATCGAGAAGGAAGAGAGGCTGTAATATGGGCAAGTATTTTGGCACGGACGGCTTCCGGGGCGAGGCCAACAAGGTTTTGACCTTCGAGCACGCGATCAAGATCGGCCGCTTCCTGGGCTGGTACTACGGGGCGCGCAAGGGTCGCAAGGCCAAGGTGGTCATAGGCAAGGATACCCGGCGCTCCTCCTATATGTTCGAGTACGCGCTGTGCACGGGCCTGATGGCCTCCGGCGCGGACGCCTACATCATGCACGTCACCACCACGCCTTCGGTGGCCTACATCACCCGCGTGGACGACTTCGACTGCGGCATCATGATTTCCGCCTCGCACAACCCGTTCTATGACAACGGCATCAAGCTGCTCAACGGCAACGGCGAGAAGATGGACGAGGAGACGATTCTGAAGGTCGAGGATTACATCGACGACAAGCTGGATATTCCCGTGGCGGACGGCCATGACATCGGCCGGACCGTGGACTATGTGGCGGGTCGCAACCGCTATGTGGGCCATCTGATCTCCATGTCCCGCTACAGCTTCAAGGACATGCGGGTGGGCCTGGACGTGTCCAACGGCGCGGCCTGGCAGGTGGCCAAGGGCATTTTCGACGCTCTGGGCGCCAAGACCTACGTCATCAACGCGGAGCCCGACGGCTACAACATCAACATGGACTGCGGCTCCACGCACATCGAGCATTTGCGCCAGCTGGTGCTGGAGAAGAAGCTGGATGTGGGCTTCGCCTACGACGGCGACGCGGACCGCTGTCTGGCGGTGGACGAGAAGGGCAATATCATCACCGGCGACCACATCCTGTACATCTACGGTGTGTACATGAAGGAGCGCGGCAAGCTGCTGAACAACACCATCGTCACCACCGTGATGAGCAACTTCGGGCTCTACAAGGCGCTGGACAAGGTGCACATCGACTATGAAAAGACCGCCGTGGGCGACAAGTACGTCTACGAGAACATGGTCAAGAATGGCCACCGCATCGGCGGCGAGCAGAGCGGCCACATCATCTTCTCGAAGTATGAGACGACGGGCGACGGCATCCTGACCAGCCTGAAGCTGATGGAGGTCATGCTGGCCAAGCAGAAGCCCATGAGCGAGCTGGCCGCGCCGGTGGCGTTCTATCCGCAGGTGCTGAAGAACGTGCGCGTGAAGAGCAAGCCCGACGCCCAGAACGACCCGGACGTGCAGGCGGCGGTGAAGAAGGTGGCCGAGGCTCTGGGCGACGACGGGCGCATTTTGGTGCGCGAGAGCGGCACCGAGCCGGTGATCCGCGTGATGGTGGAGGCCGGCAGCGACGAAATCTGCGAGAAGTACGTGGACGACGTGATCTGGGTGATCGAAAAGAAGGGGCATCTGGCGTAGATACTATTGCGTTGGATTTTGGCGCTGACCTCGCGTGAGACCAGCGCCATTTATGGCCTTTATATCGTTCTATTCCCGTCTCAGGAAACCCACACACCCGTCAACATTCTGTGCTAGAATAGTATCAGTGGCAATATGCCCCTGAGAGGATGTTGAAGGCGTGAAGAAGCGAATTTTCTGTATTGTGCTGATTGCTGCGCTGATGCTGGCGCTGCCGGTGAACGCTCTGGCGGCGAAGAAGGCGAGCATCAAGTTTCCCGTAAAGATGGGGCTGATGCTGGAGGACGCGTCGGTGACGCTGTCGCCCAAGCTGAAGCATGTGCGCGGCGACGCCCTGACCTGGGAGAGCTCCGACGAGACGGTGGCGCAGATTTGGGGCGGCAAGTTGACGGCGCTCAAGGCCGGAAAGACCGTCGTCACGGCTACCGGCGGCGGCGCGAAGGCCAGCTGCGGCGTGGTGGTGCTGCCGAAGGCCGTCAGCGTCGGCGTGGGCGAGCGGTTCAGCCTGCCCCGCGGCGGCGTGGAGCAGTACGCGGTGAAGGACAAAGAGATCGCCGCGATCAGCAAGAAGGGCGTCGTCACCGGCGTGGCGGCGGGCGAAACGCAGCTGCTGGTGCGGTATGGCAAGCAGAAGCTGGTGCTGGATGTGACGGTGACCGACGGCGCGGATGCCGGAGACGATCCCCTGCCCGGCGTTGGCGACGCGACGCAGGCCGTGCTGGTGGAATATACGGGCAACAGCCGGGCGACGCTGACGCTGCATGAGAAGAAGAACGGCGTCTGGCAGCGGCTGTATGAGTGCGCGGCATACGTTGGGGAAAACGGCATCGGCAAGACCAGGGTGGGGGATAAAAAGACGCCCGCTGGCGTCTACAACCTGACCACGCCCTTTGGCATCAAGGCCGACCCTGGCGCGGCCATGGGCTATACGCAGGTGACGAAGTATCACTACTGGTGCGGCGATTCCAGCAGCAAGTATTACAACCAGCTGGTGGACGAGCGCTCGGCGGACCGCAAGCACACCGCCAGCGACGAGTATCTGATCAACTACAAGGGCGTGTACAACTACTGCATGTTCATCGATTACAACGCCGCCGGTGAGCCGGGCAAGGGCAGCTGCATCTTCCTGCACTGCGCAGGCTCCAAGAAGTCCACCTCCGGGTGCGTGGCCATTCCGGAGACGGCGATGGCAAAGCTCATTCAGTGGGCCAGGCCTGGGGTGAAGATCATAATTCGGAATTAGCAGATCCAGGAAAGCTATTCAGGTAAAGCTCAAACGCGCGGCGCCCTCGCTTCGCGCAGGATGTTATGGCCATGATGCCATCTCCCGCGCCAAGCAAGGGCGCTTTGTCCGCCATGATGCGGTAATGCCAGGGGTATGCTTCTAAAGGCGGGGATGCGACGCTGCCGGAAAGTTAAACAATATTAACTTGACACAGTTAGTTAAACAATATAAACTATAGATGTGACAACATGAATACTGCGAACGGAGAGCGAAAGCGATGACTCTGAGAGATTTGAAGGTCGGCCAGTGCGCCCGCGTCGAAGCCGTGGGCGGGGAAGGCGCGTCGCGGCAGCACTTTCTGGATATGGGTGTGATTCCCGGCGCGGAGATTACCTTGATAAAGCTGGCGCCCATGGGCGATCCGATGGAGCTGCGCATTCACGGCTACGAGCTGACGCTGCGGCTGGCGGACGCGCAGCAGATCGATGTGACGCCCCTTGAAAAACTGACCGCGTCCGTGCCCGCGCTGGAAAGAGGCCGGGAAGCGCCCCATCTGGGCCTGGGCGAGGACGGCAAGTATCACGCCAAGGGCGACGGGGATCCGCTGCCGAAGGGCGAGAAGCTGACCTTCGCGCTGGTGGGCAACCAGAACAGCGGCAAAACCACGTTGTTCAACCAGCTGACTGGCGCGAACCAGCATGTGGGCAACTTCCCCGGCGTAACGGTGGATCGCAAGGACGGCAGGATTCGCGGCCAGGCCAATACTTCGATTACCGATCTGCCGGGCATCTATTCCATGTCGCCCTATTCCAGCGAGGAGCTGGTGTCCCGCAATTTTGTGCTGCATGAAAAGCCGAAAGCGATTATCAACATTGTGGACGCCACCAACATCGAGCGCAACCTGTATCTGACGATGCAGGTTTTGGAGATGGGCATCCCCACGGTGGTGGCGCTGAACATGATGGATGAGGTGAGCGGCAACGGCGGCTCCATCGATATCAACGGCATGGAGGCGGCGCTTGGCGTGCCCGTGGTACCGATTTCCGCGGCAAAGAATCAGGGCGTGGACGAGCTGGTGAACCATGCCATGCACATCGCCTATTATCAGGAAAAGCCCTTGAGACAGGATTTTTGCGATGCCAGCGACAACGGCGGCGCGGTGCACCGCTGCCTGCATGCCGTGGTGCATCTGATCGAGGATCACGCCGAGGCGGCCGGGCTGCCGGTGCGGTTTGCCGCCAGCAAGATTATCGAAGGCGACGCGCTGATTCTGGAGCAACTGGCATTGGATGAGAATGAGAGGGAGACCCTGGAGCATATCGTTTTGCAGATGGAAAATGAGCGCGGCCTGGACCGCAGCGCCGCCATCGCGGATATGCGCTTCTCGTTCATTCAACGGGTATGCGATAGGTGCGTGATTCATCCTAAGGAGAGCAAGGAGCATCTACGCAGCCAGCGGATCGATAAGATTTTGACGGGCAAATATACGGCGCTGCCGACGTTTATCGCCATCATGACGCTGGTGTTCTATCTGACGTTCAATGTGATTGGCGCGTGGCTTCAGGATCTGCTGGCCATGGGCGTAGAGGCGCTCACCGGCGTTGTGGATCATGCCCTGACCGCCGCGAACGTGAACGAGGCCCTCCACGGGTTGATTATCGACGGCATCTTTGAGGGCGTGGGCAGCGTGCTGAGCTTTTTGCCCATTATCGTGACGCTGTTTTTCTTCCTTTCGCTGCTGGAGGATAGCGGCTACATCGCCCGCGTGGCTTTCTTTATGGACAAGCTGCTGCGGAAGATCGGCCTGTCCGGACGCAGCATCGTGCCGATGCTGATCGGCTTTGGCTGCACGGTGCCCGCGGTGATGGCCACGCGCACGCTGCCCAGCGAACGCGACCGCAAGATGACGATATTGCTGACGCCTTTTATGAGCTGCACCGCCAAGGTGCCCATCTACGCCTTCTTTGTGCAGGCGTTCTTTCCGAAGCGGGGCGGCCTGATCATGACGGAGCTCTACGTACTGGGCATCGCAATCAGCATACTGGTGGCGCTGCTGTTCAAACGGACGCTGTTTAAGGGCGAAGCCGTGCCCTTTGTGATGGAGCTGCCCAACTATCGCCTGCCCAGCCCCCGAAGCGTATTCCAGCTGCTGTGGGAGAAGGCGAAGGACTTCCTGCAGCGGGCGTTCTCGGTGATCCTGATCGCGACGATCGTGGTGTGGTTCCTGAAGAGCTTCGACCTGCGCTTCAATTTCCTCGCGGAGGAGGAGTCCGCCCAGAGCATACTGGCGATGATCTCCGGCATACTGGTGCCGCTGCTGAAGCCCATCGGGCTGGGCGACTGGCGCGTGGCGACGGCGCTGATCAGCGGCTTTATGGCCAAGGAGAGCGTGGTTTCGGTGCTGGAAGTGCTGTTTGCCGGCGGCGTCGCCGGAACGATGACTGCGCTGAGCGTTGCGTCGCTGCTGGTGTTCAGCCTGCTGTATACGCCCTGCGTAGCGGCGGTCGCCGCCATTCGCCGGGAGCTGGGCCGCAAATGGGCGCTGGGCGTGGTGCTTTGGCAGTGCGCCATCGCCTGGGTGGCCGCGCTGGCGGTGCGGCTGATCGGGATGCTTGTGTAGCGAATGCTCTGAGCATCGACGCTCTGCGTCCCCGCGAGAGCCGCTTTGCGAATCTGGATTTCAAAGGAGCGTCACATGAATATTTGGGATATCATCCTTCTGTTTGCGCTGGCGATCGTCGTATGTCTGTCCGCGCGCAAGGTGTATCGGGATAAAAAGCGCGGCAGGCTCTCCTGCGGCGGCGACTGCGCGAGGTGTGCTCAAGGCTGCGGAGGGTGTGAGCGATGAACATTGCGATTGTCGCGATTCTCGCGGCCGCTGTTCTGGCGGCGACGCTCCATACCATTCGTCGCTACCGAAAGGGCAGCGCCTGCTGTGGCGAGCACGAGACGGTGCGCCGACGGGGCGTCCTGGATCGGAATTCGGCGCATTACCCCTATGAGGCCACGCTGACGATCGGCGGGATGACCTGCGAAAACTGCGCCCGCCGGGTGGAAAACGCGCTGAATGAATTGGATGGCGTGTGGGCGAAGGTGCGCATCGATAATCGCCAGGCGCGGCTGCGCTGCAAGCAAGCGCCCGACGAAGCGGCGCTTCGCCGGGCGGTGCGCGAGGCCGGCTATGTGGTCTCGGAGTATCAGGTGAAGCCCTGAGCGATCAGATGCCCGATGAGCGCGGTGTAATCGCCGCGGCGGAGGGACAGACTGGGCAGACCGGGCGCGCGCCGGTCCGCGGGGATAGCCGCGTTGCCCGACAGCTGAAAGACCTGCGAGAGCGGGTCTTTCATTTTTTCATGCGCACGCTGCCAGGCGTCGTCGTCGGCCCGCAGCAGCATGCCCATGGCGTAGCGCAAAGCCCACAGCCGCGCGGAATCGGCAAACGCGCCGCCCGCGGACAGACAGCGCTCCCAGGCGGCGATGTTGGCCGCGCCTTCGTCGGCGATGCCCGTGAGGTGCATCAGCTCGTGCACGGCGGTGAAGGGAATCAGCGGCGCGGGCGCGGTGACATCCACGAGCGCCTCTCCGGTCAGCGGCACAAACAGCCCGGAGATGGAGGCGGCGCGCATCCACTCCGGATAGCGGGCGCCTTTCACGATGGCGTCTGGCAGCTTGGCCGCTTCCGGCGCGCGGCGCAGGCTCTCGGCGGCCTCCGGGAAGGACAGCTCCGCCGCGTTCAGCGCGTCGATCAGCTGGCCGCAAAGCCATTCCAGCTGGCTGGCGTTGGGCGCGGGCGGAGCCTCCATGGGCGCGACCATCGCCGGAAGCCACAGCGCGAGCAGGCTTCCCCCGATGCACAGCGCCGCCCACAGAGCGCCCCGCAGCCAGTGCCGCAGCGGAGCGGCATTGCGCCGCGATAGGGCGCGGAGACCGGCGGCAGCCAGAGCAAGGATTATGGCGACGCCAGCGGCAAAGGCCAGCGGCTCCGCCAGGGGGAAGGAAATGGGCACGGTGAGGCGGTGTAAGGCGCGCATGGCGGGCCCTGACAGGCGACTCAGCATGAAATGCGCGAAGCCGCGGCTGAGCAGACAGGCGAGGGCATAGAGGAGGAGCAGACCCGTCAGAACGAATAATCTTCGATGCTTGCCTCTTGCCGCCATATTCGCGCCTCCTGTGTGGGGTAACTTCTGATTTGCCGCGAAGCGGCGAATCGGAAGTTATAGCTACACATATTATCACACAGGGTGCTATCCAAAATCAAAGGTAATATTTGGTAAATCCGGCTGCGCAGCCCGGCCCATGGCCGCGGATAATCGCTGTCGCAAGACGGAATCAATACTATTCTCAAATAAAGAGCATACAAAAGGTCTTTAACGCTTTGCCATGCCCGCGGCAACGCTGCGATCAGGATGACGGTCGTTATTTCGCTGTCATTCTGAGCGCAGCGCAGAATCTCCCCCAGGCCTTCCCCTTGAGGGGAAGGTGCCCCCGTAGGGGGCGGATGAGGTGTCTCCGCAGCGCCTGGTTCGTCTATTGCGATAGACGAACGATGACAGTCGGGGACACCTCATCAGTCTCGCCGCTTCGCGTCGAGCCAGCTTCCCCTCAAGGGGAAGCCTTTTGGAAACGCTTCGCCCTTAAATTGACGATATTGCCTTGTGGGGAAGGTGGGCAGCCGCTTACGGCGGCTCGGATGAGGTGTCCCCGACGGCTTCGTTCATCCATTCCGATAGAGAATAAACCTGCGATGAGGCATTCACCAGTTACCTACGGTGGTGGGCTTCCAATATACGCAGAGTCTTGTATTTCACACATTCCCTTATTGTGTAAAATGATGGCTCTGGCAGAAAAGAGACTTATAGATCCAACAAATCTTCGTAGCTGACATTCAGAACCTTTGCTATAGTTTTCAATTCAATATCGGTGACAAACCTTTGACCGCTTTCTATTTTCTGAATAGCGTTTTTATCCAGTTCCAAACCTGCTAGGGTCAAGCGGGTCGCAAGCTGATTCTGAGATGTTTTTTCGGGTAAATTCATTCGAATTTCCCTGATTCGCTTTCCGCTGATATTATTCAATCCGTTATCTGCCTTGTTCTTATACATAAATAGCACTCCTTTGACATTTAGTGGTTGTCATTTTGGATATTATATGTTAAAATACAATCTAAAATGACATCTAGTAAATGTCAAAATTAAAAGGAGGCGTTTTTATGTCCAACCTCATACACCAGTTCTACAACGGCGAACTGATTCCGAGCGAATATTTCAGACCTAAAATTGAGGAGTATATAGAACTGATGCGCCAGGTGATCGGCCAGCAGTCCGATTTCATTGCGCGGCTGAACGCCGTCGACACGGCGCTGACGAGTCAGTTTATGGAAATCGCGGACGCCATGCTGCGGGAATATCCGCTGGAATCCGCCGAGGTGTTCAATCAGGGCTTCCGTTTGGGCGCGCGGATGATGCTGGAAATCCTTCAGGAAGAATAGCGAGGCGGGGCCGCAAAACGCGAAAAAGGGCAAGAGTACCGTCAGGCGGCAATGATTCCGCCCGCGGGGACGCCGGTTATGGCGTCCCCGCGGGCGGGTTTTGCCGCCTTGGCGGCATCTTACAGGATGCGCACATCCACATCGCCGCTGACGGTCTGCGCGGTAATCCGCGGCTGGGCCTCGCCGGGCTGGGGCGCGGGGTTGTTCTTGGGCAGGCGAATGTCCCCGGAGACGGTGTTGACGGCGAGGTCGTAGCCGCAGGGCAGCGGCTCCAGTCGAAGCTCCACATCGCCGCTGGCGGCCTTCAGGCGCGTCTCGCGGGCGATGCAGCGGGTCATGTCGATGTCGCCGCTGGCGGTGTCCACGGTGAGCGCGGGGTCGGCCTCCAGCTCGTCCAGGCGCACGTCGCCGCTGGCGGCGCGGATGGACGCGGCGCTCATGCGGCAGCGATCCACCTCGATGTCGCCGGAAGCGGTGGTGATGGTCAGCGCGTCGCCTTCGCTCTGGCGCAGGGCGATATCGCCGCTGGCGGATTCCAGCCGCAGCTTGTCCGGGGCGGTCAGGTTGGCGAGCTGCATGTCGCCACTGACGGTCTTGGCGTACAGGAGCTCCTGGGTCCGCAGATCATCCAGGCGGATGTCGCCGCTACGGGAGTCGACCTCCAGCGCCGCGGCGAAGCGGGCATGGGTCAGCTTGATATCGCCGCTGCCGGTATGAAGTCGGGACGCTCCGCCGATCTCCACGCCGTCCAGCGTCAAATCGCCGCCCTTGCCGGTGAATTCCAGACCGCCGGGCAGGGCGCCCGCCAGGGCGATGGTGACCCGCAGCCCCGGCCCGGAGACCATATGCTTGAGCCAGCTCAGGCTGAATTGCAGGTTGAACTGCCCGCCCTCCGCCGCGCGCTCGATGATTTCCAGCGTCTCTCCGTCCATGCGCCATTCAAAGCGCTCCGGGTCGGAGAAGCGCAGCTGCGCCGCCGCGCCATTGGCCAGGGGCTCCTGGACGATGGCGACATCCGCGTTTTCGACGCGCACGCGCAGGCCGTTCAGGGCGGATACCGTCTCGGCGGAGGCGGACGCGGCCGGTTCCCGGCGCTGCGCGGGGGAGAACTCCCGCGCCAATTCGGCGGGATCGCCCAGCGCGGCCACGGCATCCTCCTCAGAGACGCCCTCCTCCACGCGATCGTCGATTATCTCGCCATAGTATTCGATCAGGCGCGCCCGCTCTGCGTCGGAAAGCCCGCCGGTCAGCCTGCTCAGCTGATCCAGAAATGCCTGCTTAGTCATGTGCTTCAACCTCCGCTTCAATCTGGCTCAGCGCGCGCAGCAGCTCCCGCCATTCATCCAGAAAGGCGTGGACGCGCCGCTCGCCGGCCTCCGTAATTCGATAGTATTTGCGCAGCCTGCCGTTGTGCTCCACGGAATAGACCGACACCAGCCCGCCCGCCTCCAGGCGCTTGAGGATGGGATACAGCGTGGATTCCGAGACGGCGATGATCTCGCTCACATCCCGCACCAGCTGGTAGCCGTAGGATTCCCCCCGGCGCAACACCGTGAGCACGCAGGCGTCCAATATGCCCCGCTTTAGCTGGACATCCATGAAAACACCTCCTTGACACATAATATTATACCACACATAGTATTATGTGTCAAGGAGGGTTGTAAAAGAATTCAGTATCAGAACCGCCCCACCCAATTTTCCCATATCCGTCGCAGCGGCAAACCCCTGGCTTCCACGGACTCGCCGGCAACGATGGGAATTTGGGCGACGCCGCGCCCGTCGACGTTCACGTCCACATGGCCCACTACGTCCCCGGCATCTATGGGCGCGGCGACGCTCTCCGGCAGGCTGGGGGAGAGCTGCACCCGCTGCTCGTCGCCCTTGTTCACCAGCAGCGTGAGATCGCCGTCCAGCACGAGGCTGACGCCGTCGCGCTTGCCGCCGGTGACGGGCAGCTGGCCCCGCACCTTCGTGCCGCGCCTGGCCACGGGGTACTGGCGGTAGTTGGCGAAGCCGTAGTCCAGCATCTGCTGGGCGATGGCGAAGCGCTCCTTGCCGGAGGCGGCGCCCAGTACCACGGCGATCAGGCGCATGCCGCCGCGCTGGGCCGTGGCGGAGACGCAATAGCCTGCCTCATTGGTGGAGCCGGTCTTACCGCCGTCGCAGCCGTCGTACAGCTTCAACAGCTTGTTGGTGTTCACCAGCTGGGTGACGCGGCCGTCTCCGTGGTCGATGTCCTCCATCCAGACGGTTGAATAATCGAAGTAGCGCGCGTGGGCGAACATCTGGCGGGACATGACGGCCACATCCCGCGCGGTGGTGTGCTGGCCGTCGGCGGGCAGACCGGTGCAGTTGACGAAGTGGGTGTTTGCCATGCCGAGTTCTTCGGCGCGGCGGTTCATGGCCTCGGCGCACAGCGCCTCGCTGCCGTAGAGGGTCTCCGCCAGGGCGACGGCGGCGTCGTTGGCGCTGCCCACGATCATGGTCTTGAGCAGCGTGCCGATGTTCTGCTGCTCGCCCACGTCCAGCAGCACCTGAGATCCGCCCATGCC
Source organism: Clostridia bacterium (assembly GCA_017480045.1). GTDB lineage: Bacteria > Bacillota > Clostridia > Christensenellales > Aristaeellaceae > UBA2862. The sequence continues at coordinate 15,189 of JAFVBK010000259.1, forward strand.
CGCGGCGGATTCGGAGACGGTGACCACGTCTTCGGCGGAAACGCGGCCCGCGTCCAGCTGCTCCAGCGTCAAAAGGATCGTCATTACCTTCGTCACCGAGGCCACCGGGCGGGGCGAATCGGCGTTCATCTGGAAGATGATCTGGCCGCTGTCGGCCTCCATCAGCAGCGCTGCGGCGCAGTTCAGGTGCAGGGGCGGGCTTTCCAGCAGCGGCGCGTCGGAGACGGGCGGCAGGGATTGGGGCGCCGGCGTCGCTTCCGGTGCGGCGGTGGGGGAGAGATCGAGCTCCGGCGGCGCGGTGTCGGTGGGGCTGGAGACGGCGTCGGGCGATGTGCCGGCGTTGGTTGACAGACCGGCGCCTTCGGCCTGTCCGCCCAGCGGGACGCACAGCAGCGCGAGAGAAAGGAGCAGCGCGAGGGTCCATTTGCGCATAATATAAACCTCCGATTCAGAATGGGCGTTGGTTCATATTGTGCGGGAAAGGCGCAAAAAAGAACAGCCCCCGCGATTGCGGGGGCTGCGAATTAGGCGTTTAACTCAGATGTCTGCTTCTGAATTATTCGGCCTTCCAAGCGTCATACTGAGCCTGGAACTCGGCCAGAACATCCTGATAGCCAGCGGCATCCAGGTCGGCCTGATACTGCTCGATGTAGGCATCGACAGCGTCAGCGGGCACGCCGCCGTTCTCCAGCGCGAAGCCATACTGCTCGAACAGGGTGGAGCAAGCGGTGTACTGGGCCTCGACGAGGCTCTTGTCGAAGCGGAAGCCAGCCGCCACGGAGGTGTTGGCGCCGCCGTTGAAGGCGATGTAGCTCTCGGCCTTGTCGTCGGGCTCGACGTCCAGAGGCGTAACCACGGTCGCGGACGCGGACTCCCACATGGAGTGGTTGTACTTGTCGGAGTGCTGGGTCACGTGCTGGATGGTCTGATCATCGGCCTGGGTGTACTCGAAGTCCTCGCCCTCGATGCCGAAGGTGTAGATGTCAGCCAGAGTGCTGTCGGTGTAGAGCAGGCCCATGAAGTCGATCGCGGCCTTGGCTTCTTCCTCAGTGCTGTTGGCGGTGATGCAGTAGCAGCTGCCCAGAGCGGAGGTGCTGTGCGCATAGCGATTGGTGGCGGGCTGCATGACGACCTCCTGGCCGTAGCGGCTGTTGGCCTCGATGTTGTTGGGCAGGTCGGTCCACCAGGAGATGGCCCAATCCTGAGTCTGGGTGGTGGTGTCGGTGGTGACCTTGGTCACGTCGTCCTCGGAGATGTAGCCCTTCTCGGCCCAGTCGCCCATCAGCTTGGCGAACTCGGCGTATTCGGGAGTGAGGATGGTGTCAACCACTTCGTTGGTGGCGCGATCCACGGCGAAGAAGTTGGTGTTCGCATCGGCGGTGAAGAAATCGAAGGAATCGATGTACCAGCGATAGAACATGGCGGTCTTCTGGGTCAGGAAGGGATACTTCAGACCTTCAGCCTTGGCATCCTCAAGCATGGGCTCCAGGTCAGCCAGCTTCTCGACGGAAGTGATGTCCCAGCCATACTTGTCGACCAGCTCCTTGCGGAACATGAAGTCGTAGCCTTCCACGTTGTCCTTGTACACGGGGATGAAGTAGTTCTTGCCGTCGTACTTGGTGGCTTCCCACTGGCCAGCGTCCATGGACTCGTACAGAGCGGTGCCGGGCAGCAGGTCGGTGATGTCATACACGGCGTTCTTCGGAACCAGATCGTTGGTGCCGATGACGGCTTCCCAGGAAGCGGTCCACAGCAGGTTGATCTCGTTGTTGGCCAGGGACAGGTTCACCTTGTCGGTGTACTCGCCGGAGCCGATGTCAGTCAGACGGATCTCAACGTCGATCTTGTCAGCGATGTAGGCGTTGATGGCGTCTTCGACCTTCTTCACCTGCTCGGAATCCGGGGTGGCCAGATTGAAGGTGCAGCGGGTCAGGTTGATGACGGTCTTGCCGGACTCAGCGGAAGCGGTGACGACGAACATCGACAGCGCCAGGCAGAGAACCAGAGCAAAAGTAACGAGCTTCTTCATGGTTATCCTCCTCATGAATTGGGATATTATTTCATATGCCCGAAGCCGCGGGCATTTGAAACCGGGATTGGGGCCCGATTAGCGGACGGGCGAAGCCGTCGCGCGGGTCAGCGGGCAAGCGGAGCGCGGCACGCCGACAATCGGGGAACGATCAGCCCTTCACCGAGCCGACGGTCAGGCCCTTGACGAAGTACTTCTGGAAGAAGGGGTAGATCACCATGATCGGGGCGATGACCACGACCACGGTCGCCATCGTGGCGGAGTACTGCGGGATGGTGCCGCCCATGGCCGCGCGGGCGCTGGCGGGCACGTTGGAGTTGTTCAGCAGGAACTCGATGCTCTTCTGGATGTTGATCAGCAGCAGCTGCAGGGGCTTCTTGCTGTCGGTGACGATGTAGAGCAGGGCGTTCTGCCAGTCATTCCAGTAGGCGGTGGCCATCATGAAGCCAACGGCCGCGAGGGCGGGCTTCATCAGGGGCAGCGTGATCTGGAAGAAGGTGCGGTAGTCGCCGGCGCCGTCGATGGTGGCGGCCTCCATCAGCTCATAGGGGATGGAGTTGGCGATGTAGGTGCGCAGGATGATGACGTTCATCGTGGTCACGCACAGCGGCAGAATCAGCAGCAGGAGGCTGTCCTTCAGGTGATAGTAGCCGGTGAACACGATGTAGCCGGAGAGCTGGCCGCCGTTGAACAGCATCGGGATCAGCAGGAAGACCGAGAGGAACTTGGTCAGCTTGAAATCCCGGCGGCTCATGGAGTAGGCGTACATGCTCATGATCAGCAGGCCCAGCAGCGTGCCTACCACGGTGACGCCGATGGTGACCGCGTAGGACTGCAGCAGCTGCTTGCCGTAGCGCAGCACGGAGTTCATGCCGTTCATGCTCCATACGGCGGGCAGGAAGGAGAAGCCGTGCTGGGTGATGTAGACTTCATCGGTGAAGGCCGAGATGAACACCAGCAGCACCGGGGCCGCGAAGAATATCGTCAAAAGCAGCAGGCAGATGGTCAGAATCAGCTGACCGAGGCCAAATCGATCTTTCTTATACTTGTAAGCTTTCTTTGCCATGTCGTTCACTCCTCACTTCGTATCGTCGATTAGAACAGCGCGTTTTCGGGCGCGATCTTGCGAACGGTGAAGTTCGCGAACAGCATCAGCAGCAGGCCGACAACCGACTGGAAGAAGGAGGTGGCCGCCGTGAACCCGAAGTTGGAGTTCTTGAAGATCTGATTCAGCACGTAGGAGTCGATAACCTGCGTGGTGGGATACAGGATGCCGCTGTTGCGGGTGACCTGGTAGAACAGACCGGTGTCGGAGCGCATGACGTTACCCACGGAGAGCAGCAGCATGACGGTGATCATCGGGATCAGCGAGGGGATGGTGATGTGGCAAATCTTCTGCCACTTGTTCGCGCCGTCGATGTCCGCCGCCTCGTACAGCGAGGTGTCAATGCCGGACAGCACGGACATGTAGAGCACGGAGCCGTAGCCGGTGTCCTTCCAGATCTTGGTGACCAGCAGGACCCAGGGCCAGAGCTTCGCGGTGGAATAGAACTTGATGTTCAGCCCCAGGGCGTTGTTGATCAGGCCCGTGTCGGAGCTGATGAAGGCGTAAACGATGAACTGAACCGCCGCGTAGGAGATGAACACCGGGATGATCATCAGCGTCTGCATCGTCTTGGCCACGCGCTTGAGCAGCATGTTGTCAATGGCGATGGCCAGCGCCACGTTCAGCACCGTGCCCACGGAGGTGAACAGCAGGTAGTACAGCACGGTATTCCTGGTCATGGTGAAGAAGGTGCTCTTCGAGGCCAGCAGGAACTTGAAGTTCTCGATGCCGTTCCCGGGGCTGCCGAAGATGCCCTTGGAGTAGTCAAAGGCCTTGAAGGCCATGACAAGACCTGCCATCGGCACGTACATGATGAAGAAAAGTACGAGGAAGGCAGGCAGCGCCATCACGATATGCGCTCTGTTCTTCCACATGTTGTTCCAGAATCCCTTCACGATTCCATCCCCTCCGTTTGCTGTCGACGCCTCGCTTTTGCCGCTGTAGGGGCCTTACGCCTTCTCAATCGGTGCGCAAAGCGCCAACGCATAAAATTAACGATTCCATCGCATGAGGAAATACTATAACGTTTTCCCCAAAGGTATAGGTTAATTTTAGCACACTCAGTGACAAAATACAAGCCTTTTTTTAGGTTTTTTTACTACATTATGCTTCGTTTGTTATTCCTTATATTTATGGCAAATTGGCAAAGTTTTGCTTATGATATGAAGGTGCGAAAAAGCCGCGATTGCGGCTATTCAGACCGCTGACAAAGCCCGCAAACGCGGAAATTGCTGAAAAGCACTTCCGCGGAATGGCAATTTCCGCTTGCGGTGTCAAGAAAGCCCTGCAAATTCGGTTACTTACGGTTAAGTAAGCGCCCTCATTTGCAGGACTTCTTTCCTTGCCTTGCAGGCTTTTCAGCGGCCTGCCAGTCTGTTGACTTTGTCAACATCCTGA